>NZ_JBYTCM010000010.1:0-139692 GCF_058790275.1 Mycobacterium sp. FW102-FHT13B02
CTAACCGAAGATGACACGCCGCGACCCCACTCAAAACCCGAGTGCATCAACCACGCAACACAAAACGCAACAGCCACTGACCGCGGATCGTCGTGCACAAATCACGCCAACCAGACGCGCAGGCGCTCGTAGATCCGCTCGTCGTTCAGCAGCGTGAAGTGATGCGCCTCCGGCAGGTGCAGGTGATTGTCGCGGTCGAACCCCATGTCCCGCTTCCTGCTTCGGCCGCGCGCGCTGCGCACCTGAACCAGTCCGTCGCCGAGCACCCAGCCGATCGGGTTGGCCGGCGTCCGGGCCAGGGTCGCGGTCACGCAGTAGTACGACACCCCGTCGAGCAGCGGTATCTCGATCGGTGCTGCGGCGCGCAGGGCATCCGGCTCCCGGTCACGCCAGTCGCGTTCGTCGAGCGAGCCGAACCGCAGGTCGCGTATTCCGGTGCTGCGGCGCCGCAGCAGGCTGCCGAACGGCCGGGTTTCCGGCAGCGCGCTGAGTGCGGCCGACCCGTAGTGCACGACCTTCTCCAGCGGTGCGCCGGTGTGCGGTGTGCCCAGCGTGACGACCGTGCGCACCTGGTCCACCCATGCCCGGTCGGGCACCGCGCAGGCCGAGCGGATCACCAGGCCGCCCATCGAATGGCCGACCAGCGAGATCGAGGTCACCGGCACCGGCCACGCCGCCACCAATTTATCCAGCAGGTCGGCAAGCAGCAGGCCGTTGTCGGAGATGTGCAGACCGGTGTTGTAGCGGATCTCCACGCCGGTGATGCCGATGTCGGCTCCGAGGCGCTGGCTGTAGGTCGGCCGCTTGCCGAGCGCCCAGAATGCCTCGGTCTCGATCAAGCCGTGGAGAAAGACGACGACGTCGCCCGAGAGAGCAGGGTAGGCGGCCCGCAGGCTGTCGGTGTCGAGTGCGACGGGCCGGCCGTCGACGCGCACCGACATCGTGGTCGCCAGCACAGAGCCCTGCTCGTGGAGCTTGTCGCCGATCAGACCTTGCAGTGCCGCGAGCGCCCGGGCACTGCCGGGCCGGTCGGACAGCTTGCCTGTGACTTGTCCGTGTACCGCCTTGCCGGCGAGGGGCGCCGCCGTCGTCATCGTGTGACTGATGGTGGAGTAGACGCCGTCGGTGATGGCGTCGTAGACGACCTTCACGGGCTTGGCCGCCGGACCGACACCGAAACCCACCAGCCGGAACACGCGCTCGGAGATGGCGCGCTGGACCTGGTGGATGCCGTCGACGGCGCCGCCCAGCTCATTCAGGCCGAGAGCGGCAAGGGTGCCGGCTTCGCTGGCGAGGGGGTCGTCCATGAAATGAGTGTACGAATGTTCACTGGATATGCCGGGGGTAAATCTGCTGATTGTGAGCAGATTCATGAACTGCGTACCGGTCGGCAAGTCATAGCGGTGGCTCGCCGGCTTCACAGCTAGGCCATAGCTGGAGCTGCCTTAATGGTCGGGTGACTACGACATCCGCTGCCGTCCTCGACGCCCCGGCGGCCGAGCCGGAGACCGCGGCGCCACGGCGCTGGAGTCTCGCGACCAAGACCGGGGAGCGCGCCGCGCTGGCTCTGCTGCTGGTCGTCACCGCGGCCGGCTACCTGTGGAACATCACCGTCAACGGCATGGGCAACCAGTTCTATGCGGCCGCCGTATGGGCCGGCTCGCAAAACTGGGAGGCGCTGCTGTTCGGGTCCATCGACCCGCACAACGTCATCACGGTGGACAAGCCGCCGCTATCGCAGTGGGTCATGGCGCTGTCCGGCCAGATCTTCGGCTTCAGCAGCGCCAGCATGTTGATCCCCGAGGCGCTGATGGCGGTCGGCTCGGTGTGGCTGCTCTATGCCTCGGTGCGACGGATCAGTGGTCCGGCAGCCGGTCTGCTCGCCGGGGCGGTGCTCGCACTGACTCCGGTGTCCGCCATGATGTTCCGCTTTAACAACCCCGATGCGGCCATGGTGCTGCTGATGACGCTGGCGGCCTACTTCACCGTCCGGGCGGTCCACGGCAGTGTCGACGACGCGGCTCGCCGCGGTGTCGACGACGCGGCTCGCCGCGGTGGCGCCAAATGGATGGCGCTGGCCGGTGTCGCCCTCGGGTTCGCGTTCCTGGCCAAGATGCTCGAAGGCTTGATGGTGATGCCGGCCCTCGGGCTGACGTACCTGATCGCCGCGCCCGTAGCGCTGCGCAGCCGGCTGTGGCACCTGCTGGGCGCGCTGGGTGCGCTGCTGGCCTCCGCCGGCTGGTTCGTGGTGCTGACGATCCTGTGGCCGGCGTCGTCGCGCCCGTACATGGCGGGTTCGACCGACAACAGCTTCATGAATCTGGTATTGGGCTACAACGGGTTTGGTCGCGTGCTCGGCAAGAACCACATGGGCAGGATCGACCCCGACAAGCCGTCGATGGTGCACACCCTCACCGGTGAGCACGCGGGTCACGCCGCCGGCGAGGCGATCAAGACGGCAGGGCATCACGGGTTTGGCATGGGCGATCAGACTCAGGGCCTGCCGCGACTGTTCACCGGCGAGTTCGGCTTCGAGATCGGCTGGCTGGTGCCGGCCGCGCTCCTGGCCACGGTGCTCGTCTTGATCTCCCGTGGACGCGCACCCCGCACCGATCTGGTCCGTGCCGGCGCACTCCTGTTCGGCGGCTGGCTGGTGAGCGTCGGCCTGGTGCTGAGCTTCATGAAGACCAACGTGCACCCGTACTACTGCCTCGCGCTGGTTCCGGCGATGGCCGCGATGTTCGCGATCTTCGTCGTCGAGTTCTGGCGCCGCCGGGATTCCAAGCTGCACCGGATCGGTTTGGCGACAGTGCTTTTGGCCAGTGGGGTGTGGGGTTTTGTGATCCTGGACCGCAATGCCGAATGGCTGCCCGCATTGCGCTGGGTGCTCCTGGCCGCCGCGGTTGCCGGGGCCGCCGCACTGATCTGGTCGGGCGGCGACAACCGCAAGCGCATGGCGACGCTGGCGCTGGCACTGGCGATGTTCGGCGCCGTCGGGGGATCAGTGGCCTACTCGCTCGCGACCTTCGGCCAGCCGCATCTCGGCGGCGGACCGTCCGTCGGCCCGGCGGACAAGGACGACAAGGGGCACGGCGGCTGGGGTCAGCGGGACGCCAACCCCCAATTGAACGCGCTGCTCAAGGCGACCACCACGAAGTGGTCCGCCGCGATCGACCGGTCGTCGCCGGCCGCCGGCCTGGAGCTGGACACCCGCACGCCCGTCATCGCGATCGGTGGATTCGGCGGCAGTGACCCGGTCCCGACGCTGCAGCAGTTCCAGTCATATGTGGCGGGCCACGAGGTGGCGTACTACATCGTCTCCGACAACAAGGGGCACTGGGGCGCTGATGCGCACAGCGACATCGCGGACTGGGTGAGTGCCAACTTCGCGCCCATGAAAGTCGGGTCCGACACCGTCTACAACCTGGCCGTACCGGCCAAGAAGTAACGTCTGTTTCTGCGATTGACCAGGCCTGTCGGGCCCGCTATCCCGCCCACGTAAACTGGTCAATCGAAGTTTCACCAGAAAGAGGGCGTACACGCATGAGCGGCCATTCCAAGTGGGCGACAACCAAGCACCAGAAGGCCGTCAAGGACGCGCGCCGAGGTAAAGAGTTCGCCAAGCTGATCAAGAACATCGAGGTGGCGGCACGCACCGGCGGTGGTGATCCGGGCGGCAACCCGACGCTGTACGACGCTATCCAGAAGGCCAAGAAGACCTCGGTCCCGAACGACAACATCGAGCGGGCCCGCAAGCGTGGCGCGGGCGAAGAGGCCGGCGGCGCCGACTGGCAGACCATCATGTACGAGGGCTACGGCCCCAACGGTGTCGCCGTGCTCATCGAGTGCCTGAGCGACAACCGCAACCGCGCCGCCGGCGAGGTCCGCGTCGCGATGACCCGCAACGGCGGCAACATGGCCGACCCCGGTTCGGTGTCTTACCTGTTCTCCCGCAAGGGCATCATCACCCTGGAGAAGAACGGTCAGACCGAGGACGACGTGCTGATGGCCGTCCTGGACGCCGGCGCCGAAGAGGTCAACGACCTCGGTGACGCGTTCGAGGTCATCTGCGAGCCGACCGACCTGGTCGCGGTGCGCACCGCGCTGCAGGACGCCGGTATCGACTACGACTCCGCCGAGTCCGGCTTCCAGCCGTCGGTGTCGGTGCAGGTCGACCTCGAGGGCGCCCGCAAGGTGTTCAAGTTGGTCGACGCGCTCGAGGACAGTGACGACGTGCAGAACGTCTACACCAACGTCGACATCCCGGACGACGTCGCCGCACAGCTCGACGAGGAATAACCGCTTCGGCGGTAGCGTGCCGAGCATGTCCCAGCCGCCTCCGTTCAGCCCGACTGTCGCACTGCTGACGGTCAGCCGGGTCTGGGATGCCGCATTCGCCGACGCGCTGAAGCCGCTGGGTCTGACGACGCGAAAGTACGGCCTGCTGGGGCACATTCGCGGAAGTGCCGGCATCTCGTTCAGTGAGCTCGCGCGACGGTCCCGGATCACTGTGCAGAGTGTGCACGCCGCCGTAGCGGGGTTCGTTGAGGCAGGTCTGGTCGATGACGGCACGGCCCATGCCGGTGCGGCATCCACCTTGCGCGTGACGGCCGAGGGCGACGCGCTGTTGAATCGCGCCGCTGACGTCGTGACCGCTCTCGACGCTGAGTTCACCGCGCAGCATCCCGAACTGACAGAGGCGCTTCGCACGTACATGAGGCGGATCACGTCCGACTCTGCATAACCTTCAGTTAGGCTGAAGGTTATGCAAGCGCTGCTGTTGTCCGTTCATGTCGTAGCGGGCATCCTCTTCGTCGGGCCGATTGCCGTGGCCACCAGCCTGTTTCCCCGATACGCGCCAGTCGTGGGCGCGTCCGCGGATGCCGAACGCAGTGCAGGCACCGCCCGGCTGCTGCATCGGATCACCCGCGTCTACGGCGTGCTGGCGCTCGTGGTTCCCATCGTCGGCCTCGCCCTCGCGGGAGTCCAAGGGCGCATGTCCGAAGTGTGGATCATCACGGCGGTCGCGCTCACGGCCGTCGCCGGCGTTCTGCTCGTGGTGCAGATCGCGCCACGTCAGGCGCAGGCGCTCGCCACGCCGGGCGGTGTCGCCGAACTGCGGGTCCTCGGCATGGTGACGGGCGTCTTCAACCTGCTCTGGGTCGTCGTCGTGGTGCTGATGGTCGTGCACCCGGGATCGAGGTACGTATGAGCATCCGCCATTATCTGCGGCGGCCACCGGCCGTCACGGCGGCCGAGGCGCTGCGGCTCGTCGAAGAGGGCGCACTCGTCGTCGACGTGCGCCGCGCTTTCGAATGGCATCGGGTGCACATTGCGAGTGCGGTGCACCTGCCGCTGGAAGCATTGCCCGAGGGCTGCCTCGAACTTCCCGACGATCGCTTGCTCATCACGTTCTGCACCGGGGGCATCCGGTCCGCCGGCGCGGCAAATCTGTTGGTGGAGAACGGTTTCGAAGCGGTGAACATGACAGGTGGGCTCATTCAGTGGCGGGCCGCCGGTGGCCCGCTTGTCGCGCGATGAACCCGCTCAGCCGAGCGCCGCGGTGATCGGGATGTTCCCGGAGATCAGTTCGAACGTCCGCCCGGCGGTTTCCGGCGCATCCAGTACGGCCAGGAGAACGGCCGCGACATCCGCGCGCGGAATGCTGCCGCGGCCCGTGTTTTCCGCGATGTGCACCAGGCCGATGCCGGGCTCGTCGGTGAGTCGTCCCGGTCGGACGATCGTCGTCGTCAATCCGGTGCGGGCCCGCACGTCGGCGTCGGCCTCGGCCTTGGCCCGGATGTACGCCAGGAACACGGGGTCGTAACCAGCATCCAGGCTGCGGTCGTCGGCCGAGATCGCCGAGACCATGACGTAGCGCGTCACCCCGGCGGCTTCAGCGGCATCGGCCAGCAGGATCGCCGCGTCCCGGTCCACTGTCTGTTTGCGTTCGGCCCCGCTGCCCGGGCCGGCCCCGGCCGCGAACACCACTGCGTCGGCACCCTCGAGTTGCGCGGCGACGTCGGCCACCGACGCCTGCTCGAGGTCGAGCACGATCGCCGTCGCGCCGGCCGACTCCACGTCGGGGGCATGGGCCGGATTGCGGATCAGCCCGGCTACCGTGTCGCCGCGACGGGCAAGCAGTTGTTCCAGCAGTAGGGCGATTTTCCCGTGTCCGCCCGCGATGACGACCCGCATGCGTCCACTGTGTCACGTGCCCGCCCACATCTGAGGCGTGTCCCTCGCCGGAACTGTCGCCACCGCCCGCTAAGCTATCGAACAGCTGTTCGGGACCGTAGTGAGGAGTGGGCGTGCGGGTGATGGGCGTCGACCCTGGTCTGACGCGCTGTGGCCTCTCGATGATCGAGGGTGGCACGGGGCGCAAGGTCACCGCGCTCGATGTCGACGTGGTGCGTACCCCGTCGGACGTCGAGCTGCAGCGGCGGTTGCTGACCATCAGCGACACCGTCGAGCACTGGATGGACACCCACCGGCCCGACGTCATCGCCATCGAGCGGGTGTTCGCCAACCAGAACGCCAACACCGCCATGGGCACGGCACAGGCCGGCGGCGTCATCGCCCTGGCGGCGGCGCGCCGGGGGATCGACGTCCATTTCCACACGCCCAGTGAGGTGAAGGCCGCCGTCACCGGAAACGGTCGGGCGGACAAGGCCCAGGTCACCACCATGGTCACCAAAATCCTTGGGTTGCAACAGAAACCGACTCCGGCTGACGCCGCCGACGCGTTGGCCCTGGCCATCTGTCACTGCTGGCGGGCGCCCATGATCGCCCGGATGGCCGCGGCGGAGGCCAAAGCGGCGGAGTTCAAGAAGCAGTACGCGGCAAAGGTGAAGGCGGCACGCGCATGATCGCATCGGTCCGTGGCGAGGTCATCGACGTCGCGCTCGATCACGCGGTGATCGAGGCCGCCGGCGTCGGCTACAAGATCATGGCCACCCCGGCGACGCTGTCCACGCTGCGCCGTGGCGCCGAGTCGCGACTGATCACCGCGATGATCGTGCGCGAGGACTCCCAGACGCTGTACGGCTTCGCCGACTCCGACGCCCGCGACCTGTTCAACACCCTTCTCGGGGTGTCCGGTGTCGGTCCCAAGATCGCGCTGGCGACCCTCGCGGTATACGACGCTCCGACGTTGCGACAGGCCTTGGCCGACGGCGACGTGACCGCCCTGACCCGGGTGCCGGGCATCGGCAAGCGGGGCGCCGAGCGCATTGTGCTGGAGCTGCGCGACAAGATCGGTGCGACGGCGGGAGCGGGCGGCGGTGCCGTCGGAGGGCATTCGATTCGTGGACCGGTTGTGGAAGCCCTCATCGGACTCGGTTTTCCGGCCAAGCAGGCCGAGGAGGCCACCGACAAGGTGCTCGCCAACGATCCGGACGCCAACACCGCCACGGCGCTGCGGTCCGCCCTGTCGATGTTGGGTAAGAAGTGAGCCGCTTCGAAGACGAGGGCGCCGGGCCTGACGAGCCACAGGACCGGGAAGTATCACCCGCGCTGACCGTCGGTGAGGGCGACGTCGACGCCAGCCTGCGGCCCAAGTCGCTGCGCGAGTTCATCGGCCAGCCCAGGGTGCGTGAACAGCTGCAACTGGTCCTCGAAGGCGCCAAGAACCGCGGCGGCACACCCGACCACATCCTGCTGTCGGGGCCGCCCGGCCTCGGCAAGACCTCGCTGGCCATGATCATCGCCGCCGAGTTGAGCTCGTCACTGCGCGTCACGTCGGGTCCTGCGCTGGAACGCGCCGGCGATCTGGCCGCCATGCTCAGCAACCTGGTCGAGGGCGACGTCCTGTTCATCGACGAGATCCACCGCATCGCCCGCCCCGCCGAGGAGATGCTGTACCTGGCCATGGAGGACTTCCGGGTCGACGTCGTCGTCGGCAAGGGACCCGGCGCGACGTCGATTCCTCTGGAGGTCGCGCCGTTCACCCTGGTCGGTGCGACGACCCGCTCGGGCGCGCTGACCGGCCCGCTGCGCGACCGGTTCGGTTTCACCGCTCACATGGACTTCTACGAGCCGCCCGAGTTGGAACGGGTGCTGGCTCGCTCGGCCGGCATCCTCGGTATCGAGCTGGGTACCGAGGCCGGCGCGGAAGTGGCCCGGCGGTCCCGCGGCACGCCACGCATCGCGAACCGGCTGCTGCGGCGCGTTCGCGACTACGCCGAGGTCCGCGCGGACGGCGTCATCACCCGGGACGTGGCCAAGGCCGCACTCGCGGTCTACGACGTCGACGAGCTCGGCCTGGATCGTCTGGACCGGGCGGTATTGACCGCGCTGACCAAGAGTTTCGGGGGCGGCCCGGTCGGCGTCTCGACGCTGGCGGTCGCGGTGGGGGAGGAGGCCACCACCGTCGAGGAAGTGTGCGAGCCGTTCCTGGTGCGCGCCGGCATGATCGCCCGGACCCCGCGGGGCCGCGTGGCCACCCCGCAGGCGTGGACGCATCTGGGCCTACAACCGCCGATAAACGGACTTGGGCAAGCCGGACTGTTTGAATAGTGCTCATGCTGACTGCAGGGTTGATCGTTGCCGGCCTGGCCGCGCTGTTGCACGTGTACATCTTCGTGATGGAGTCCCTCACCTGGACCTCACCGCGTACCCGGGCCACCTTCGGCCTCACCGAGCAACAGGCGGTGGACACCAAGGAGATGGCCTTCAATCAGGGTTTCTACAACCTGTTCCTGGCTGTCGTCACCGCCATCGGTATCGCAGCAATTGCCATGGGGCACTGCGGAATCGGTCTCGCGCTGATCTTCGCCGGGGTCGGTTCCATGCTGGCCGCGGCGCTGGTGTTGCTGCTGTCGTCCCCGGACAAGGCGCGCGCGGCGATCTCACAGGGCCTCTTCCCGGCGATCGCGGTCGTGCTGCTGGTGATCGTGACAGTGAGGTGATCCGTCGGTGGGCGGCCGCCGTCGTCGCCGTCGTGCTTGCGCTCACCGGCACCGCGCGGTCGAGCGCGGACCCAGGGCCTGACCCGGCGCAGATCGCCGACGGCCTGGTCGCCGACGAACAGGCGGTGCGCGACCCGGGGACGCCCGAACCGGCGTTGATCTCCGCGGCACACCGGCAGCAGGCGGCGTACCGCGACATCGCCCGGCACCCGGACTGGGATGCCGTCATCGCACCGCGCATCCCGCCCGCCCTGACCACGGCCTATGAGCGCAACGTCGACGCCGGCCGTCAACTGTTCGGGATGACACCGCCGCGCGACACCGTTCCACCGTGGACCATCCAGCCGCCGGCGCCCGCCGACGAACTTCTCGGCTACTACCGCGAGGCGCAGGCGGCGTCCGGGGTCGACTGGACGTATCTCGCGGCGATCAACCTCGTCGAGTCGCGGTTCGGCCGGATCAACGGCGACAGTACGGCCGGCGCGCAGGGCCCCATGCAGTTCCTGCCGTCGACGTTCGCTGCATACGGCAGCGGTGACATCCGCGCGCCGCGCGATGCCATCCTCGCGGCCGGTCGCTACCTGGCCGCCAACGGTTTCGCCGCCGACCGGGACGGCGCCCTGCACCACTACAACCATTCCGGCGCGTACGTGCGCGCGGTCGACGATTACGCGGCGGTGCTGACCGCCGATCCCGCGGCGTTCGCGGGCTACCACCAATGGCAGGTCTACTACCGGACCACGGTCGGGGATCTCGTCCTGCCGGTTGGATACTCGGCGCCCAGCCCGATCCCGGCAGCTGACTACCTGGCCTCGCAACCGCAGTAGTGCCCGTCGGCGCTCGCGCCGGTTGCGGCCGCTGACGCCCGTGATGGCACACTGGTCAGTACCGCGGGACGTCGATCGGCTGGTCCGGCTCGCTTGCGGAGTTCACAGACTCAACAGAACGAAAGATTTTCGCTGTCATGGATTTGGTTGTCTTCCTGCCGCTGCTGCTGGTCATGGGTGCGTTCATGTTCTTCGCGTCGCGGCGTCAGCGGAAGCAGATGCAGGCCACCATCGACCTGCACAACTCGCTGAAGGTTGGCGACCGCGTGCACACCACGTCGGGTCTGCAGGCCACCATCACCCGGATCGACGACGACAACGTCGACCTCGAGATCGCTCCCGGCGTCGTCACCACCTGGATGAAGCTGGCCGTGCGCGACCGCGTCGAGGCCACGGAGGATGAAGCCGTGACTGCTGACGACCTGACTGTGGCGCCCTCAGAAGAGGGCGCGCCGAAGACCGAAGGCTGACATTCCCGCACCAACACGTACCCTTTGCGGGGCTGACGTACCGATCTCAAGGAGACCCTAGAACCGTGGCATCGTCTTCGGCGCCGGTGCACCCATACCGCTATTTGTCGTTGTTCCTGGCGCTGCTCGTCGGTGCCTACCTCCTGGTGTTTCTCACCGGCGACAAACAGGCCAAGCCCAAGCTGGGCATCGACCTGCAGGGCGGTACCCGGGTCACTCTGACTGCACGTACCCCTGACGGCTCGACGCCGACCCGCGAGGCGCTGATCCAGGCCCAGGAGATCATCGGCGCTCGTGTGAACGGCCTCGGTGTTTCGGGTTCTGAGGTCGTCATCGACGGTTCGAACCTGATCATCACCGTGCCCGGCCAGGATGGCAGCGAGGCCCGCAACCTGGGCCAGACCGCGCGGCTGTACATCCGGCCCGTCGTGCACGTCATCCCGGCACAGGGCGCGCAGCCCGCGAAGCCCGCGGCACCCGCAGCTCCGGCTCCCGGCGGAATGCCCGGCGCACCCGGGGGGATGCCTGGAATGCCCGGCATGCCCGGCATGCCGCCGCTGATCGCCCCGGCCGAGCCGGAGGCCCCGATCACCCCGCCGACACCGGGCATGCCCGCGCATCCGGCTACCACCGCTCCGGCGCCCGCGCCGGCGCCGCAGCCGCGCCCGTTCCCGGAGGAGCCGACCCCGGCACCGTCCGAGACCTCGGCCACGCCGGCTCCGCCGGCCCCCGCCGCTCCGGGCGCACCTGAGCCCGGCGCTCCGGCTGCACCTGAACCCGCCGCCCCGGCTGCACCTGAGCCCGGCGCCCCCGCCGCTCCGGCCCCGGGCGCCCCCGGTGCCCCGGCTCCTGGTGCCCCCGCCCCGGGCGCGCCCGCGCCGCATGGCCCCAAGGCCGAACTGGCCCAGCGCATCGCCGACGAGAAGGCCCTGCGTCAGAGCACCCAGCCGCAGATCCAGCTGCTGGCGCTGCAGTTCCAGGCCACCCGCTGCGACCAGCAGGACGTGCTGGCCGGCAACGACGACCCGAACCTGCCGCTCGTGACCTGCTCCAAGGACCACAAAGAGGTCTACCTGCTGGACAAGTCGATCATCAGCGGTGACGAGATCAAGGACGCCTCCTCAGGTCTGAACCAACAGCAGGGCGAGTACGTCGTCGACGTCACGTTCAAAGAGAAGGCCGCCGACGTCTGGGCCACCTTCACCGCCGCCAACATCGGCACGCAGACGGCCTTCGTGCTCGACTCCCAGGTGGTCAGCGCGCCGGCCATCCAGGAGGCGATCCCGGGCGGACGTACGCAGATCACCGGCCACTTCAACGCCTCGACGGCCAAAGACCTGGCCAATGTGCTGAAGTACGGCTCGCTGCCGCTGTCGTTCGAGTCGTCCGAAGCCGAGACGGTCTCGGCCACGCTGGGCCTGACGTCGCTGCGCGCCGGCCTCTGGGCGGGTCTCATCGGCCTCGGCCTGGTGCTGCTCTATTCGCTGGCCTACTACCGCGTCCTCGGTCTGCTCACCGCGCTGTCGCTGGTCGCCTCGGGCGCCATGGTGTTCGCGATCCTGGTGCTGCTGGGTAGGTACATCAACTACACGCTGGACTTGGCCGGTATCGCGGGTCTGATCATCGGTATCGGTACCACCGCCGACTCGTTCGTCGTGTTCTTCGAACGCATAAAGGACGAGATCCGCGAGGGCCGCAGCTTCCGCTCCGCGGTGCCGCGCGGTTGGGCCCGCGCCCGCAAGACCATCGTGTCGGGCAACGCGGTCACCTTCCTGGCCGCGCTGGTGCTGTACATCCTGGCCGTCGGCCAGGTCAAGGGCTTCGCGTTCACGCTGGGCCTGACCACGATCCTCGACATCGTGGTGGTGTTCCTGGTGACGTGGCCGCTGGTCTTCCTGGCGTCCAAGTCGGCGCGGATGGCCAAGCCTGCGTACAACGGCCTCGGCGCCGTACAGCAGATTGCGCGCGAGCGGCGAGCGGCCAGCCTGACGGGACAGGGGTAACAGCGATATGTCGAAGCATTCAACTGACGACACCGACCTGGAGCTGACCGAATCGGCTGCAGCCGAAGAAGATTCGGCGACCGAGATCGAGGAAACCGCCGCTGCCGAGCAGGGCGGCAACCTGCCGCGCCACGGATTCTTCGTCCGGCTCTACACCGGTACCGGTGCTTTCGAGGTGATCGGCAAGCGTCGCATGTGGTACGCGATCAGCGGCGTGATCATGCTGATCATGATCGCCAGCATCGTCATCCGAGGCTTCAACTTCGGTATCGACTTCGAGGGCGGCACCAAGATCGCGATGCCGGTGGCGGGCGTCTCCACCACCGCCACCCCGCAGGCGGTCGAAGACGTCTTCAGCAAGACGCTCGGCCACGCGCCGGAGTCGGTGGTGCGCGTCGGTAACGGCGACTCGGCCACCCTGCAGATCCGCACGGAGACGCTGTCGACGGCGGACACCGACAAGGTGCGCAACGCGCTGTTCGACACGTTCCACCCCAAGGGTGAGGACGGCAAGGCCTCCAAGGACGTGATCAGCGATTCGGCGGTCTCGTCCACCTGGGGTGATCAGATCACCAAGAAAGCGCTGATCGCGCTGGTGGTGTTCATCGTCATCGTGTCGATCTACATCACCATTCGCTACGAGCGCTACATGGCGCTGGCGGCGCTGGCCTCGCTGGCCTTCGACCTGATCAGCACCGCCGGCGTGTACTCGCTGGTCGGCTTCGAGGTCACCCCGGCTACCGTCATCGGCCTGTTGACCATCCTGGGCTTCTCGCTCTACGACACGGTCATCGTGTTCGACAAGGTCGAGGAGAACACTCACGGCTTCGAGCACACCACGCGACGGACGTTCGCCGAGCAGGCGAACCTGGCGGTCAACCAGACCTTCATGCGGTCCATCAACACCAGCCTCATCTCGGCGCTGCCGATAATCTCGCTGATGGTGGTCGCGGTGTGGCTGCTGGGCGTGGGCACCCTGAAGGACCTGGCGCTCGTTCAGCTGGTTGGTGTCATCGTCGGCACCTACTCGTCGATCTTCTTCGCTACACCGCTGCTGGTGTCGATGCGTGAGCGCACCGACCTGGTGAGGAACCACACCCGCCGCGTGCTGAACCGTCGCAAGTCGTCGACCGAGCGCGGCAGCGCCGGCGGCGACGAAGTGACTGTTGGCGCAGTGTCGGTGGACGCACCGGAGAAGCCGGCGCCGGGGGCCAAGCCGTTGCGGCCCACCGGTAAGCCGTCGGGTAAGCGAAACAGCCGGGGCTAGCCCTCATGCCCGCCCGGTTCCGCCGAACCGCATTGGCCGGTGCGGTGATGTTGGTGGCCGGTTTCGGCCTGTCCGGTTGTGGCAGTTCGACCGACGCCGTCGACTACATCGTCGACGGCGCACTGCCCACCTACAACACCGCGTCGGTCATCGGCGCGGCTTCGGGTGCGCCGCAGGCGTTTTCACGCGTCCAGACAGGTTTCAACTTCCGGGGGCCCGACGGGCAGCTGGTCGCCGACCGCGACTTCGGCACCGTCTCGGTGGTCGGACGTGCTCCGCTGACGCTCGACTACAAGATCAACGACAGTGCCGTGTACTCGGACGGCAAACCCGTCACATGTGACGACATGGTGCTGGCGTGGGCCGCGCAGTCGGGGCAGTTCCCGGCGTTCGACGCGGCCAGCCGCGCCGGGTACGTCGACGTGGCCGCCGTCGACTGCACGCCGGGTCAAAAGCGCGCTCGCGTCACTTTTGTTCGGGACCGCGACATCACGGACTACGGGCAATTGTTCGCCGCGACGTCGCTGCTGCCGGCGCACGTCCTGGACGACTCGCTCGGTCTGGGCGACGGCGGGGTGACGAAGGCGCTGCAGACCGGCGACGGACCGGCCATAGACAAGATCGCCGCGGCCTGGAACACTACCTGGGAGCTGAAACCCGACGCGGACCTGAGGCGGTTCCCGTCGGCCGGTCCTTACAAGCTGGCGTCGGTGGCGAAAGACGGCTCGATCACGTTGGCGGCCAACGACAAATGGTGGGGCGCCAAGCCGGTGATCGGCAAGATCACGGTGTCGCCGCGCGGTGCCGATATCGCGAGCCGGATCAAGTCGGGCAAGGTCGAGGTCGTCGACATCGCCACCGGAGTGGTCGGCAAGGACGATGTGCCGACCAGTTACGTGCGCAGCGAGAGCGCGTCTGATGACATTCAGCAGTTGATCTTCGCGGCCCAAGGGGCGCTGGCTGATCCCGGTATGCGGCGTGCCGTCGCGCTGTGTACGCCGCGGAACGCCATCGCCGCCGCGGTCGGCGTTTACGTCAGCAACGCCCGGCTGAACACGGCTTCGGACGATTCCCTGTCCGTGGCCGAAAATGTCGATGCGAGCGGACAATTCGCCGCCGCTGACGTCGACGGGGCACGGACTGCGGCGGGCGGCCAGCCGCTGACCGTGCGCCTGGGTTATCGCGGCCCGGATGCCCGGCTGGCCTCGGTGGTCGCCGCGATCACGAAGTCGTGTGCCGCTGCGGGTATCACCGTGCAAGAGGTGGCCTCGCCGACGGTGGGTGTACAAAGCCTGCGCGCCAACGACATCGACGTGCTCCTGTCCGGCGGTGGGGGAGCAGCGGGCAGCGGGTCCACTGGCTCATCCGTGGCGGATTCCTACGACCTGCACGGTGGCAACGGCAACAATCTCTCCGGCTACGCCAACGACCGCGTGGACGGCGTCATCGCGGCCCTAGCGGTGACCACCGACCCCAAGGAGCAGGCGCGCCTGCTCGGTGAGGGTGCGACCGTGCTCTGGGGTGATGTGCCGACCCTGCCGCTGTACCGCCAGCAGCGGACGCTGCTGGTATCGAAAGACATGACATTGGTGCGCGCCAATCCCACGCGGTGGGGTGCCGGCTGGAACATGGACCGTTGGGGAAGCAAGTGAACGATCTGAATGCCCTTTTCGCCGAACTCGTCCGTGAGGTGCCGGATTTCCCCGAGCCCGGCATCCAGTTCAAGGACCTGACGCCGCTACTGGCCGACGGCCGCGGACTGGCGGCTGTGACGGCCGCGCTCGCCGAGATCGCCGACGGTGTGGACCTGGTCGCCGGCATTGATGCCCGCGGCTTTCTGTTGGGCGCCGCGGTCGCGACGCGGCTGAGCACCGGTGTCCTCGCCGTCCGCAAGGGCGGCAAGTTGCCACCGCCGGTGCACAGTCAGACCTATGCACTGGAGTACGGCACCGCAACGCTGGAGATTCCCGCTGACGGGATCGATCTGACCGGCCGGCGCGTTGTCGTCATAGACGACGTGCTGGCTACCGGTGGCACGGTTGCTGCAACGGTGCGGCTGCTGCAAGCGGCAGGTGCGACGGTGACGGCAGCTGCGGTCGTGCTGGAGCTGAACGGCTTGGGTGGACGCGCTGTGCTGGAACCGCTGCCGGTCACCAGCCTGTACGTGGTCTGAGGGGCTATCCTCGACAAACCAGGTGAAGGAGGTGCGCGGCGTTGGCTGACGACAAGGTGACGCAGGTCCAGTCGGCGCCGCCAGAGCCGACGCCGGGGTCGCTGGAAACCACCAAGAGCACTGTCAGCGCGTCCCGCCGGGTCCGTGCCCGGCTTGCTCGCCGCATGACCGCGCAGCGCAGCCTGGTCAACCCGGTCCTCGAGCCGTTGGTCGCCGTGCACCGGGAGTACTACCCGAAGGCAGACCTGGCCATCCTGCAGCGCGCCTACGAGATTGCCGAGGAGCGGCACGCCCCGCAGCTGCGCAAGTCCGGCGACCCGTACATCACCCACCCGCTGGCCGTGGCCAACATCCTGGCCGAACTCGGGATGGACACCACGACGCTCGTCGCCGCGCTGCTGCACGACACCGTCGAGGACACCGGGTACACGCTGGATGCGCTCACCGCCGAGTTCGGCACCGAGGTCGGCCATCTGGTCGACGGCGTCACCAAACTGGACAAGGTTGTGCTCGGCTCGGCCGCCGAGGCCGAGACCATCCGCAAGATGATCATCGCCATGGCGCGCGACCCCCGAGTGCTGGTGATCAAGGTCGCTGACCGGCTGCACAACATGCGCACCATGCGGTTCCTGCCGCCGGAGAAGCAGGCCCGCAAGGCCCGCGAGACGCTGGAAGTCATTGCGCCGCTTGCGCATCGGCTCGGTATGGCCACCGTCAAATGGGAGCTCGAGGACCTGTCGTTCGCGATCCTGCACCCCAAGCGGTACGAGGAGATCGTGCGGCTCGTCGCCGACCGGGCGCCGTCACGCGACACCTATCTGGCCAAGGTGCGCGCCGAGATCGCGAGCTCACTGCTCGCCATGAAGATCAACGCGACGGTCGAGGGCCGGCCCAAGCACTACTGGTCCATCTACCAGAAGATGATCGTCAAGGGCCGCGACTTCGACGACATCCACGACCTGGTGGGCGTGCGCATCCTGTGCGACGAGATCCGGGACTGCTACGCCGCCGTCGGTGTCGTGCACTCGCTGTGGCAGCCGATGGCCGGTCGTTTCAAGGACTACATCGCGCAGCCGCGCTTTGGTGTCTACCAGTCGCTGCACACCACGGTCGTCGGCCCCGAGGGCAAGCCGCTGGAGGTGCAGATCCGCACCATCGACATGCACCGCACCGCGGAGTACGGCATCGCGGCGCACTGGCGTTACAAGGAAGCCAAGGGCCGCAACGGTTTACCGGCGGGCGGTCATGCCACCGAGATCGACGACATGGCGTGGATGCGCCAACTGCTCGACTGGCAGCGGGAAGCCGCGGACCCCGGCGAGTTCCTGGAGTCGCTGCGATACGACCTCGCCGTCCAGGAGATTTTCGTGTTCACGCCGAAGGGCGACGTGATCACGCTGCCGGCCGGTTCGACGCCTGTCGACTTCGCCTACGCGGTGCACACCGAGGTCGGCCACCGCTGCATCGGCGCCCGGGTCAACGGGCGACTGGTGGCACTCGAGCGCAAGCTCGAAAACGGTGAAGTGGTCGAGGTTTTCACCTCCAAGGCGCAGAACGCCGGCCCCTCCCGCGACTGGCAGACGTTCGTGGTGTCGCCGCGCGCGAAGGCCAAGATCCGGCAGTGGTTCGCCAAGGAGCGGCGCGAAGAGGCGCTGGAGACTGGCAAGGACGCCATCGCCCGTGAGGTGCGCCGCGGCGGAATGCCATTGCAGCGGTTGATGAACGCCGAGCTCATGGCCGCGCTGGCTCGCGAGCTGCGCTATACCGACGTCTCGGCTCTGTATACCGCGGTCGGTGAGGGCCATGTCTCGGCTCGGCACGTCGTGCAGCGCCTGGTCGCCACGCTCGGTGGTGACGACGAAGCCGCCGACGAGATCGCCGAACGGTCGACGCCGGCCACCATGCCGGTGCGGCGCCGCACCAATGACGATGTGGGCGTGGCCGTTCCGGGCGCGCCCGGGGTGCTGTGCAAGCTGGCCAAGTGCTGCACGCCGGTGCCCGGCGACAACATCATGGGCTTCGTCACCCGCGGCGGTGGCGTGAGCGTGCACCGGACCGACTGCACCAACGCCGCATCGCTGCAGCAACAGGCCGAGCGCATCATCGACGTGAAGTGGGCGCCGTCGCCGTCGTCGGTGTTCCTGGTGGCCATCCAGGTCGAGGCGCTCGACCGGCACCGGTTGCTGTCCGACGTCACCCGCGTGCTCGCCGACGAGAAGGTGAACATCCTTTCGGCGTCGGTCACCACGTCCAACGATCGAGTTGCGATCAGCCGCTTCACTTTTGAAATGGGTGATCCGAAGCATCTCGGTCACGTGCTGAACGTGGTGCGCAATGTCGAGGGCGTGTACGACGTCTACCGCGTGACGTCGGCCGCCTGACGCTGGTTTCTGCTGCTGCTCGTGATTTGAGCAAACTCGTGTACGGCGCTGCGCAAGATTGGTGCAGGACTGGGGTTGGCGGTACGGGTAATCTCAGATGCGGGACTGTCCAGATGTGGGGGTGGACGCGTTGAGCGGTGAATTGAAGGTCGACCTGGAGACCATGTCGTGGTCTGCAGCTTCGGTGCCGCCGGCAGAGGGGGTGAACATCCCCGCTAAGGCCGATCCAGTCAGTCTGATGCTTTCCTCATACCTGCCGGGCTTGGTTGACGGTGCGAACGATAAGGTCGTGGCGGCGACCGCCAACGATCAGGCATTTGCAGGGAAAGTGTCGTCGGCTCGGAGCGCCTATCAGAGCGGGGACGAAGCAGGCGGGCAGACGATCCAGAAGGCCGGTGAGAACGTCAATCCCGCACCCGGAGCTGGCCAGGCCGGCGGCGGCGCTGACGGTGGAATGGGCCAGTTCGGTCAGATGATGGGCATGGCTATGCAGGCCTTTCAGGCGCCCGCCCAGGTGATGCAGGCGCTGGGGTCGGTTCCGCAGACCGCGATGCAGGCGGCCCAGCAGATCGGACAGCAGGTCCAACAGCTGGCGGGTCAGGCCGGCAAGGACGGCGGCAAGCCGGGCGACGCTGGCGCTGGGGCTGCCGGCGGAGGAGCTGCTGGTGGAGCCGGTGGCCCGCAGGCCAAGCCCGAGGACCGCAAGCCGGACGAGGAAAAGGCTCGCGAGGACAAGCGGGACGAGAAGCCGGACGAAAAGAAGGACCGCGAGGCCGACACGAAGCATGCCGCTGCCGGTCCGGCCAGTGGCCCGACCGCGCCAGTGCCACCGTCTTCTCCCGCACCACGGTCTGGCCGCCATGCCGCCAATCCTGCGGTTGATGTGTAATTTTCGGTCTTGACTGTTTTGCGTTGTGAGTTTGTGAGGGAGGGCGATCTGTGACGCAACCGCCGACGTGGGGTGCGCCCCCGCCGCAGCCGCCGGGTGGCTGGCAGAATCAGCCGGGTCCGGGCGGGCAGTGGGGTCAGCAGCAGCCGTGGCCGGCTCCGGTTCCGCCGAAGAAGGGGGGCGCCGCGAAGTGGGCCATCGGGGCGGTGTCGTTGGTTGCGGTGATCGCCGTGACGGCCGTGGTTGCGGTGTCTTGTACCAAGGGCAGCGGTGGCAATAACGGCAACGGTGGCGGTACTACTTCGGCCGCGCCGTCGGATGTTGCAAGCGCCAACGACAAGGGGCCGGTCGGGATCATCACCGAGGACCCGTCGTGTGCGCCGTGGGGACCGATCAATAACACTTTGTACGATGTCGAAAACAAGGGATGGTTACAACGCGATCCAGCCATTCCGGCTTCGTCGTGGACACCGGAAATTCGAGCGCAATACGACGCGGTAGGAAAGGCCATGCGTAAGGCCGCCGATCAGGCGGTGCCACTGGCCAAAATGACCACGCATCGGGTGATGCGTGAGCTGTATGGACAATTTACAGCGTACTTGCGCGCCTATGCCGATAGCATCCCCACCTACACAGCTCGCGACGACAATTTGGCGCGCGCCGGATCGACTGCGGAGAACACCATCATGGCTGTTTGTGCCGCCATCTCATCCGGTTCGGCCGTGGCTCGCGCGGCTTTGGTCCCGTCGCCAGCGCCACCAGGTGCAATCGCGCCCATTGGGGATTTGTCCAATCCGCAGCGCATGTTTAACAGCCCCGACGCTGTCTGTTCAGATATCTCTTCAACTCTTGATCAACTGCTACTGAGTCCGGCGTTCAAGAACTGGGTAAACACCGACGCCCAAATCGCTGTGAGCAATTGGTCTGCCGAGCAGCAGGCGCTCACGGATGCGGTCGTACCGGTAATGAGCTCGACCGCGGATTCATTAGAGAAGTTGGCGCATACGAGCTCGAATCCCATAGTGCAGGATTTTATTCAACTCGGAGTGCAGTATCGGCGCACGTATGTCCAGTCTCTTCAGACTTATCAACCCAGTGATCAAGATATCTATGCAGCAGGTCAGCGGGCGCCCGGCGTGCTGCTAGGCGCTTGCAAGTACGCAGCAGGCTGAGATTCGGCGGTCGCACGGGAATTGCTCCAATTCTTCGAACAACGAACCGAAGCAACGTTTGTCGAGGCCAGGAGATTTTCGTGATCCTGGACTACCGTGGTGAAAGGGTGGTGGCCCATGGCGATTGAGCGTTTTCACCCAGGTGATTACGGCCCGAAGACTGTCGAAGGTCGAGCATTTCCGGACGTTGACGAGAACGCGCTCAACGATATCGCCGTCCGCTTGATGTCTTTGGGGGATCGCCTCGACGGTGAGGTGATTCCGCATCATGCTCATCAGCGGATGCAACTAACGGACTGGGAAGGCGAGGCCGGTCGGCTAGCGGAGGCCGCGGCCCAAGGTGTTCTCGGTTCGTATGGGGACGCGTGCGAAGCTGTGTATGCAGCCGCCAGGAAGGTATTTCGCGCCGAATCTGCAGTGGTTCAAACCAAGAACGCGGTGAATCAGACCGCGGAGACCACTGAGCAGGTCTGTCAGGTATTCGCGAAGGCAGCCCTTAATATGCTCGCCGCCGGTTGTGCGGCAGCGCAGTCGGGGGACGCGGCAGCGGCCAATACATTCTTCAACGCGGGCGTGACGTTCATGAAGTCAATACAGACTTTGACGGCCGCTGGTCTTGCCGAAAATACTGCGGCGGTTGCGGCGTGCGCTATCGTGCTAGCACACGAGCTGGGTGTTCCACCGGGTACACCCGGAGCGGAGGGCGAGATGCCGCCACCGCCACCTCCACCGCCTGCTCAGAATCCCGTAGCGCCCGGAGCCGGACCGGCGGCAGGGTCTCCTGTTGGCCTTCCAAATGCAGGTAGCGGCCACGGCGAAGGGTCTGGAGATAGCGCCGGGGCTGGTGGGCCTACGTCGACAAGCACTGTGAAAAATCCACCCGCGACGGGTCATGGGGACGCTTCGGGCGATAGCGGTGGGGCAGGTGGGCTCCAGCCAACCAAGACGGTCCCGAACCCACCTGCGGCGGCACAGGGCGATCGTACTGGTGATGCCGGCGGGGCCGTTCCAGGCAAAGTCCAGCCCCGAGTGGCACCATCAAGTGTTCCCGATGCGGTACCTCCCGCAGGGAATGAGCGTCCCGCTGGCGGCATCAACGCGGCGATGGGGCCATCAGGTTCGCGTCCGACTTCGTCAGCGACAACGTCGGCCAGTGCGCCGTCAACGTCGTCGGCTGCCACCTCGGCGTCGGGCGGCCCGTCAAGCTCCGCGACCGGCCAGCAAGGCACCGGCCAAGGCACCGGCCAGCCAACTGGCCAGCAGGCGCCGGATACCTCGAAGAACCCGTTCGGCCAGCTGCCGAACGCTCAGCCGCTGGCTGCGGCCGCGAATGTTGCTTCACTCGCAACTCCCGACCAGGCCCCGCCAACCGGCGCAGCGTCGGGTACCCCGGCCGCGGCTAGTGGCGCAGCGACCGGTACCAGCGGTGCGGGTGCCGCACCGGTAGCGCAGGCATCGGCCAGTACGGCGGCGCCGACATCGGGTACACCGGCCGGTGCTGCTCCGGCAGCCCCGTTGGGTCCGGCGCCGACGCCGCCCCCGGCCGCGCCGGTCGCACAACCGGGTGCAGGTGCAGGTGGCGCCGGTACAGGCCCGGGCGTCGCGCCGATGTCGACCAACCAGCAGCAGAACGCCGCTGCGGCGGCCCCGATCCCCGTGACGCCGGCGCGGGCCGAGCGTGATGCGATGGCGGCCGCGGCGCGGGCCGGTCTGGTGCGCAAGTCGGCGGGCGACGCGGATGTGCAGTTCGCCGAGCGAATTGCGGCGGCGTTGCACGCTCCGCCCTCGATCCCGGCGATGGCGTGGAATTTCGTGTGGGCGGTCGGTGTGACATCCGATGGCGAGATCATCGCCGCGAATTCCTATGGGGTGTCGTTCATTCCGGACGGCATGTGCCTACCGTCGCAGCTCATCTTCGTCAGCGCCGACGAGAGGATTCCAGCCGGCCAGCGCGGCCGGTGGGTCCGCGAGCCGTTCGTGGCGCTTCAGGCGTGGTGTGCGTTCCACGAGAAGACGCTCAAGGTCGTCATCGGCACCGAGCAAGAAGTGCAACGGTTCGCCGGCAGTATGCAGACGAGAGTCATTGCGCCTGAGGATATTCCGACCGACGGACTGATGAAAGGCCGCACGCGTCTGGAGGTCATCGCGCCCGAGGCGGCGGCGAAGCTGGCCGAATGGCCGGACGCGCAGCTGCACGAAGCGTTGCCGCCGCAGCCTGTACAGCTGATCCCGCCGGATCCGGCCGCGATCGGTAAAGCCTGGATGGAGTCGATCAGGCCGCTGATGCAGACGACCGGCGAGACCTACCGGGCGACGCACCTGGAGAAGCTGGCTGCCTACGGCCGGCTGCAGGAGGCCGCGGCGCTGTACCGGGCGTACACCGCGCCCTACGTGGCCGACCTGCGAGCAGCGATCACCGATTGGGTGTGGTGGCAGCAGTTCTCGACCATCCAGGGCGACGCCCAGCTCGTGGAGCTGGGCGCCTAAACCCGACTAAACACCCTTGGGCAGCATCGCCAGCTGGCGGCTCTGCACCACCACCTGACCGGTCGAGTCGAGGATCACGTGGTCCTCCTCGAACCAGGTCCCGCCGACCACGGTCGAGCTGGCCTGCACCCGCAGCCAGCCCGGCGACGGCCGCCGTCGCACGTAGGTGGTGAGCTGCACGGTCGGCGTCCAGCCGAAGTGCCCCTGATTCATCGTGACCGGGGGAGTAATGTCGCCGGCCATCAATGCGAACAGCAGGGCGGTGTCCGGATTCGCCTCGTCATCGGCGAAGGGCCGCAACCACATTCGGTTCACGGGATCGCCCTCCTCGCCAGAGAGGAACGGTGTCGCACCATCGAGCAGGAACTCGCAACCCTGCGCCACGTGCACAATCTCGCCAACCGCGTGGCCACCGGTCACCGGCACGGCGTCCGCGGGCGGCTCCACCGGCAGGTACGACACCCCGAGTGATTCCTGGTAGCGCGGCGGCTTCGCGTCGAGTGGGCCGAGGGTCACGGCACAGCTGACCGCCGCCCGCCCGCTCTGCGACAGCTGCACGTCGACTAGGGCCACCTGGCGCCCGTGCTTGCGCACCGTCGTGGTCAGCTGTACCTCACCGGGATCGGGGGCGTTGAGGTAGTTGGCGCTCACCGCGACCGGCGCCAGATCGGACTCTGCACCGATGGCCTGCTGCGCGGCCGCGGCACACACCGCCATCATGCAGCCCCCGTGCACCTTCGGGCCGATGGTCCACACCGGATCGATCGTGGCGGTGAAGGCGCCCTCGCCCACCGCGGTGACGGTGGTGAGGTCGGTGAACGGGTGCGCAGTCATTTCTTCTCCAACGATGCCATGGTGGTTGCTGATTCCGGGACAGGCAAAGCTCGCTACCTGTTCAGCCGGATCTCGATGTCACCTGGGGAAACGGTGGCAGCATCTGGATCATCGGTGACGATCACGCCAACCCGATTGCCGGACTCGCGATCGACGAAGCAGAGCGGACCGCGACCGCCTTTCTGCAGGTGTTTGTCACCCCATTGGCTCATTGCGAGGTACACCGGCAGCAGGTCTTCACCGGCCTCGGTCAATCGGTACTCGTCACGGGCGCGCTTGCCGGGCTCTTGATACGGCACCCGGACCATGAGCTCCGCGGCCTCCAACTGCTTGAGTGCGCGCGACACAGCCGGTGCCGACGTGCCGATCCGGTCGACGAAATCTTCGAATCGTGTGGTGCCGAAAAGGCTCTCGCGAACGGCGAGGAAAACGGTCTTGGTGCTGAGCAGGTCCAGAAGCTTGGCCACCGAACAGGCATTGCCGATCGACCACTGGCGATCGCGCAGCTTTTCTTCGAACTCCATCACACCCTCTTTTGGATAACGCTTGCGTTACTCAGATATCCGTGCTTCCATCTTAGTAACGACATCGTTATTCAGCAAGGGAGAGTGGTCGAAATGGTGACAGTGGCAGGAAAAGTGGTCGTGGTGACCGGCGGTCGACGGGGTCTCGGGGCCGCTCTGGTCGACGAGCTGCTGGCCCGGGGAGCGCGCAAGGTGTACTCGACGGGCCGTTCGTCGTTTACCGATGAACGCGCGGAAGTGGTCCCGGTCGAGCTCGAAGTGCGTTCGGAGGCTTCGGTTTCCGCGTTTGCCGACATTGCGTCGGATGCCGAGATCGTCTTCAACAACGCCGGCATCCTGCTGCCGGACGCGCTGCTGACCAGCAGCTTCGACGACATCGAGACGACGTTCGACATCAACGTCTTCGGGCCGCTGCGGGTGGCCCGCGCTTTCGCGCCGATCTTGGCGTCCAATGGCGGCGGCGCACTGGTCAACATGCATTCGGTGCTGTCCTGGGTGGCCGGAAGTGCGGCGTATGGCGCCTCCAAGGCGGCAATCTGGTCGGTGACCAACTCGCTGCGCGGTGAGCTCGCCACACAAGGCACTCAGGTGCTGGGTGTGCACGCCGGGCTGATCGAGACCGAGATGGTCGCGAACATTCCCGGTCCCAAGACCACGGCGGCCGACATCGCCACGCGCATTGTCGACGGCCTGGAATCCGGCGCGGTCGAGGTCTTGGCTGACGAGGTGTCGGTGGGTGTTAAGTCGGCGTTGTCAGGTCCTGTGGAGAACCTGACCTTCGCGATGGCGGTGTGAGCCGGTCCGACGAGAGGAACTGAAACGCCATGCCACTGTGGACCATTCACCACACGCCGGATTTCTTCACTGCCGAGGACAAGCGTGAGCTGGCCTCGCGCATCACCGATCGCTATGAGAAGGCCGGGCTGCCGCGGTTCTACGTCGTGGTGATATTCAACGAAACGCGTTCGGAGAATCTGTATGTCGGCGGCGAACAGACCGAGGTCGGGCTGCGGGTCGTCATCGACCACATCGCCCGTCATGCCGCAGACAAGCAGAGCCGCAACGCGATCGCGCACTGGATCAAGTCGATCCTGAGCCCGTACGTGGAAGCCCACGACAACCCGCACTGGGAGTTCCACGTCGACGAGACCAGCGAGGACCTCTGGATGATCAACGGCTTGATCCCGCCGCCGATGGGCTCCCACGCTGAAAAGCGTTGGGTCGCAGACAACGCGGTCTCCGCGTACTGACCGCGACGATATCGACCGCGGCGATGCTGCCGCCCGGGGCTCAGGACCCCAGCGGCAGCATCGCCATCTGTCGACTCTGTACGACCACGTGGCCATTGGCGTCGAGGATGACGTGGTCCTCTTCGAACCAGGTGTCGCCGATGACGGTGGAGCTGGCCATCACGCGCAGCCAACCCGGTACCGGTCGCCGCCGCAGATAGGTGGTGAGCTGCACGGTCGGCGTCCAGCCGAAGTGTCCGCGATTCATCGTGACCGGCGGTGTGATGTCACCGGCCATCAGCGCGAACAGCATGGACACATCTGGGTCGACTTCATCGGAAGCGAAGGGACGCAACCACATCCGGGTCGCCGGCTCGCCTTCGGTGCCGGTCAGGAACGCCGTGGCGGCGTCCATCCGCAGGTCGCATCCTTGCGCGACGTGGACCACCTGGCCCATCGGATGCTCCGGGGTGACGGGAACCGCATCAGCCGGTGGCTCGGCCGGCATCGCGGAGACAGCCAGCGGCACCTGATGGCGCGGCGGCTTCGCATCGACGGGTCCCAGCGTGACCGAACACGTGACGGCGACCCGGCCGCGTTGGGACAACTCCACCTCGATCAAGTTCACCTGCCGGCCGCGTTTGCGAATCGTGGTGCTGAGCTGGACCTCGCCGGGGTCGGGCGCATTGAGGTAGTTGGCACTCAACGCAATCGGGGCCAGATCGGCGGCGTCAGGAACGCTGCTTCGAGCGGCGGCGGCGCACAGGGCCATCATGCAACCACCGTGCACCTTGGGTCCGATGGTCCACATGTCGTCGATGTGGGCAGTGAACACGCCGGAGTCGACGGCCGTGACGGTGGTCAGGTCAGTGAACGGCTGATGGGTCATGCCATCTCCAATTCCGGTGTTGTGGTTACGGTTTGCGCGGCGCGGGCGGGACGGGTCCGGACCTTCAGCGGCCACCAGAACCAACGCCCGAGCAGCGCGGCGATCGACGGGGTGATCAGCGAGCGCACCACGAAGGTGTCGAACAACAGGCCGAGCCCGATCGTCGTGCCGATCTGGCCGACCGATCGCAGGTCGCTGGCGATCATCGAGATCATGGTGAACGCGAACACCAGGCCGGCGGCGGTGACGACGCCGCCCGTGGCGCCGGTGGCGCGGATCAGCCCGGTGCGCAAGCCCGCACCGATCTCCTCCTTGAAGCGGGACACCACCAGCAGGTTGTAGTCGGACCCGACGGCCAGCAGCACGATCACCGACATGGCGATCACCAACCACTGCAGCTCGATACCCAGGAAGTACTGCCAGATCAGGACCGACAGGCCGAAGGACGCCGCGAGGGACAACACCACGGTGCCGACGATCACGATTGAGGCGACGAGCGCTCGGGTGATCAGCAGCATCACCACGAAGATCAGGATGATGGCGGCCAGGGCCGCGATCAACAGGTCGTAATGCGCTCCCTGCTGGATGTCCTTGTACGTGGCGGCTGTGCCGCCCAGGGAGAACTTCGCGCCGGCCAGCGGAGTGCCCTTGACCGCCTCCTTGGCGGCCTGCAGCTCGGCGTCGACGTGCGAAATGCCTTCGAGGGTGGCCGGGTCCACGTCATGGGTGACGATGAATCGGGCTGCCTTGCCGTCGGGGGAGAGCATCAGCTGCATACCCCGCTGAAAATCGGGGCTGCTGAACGCCTCTGGCGGCAGGTAGAACATGTCGTCGTTCTTCGCGTCGTCGAACGTCTGGCCCATGGCCGCCGCGGTGTCGGTCATGCGCTCCATCTGCGTGACCATGCCGTCGAAGGTGCTGCGCATGGTCTGCATGAGATCGCGGACGTCGCTGGCCAGGCTGATCATCGGCGGCAGCTGCGCAGCGATCTGCGGCGTCACCACATCGAGCTTCCCCGACGCATCCGACAGCGCCTTCGTGTTGTCGGCCAGCTGGTCGAAGCCGTCGGTGGCGTCGAACACCGAGCGCATCGCATGACAGATCGGGATGTCGAAGCAGTGCGGCTCCCAATAGAAGTAGTTCCGCAGGGGGCGGAAGAAGTCGTCGAAATCGGCGATCTGGTCCCGCAATTCGGCGGTGGTCGCCGACATGTCCTGCGCCGCGAGTTGGGTGGCGTGCGTGGCATCGGCCAGCTGCACGCTGAGGTCGTGCATGTGCCGCATGATGCCGATCATCGAGGTGAGGTGGTCGGTCATGGTCTGCACGTCGCCGAGCCGGGCTTTGAGGAACTGCAGGTTCTCGTTCATCGACACGGCCTGGGCACTGATCTGGAACGGCACCGAACCGTGTTCCATGGGCGGCCCGAGCGGCCGGGTGATGCTCTGCACCCGGGCGATACCCGGCACCCGGAAGATGTTCTTGGCGATGCGATCCAGCACCAGCATGTCTCGCGAGTTCCGCAGGTCATGATCGGCTTCGACCATCAGCATGTCGGGATTCATCCGCGCTGACGTGAAATGTTCTTCGGCAGCCGCGTAACCGATGTTGGACGGCACGTCTTTCGGCACGTAGAAGCGGTTGTCGTAGCTGGTGCGGTACCCGGGCAGGGCCAAAACCCCGACCAGCGCGGTGGCGGTCGCCGCGACCAGAATGGGCCCGGGCCAGCGGACGACGGCGGTGCCGACGCGGCGCCAACCGCGGGTCTTGTTGGCGCGCTTGGGGTCCAGCAGGCCGAAGTGGGTGCTGACGACCATGACCGCGGGGGCGAAAGTCAGAGCCATCACCAGGATCACGACCATGGCGGTGGCGCACGGCAGGGCCAGGGTGTTGAAGTAGTTCAACCGGGTGAACAGCAGGCACATCATGGCGCCCGCGATGGTGAGACCGGATCCGAGGATCACGTGGTAGACGCTGGAAAACGTTGAGTAGTAGGCGGTTACCCGGTCTTCTCCGGCGTTGCGGGCCTCGTGGTACCGGCCGACCAGGAATATCCAGTAGTCGGTGCCGGCCGCGATGGCCAGGGCGGTCAGCACGCTGACCGCGAATGTCGACAGGCTGATGGCATGAGCGTTGCCCAGCACGGCGACCAGCCCGCGGGCCATGCTCATCTCGGTCAGCACCACCAGCAGGGCGATGAATGTCGTTGCGATGGAGCGGTATACGACCAGCAGCATCACCGCGATGACGACGAGCGTCACCACGGTCATCTTGACCATGCTCTTGTCGCCGGCCTCGTTGGTGTCGGCCACCAGGGCGGCCTGGCCGGTGACGAATGCCTTCACCCCGGCCGGTGGATGGCTGCGTTCGACGACGTGCCGCACGGCGTCGACGGACTCGACGCCTTGGGTGGAACCCTGGTCGCCGCGCAGGTTGACCTGCACATAGGCGGCCTTGTGGTCCTCGCTCTCGGAGCCCGCGGAGGTGATGCGGTCGCCCCAGAAGTCCTGCACGTGCTCGATGTGCGTGGTGTCTCGCTGCAGCTGTTGCACCAGATCGCCGTAGTACTGGCGCGCGCTATCACCGAGCGGTTGGTCCGATTCGATGATGATCATCAGCACGCTGTCGGAGTCGAATTCGCCGAACTTGACGCCGATGTGCTTCGTCGCGATGACGGACGGTGCGTCCTGAGGTGAGAGTGACACGGCGTTGTGTGCGCCGACGACTTCGAGTTTGGGCACCAGCAGATTGGTGGCCGCGGTGGCCGCCAGCCAGATCAGGATGATCGGCACCGAGAGGACGCGGATCAGCCGGGGATAGCCGCCCTGGGTGCTGTGCTGGCCGCTCATGCGGCTTTCACCAGGCAGAAGGTGGTGGCCGACGCGCCGTCGGCGGCCTGGTGGTCGCGCAGTTCGCCATTGACGGTGATCCGGCAGCTCAGCCGGCTGCTGTCGCCCTGGGCCACGAGGTTGGCGAACACGCTCGGCACCGTCGTGGTCAGGGTCTTGGACCAGGGCAGTGAGGTGAAGCGCTCCTGCTGCGGCTGGGCCCGCTCATCGACGTAGCTGATCATGCCGCTGGTGTCCGACGGTCCGTCCACCTCGTACGTGACGTACTTCGGGATGGTGGAAACGATGTTGTCCGTGCGGGATTCGGCGGAGTGCTGGCTGCCGAACACGCTGTGGAAGCGGTCGATGATGAAGCCACCGACCGTGACGACCCCCACAACGGTCAGCAGCACCCAGCCGCGCTGCGCGGTCTTGAGCAACCAGTTCATGAGAAGCACCATACGACCGTATATATACGCATGTATAGTTACGGAGCGGTGGCGACCATCACACCTCGTCACCGGCGGCGATTAGGGTGAAGGCATGGCGGGATCGACACGGCAGCGGAATGTGCGCGGGCAAGGGGCGCTGCTGCGCGACGAAATCCTGGCTGCCGCGATCCGGGTGATCGACTCGTCAGAGTCCACCAATGAGGTGTCGTTGCGCAGCATCGCGCGCGAGGCCGGCATCTCGAACATGTCGGTGTACGCCCATTTCGACAGTCGCGAGGACGTCCTGGCCGCCGTCGCGGAACTGAGCTGGGACCAGGTCCGCCAGGACATCGCCGAGCAGGTGCCGGCCGGCAAGACGCAACGCGAGCGGCTGTTGCTCGGCTGTCGTGCGTATGTGGCCTTCGCTCAACGCTTTCCATTGCGCTACGTGCTGATGGTGAAGGTCGACGAGATCACCCCGTCGGCACGCCAGGCGCTTCAGACGGTGACCCGCGGCCTGCTGGTCGCGGGCGGCATGGACCCTGACTCCGAGCCCGGTCCCGATGCGCAGCGGGTGGCCGCGGCACTGTCGGTGGCGCTGCACGGGGTGGCGATGCTGCACCGCACCGACACCCCGCATCTGTGGATGAGCGATTTCAGCACCTGCGAGATCATCCAGACCATGGTCGACGCCGCCATCTTGCAGCTCGAACAGGCGGCCGCGGCGCCGCGCCCATAGCCTCTACTTTTTCGCCTCCCGCCAACCCCGCTCGAACGGTAGCCGCCAGGCGTTGGGTGCGATCAGTTGGTGAATGGCGTTGGGTCCCCAGGTACCGGGCGGGTATGGCTTGGCCGGTGGCGGATCGGTAAGCAGCGCAGCCGAATTGGCCCAGAGCGACTCGATGCCCTCGGCGGTGGTGAACAGCGTGTGGTCGCCGCGCATGGCATCCAGGATCAGCCGCTCATAGGCCTCCAATACCTGATCGGCGCCGTCGGCCTCGGTCGCTGAGAACTGCATCGACAGCTTCTCCAGCTTCATGCCCGGCCCGGGGCGCTTGCCGTAGAACGACAGCGAGACCTTCGAATTGTCGGCGAGGTCGAAGGTCAGATGGTCAGGTCCCTGCGAGCCGACGCCCGAGCCCGCCGGGAACATCGTGCGCGGCGCCTCTTTGAACGCGATCGAGATGATCCGCATGCCTTCGGCCATCTTCTTGCCGGTGCGCAGGTAGATCGGGACGCCCGCCCACCGCCAGTTGTCGATGCCGACCTTCAAGGCGATGAATGTCTCGGTATCGGAATCTCTTGCCACACCCTCGAGTTCGCGGTAGCCGGTGAACTGCCCGCGCACCACGTCGGACACCTTCACCGGCAGCATGGACCGGAAGACCTTGTTCTTCTCCTCGCTGATCGCCCGCGGTTCCAGCGCTGTTGGCGGCTCCATCACGACGAACGCCATCACCTGGAACAGGTGCGTCACCACCATGTCCTTGTAGGCGCCGGTGCTCTCGTAGAAGTTGGCGCGCGCATCCAGCCCCAGCATCTCGGGAATGTCGATCTGGATGTGGTCGATGAAGTTGCGGTTCCAAATCGGCTCGAACAGACCGTTGGCGAACCGGAACGCCAGGATGTTCTGCGCGGCTTCTTTGCCCAGGAAATGGTCGATTCGGAAAACCTGCTCCTCGTCGAAGGTTTCGTGGACGAAGTTGTTCAATTCGACCGCGCTGGCCAGGTCGGTCCCGAAGGGCTTCTCCATGATTACCCGCGAGCGCTCGACCAGGCCGGCCTCGTCGAGTACCGCGATCACCGCCCGCGCGGCCTTCGGCGGCACCGAAAGATAGTGCAGTCGGCGCACATTCGGGCCGAGCCTCTTCTCCGCGGCAGCGACAGCGGCGGCCAGCCCCGACGGTCCGGCGCTCTGCGGGACGTAGGTGAGTGTCGCGGCGAACCGTTCCCACTGCTCGTCGGTCAGGCGATGGCTGCCGAATTCGTCGATCGCCTCCTTGGCCAACGCGCGAAACTCATCGATGGTCAGGTTCTCCAACGAGGTCCCGACGATCTGGATGTCGGGTGCCAGCTCAGACTGGTCCAGATATGCCAATCCGGGCAGCAGTTTGCGTTTGGCGAGGTCGCCCGTCGCGCCGAACAGCACGATGACGTGCGGGTCGACGGCGACATCGTCGTGGCGGTGCGGCCGAGAGCCGGGCGCCGGGTACGAGATGGTCTGCGGTTTGGTGTTCGCCACGATGCGCATGATTCCACCGCTGCCGCATCCGTGCAGGAGCTACCACGAAGAAGGCCCGGTCACCGTGATCGGTGACCGGGCCTTCGTCGTGGTAGCTGTCAGTCCAGCTGGATGTACTTCACGGTGACCGGCTGCGCGGGCTTGCCGTCGCCGCTGCCGCCCTCGATGCCGTTCTGGGCGATCTTGTCCAGCGTGGCCAGGCCGGTGGCGTCGATGGTGCCGAACGCGGTGTAGCCCGGTGGCAGCTGCGAGTCCTGGTACACCAGGAAGAACTGGCTGCCGTTGGTGTTCGGACCGGCATTGGCCATCGCCAGTGTGCCGCGCGGGTAGACGACCGGCTGGCTCAGCGCGGGGCTGTCGGGCTGGTACTGGTTGGTCGGGTACTCGTTGGCGAACTGGTAGCCCGGGCCGCCCATGCCGGAGCCCGTCGGGTCGCCGCACTGCAGGACGTCAAGACCGCCCTTGGTGAGCCGGTGGCAGGGGGTGTCGTTGAAGTAACCCTGCTGCGCCAGGCTGGCGAAGCTGTTCACGGTGCACGGTGCCTTGGCGTTGTCCAGCGTCAGCCCAAGGTTGCCCTGGTTGGTGCTCATGCTCGCCGTCACCGTCGCCGGCGTGGTCGGGATCTTGCCGGTGCGCGGCGGGTTGACCTTCTTGCTGGCCTGCTCCGACGACGCCGGGTACTGGCAGTTCTCGCCGAGCCCAGCCGGCGCCACGAACGGCGGCAGCTTGCCGTCGGCGGGTGGGTTCTGCGTCGGGGCCGTGGAGCTCTCGGTGGACGCCGAGGCCGTCGCCGACGACGACTTGGAATCCTTGTTGAGGTAGATGACGCCACCGACGATGCCGCCGATGACGGCCAGCACCGCGACCACCGAGGCGGCGATCGTCATGATGCGTTGCTTGCGGGCCTTCTCGGCCCGGCGCTCCAACTGCCGTTCCAGCTTGCGCTTGGCAGTCTCCCGCCGTTGTTCGTTCGTCGGCACCGCCGAAGTCCTCCTCGTCACGGTCGAGGCCAAGTGCCCCGACTTCAGCCCGTGGCCGCACTCCTCAGCACGGCTCGTTCTTCGCCGCTTGATCGTCGTGCGGCGACCGGTCGGCACCGAGTGTGCCAGGTCACCCTGAATGTCGGGGCTGCGACCCGCGTGACCAGCCGTCAGTTGACGGTCTTGAGCTGGTCCAGCAGCGCCTGCGGATCGGGATTTTGCAGCACGGCGTCGCCGATGTCGGTGCCGTTGAGCAGCACCGTCGGCGTGGAGCTGATGCCCGCGCTCGTGACGGCGTTGTTGACCATGTCGCGGTACTTGCCGCTGGTGATGCACTCGGCCACCGAATCGGGGGCGCCGGCCGTCTTGGCTTGGGCGACCAGCTCGTCGTCGGACGGGTAGGAGTCCGCCATCTCGCTGGGCTGGTGGGCGAACAGCGTGGCGTGGAACCGCTGGAAGGCGGCTGTGTCGGCGTCGGCCACGCAGTACGCTGCCGCGCCCGCCCGGACCGAGTACGACTTCAGGTCGCCACGGCCCAGGATCGACACCATGGTGTAGTCCACGGCGACCCGGCCGTCGGCGATCAGCTTGCTGATGGTCGGGCCGTACACCTGCTCGAACCGCCCGCAGAACGGGCACAGGAAGTCCTCGTAGACCGTCAGCGTGGCCTTCGGCTCGGAGCTGCCCGGTTTGGTCGCGACGTTCGGCGCCGCGAGGCGGATCGAACGCAGCGAAGTCGGACCTGCTTCGGAGGTGGACGAGGACGTCTCGGCGGCCCCTCCGACGGGAGTGTTCTTGTGGCGGAGCACGATGACCGCGGCGACACCTGCCGCGACCAGGGCGATGACGGCGATCACGGCGAACAGCACCCAGCCGGTGCGGGATTTCTTCGGCGGCGGAAAGCCCGGAACGTATTGCGGCGCACCGTAGTACTGGGGCTGGTCGGGCTGCGGGGGTCCCCACGGTCCTGGCTGAGTCATGAAGGCAGTTTCCCACGTGGGAAACTGGTTGCCGTGTTGGTGACGGGGTTTGCGGCCGGGATGTTGCAGTGCAACTGCTACATCCTCGCGGCGCGCGCCGGGGCGGACGCCATCATCGTCGACCCGGGCCAGCGGGCCATGGGCCGCATCCGCGAAATTCTGGATGAAAACCGGCTCACCCCGTCGGCGGTGCTGCTCACCCACGGGCACGTCGACCACATCTGGTCGGCGCAGAAGGTGGCAGACACCTACGGCTGCCCGGCGTTCATCCATCCCGAGGACCGGTTCATGCTGACCGATCCGATCAAGGGGTTCGGTTCGGCCGTCGTGGGGAAGCTGGCCCAACTGGCGTTCGGGGTGTTTTTCTCCGAGCCCAAGCAGGTCGTCGAACTGGATCGGGACGGTGACAAGCTCGACCTGGGCGGCATCACCGTGGCCGTGGACCACACTCCGGGCCACACCCGCGGCTCGGTGGTGTTCCGCGTCTCGCTTGCTGATCCCGTCGCTTCGCTCGCCCTGGCCGGCCCCGCCGACCTGGTATTCACCGGCGACACCTTGTTCAAGCAGTCGGTGGGCCGCACCGATCTCCCGGGCGGCAGCGGCCGGGACCTGCTGGACTCGATCGTGACAAAACTGTTGGTGCTCAACGACGACACCGTGGTACTACCTGGGCACGGCCCGCAGACCACGATCGGCGCCGAACGGCGTACCAACCCATTCCTCGAAGGTTTATCAAGTTGAGCGATTTTCAGGCGCCCAAGGGCGTCCCGGACTACCTGCCCCCGGATTCGGCGGAATTCGTCGCGGTGCGCGACGGCCTGCTGAATGTCGCGCGGCTGGCCGGGTACGGCCACATCGAGTTGCCGGTGTTCGAGGACACCGCCCTGTTCGCCCGCGGTGTGGGCGAGTCCACCGATGTGGTGTCCAAGGAGATGTACACCTTCGCCGACCGAGGTGACCGCTCCGTCACGCTGCGGCCCGAGGGCACCGCCGGCGTCATGCGGGCCGTCATCGAACACGGCCTGGACCGTGGCGCGCTACCCGCCAAGCTGCGGTACTCCGGGCCGTTCTTCCGCTATGAGCGTCCGCAGGCGGGCCGCTACCGCCAGCTGCAGCAGGTGGGTGTGGAGGCCATCGGCATCGACGACCCCGCGCTCGACGCCGAGGTGATCGCGGTGGCCGACGCCGGGTTCCGCTCGCTGGGGCTCGACGGTTTCCGCCTCGAGATCACCTCACTTGGAGACGACACCTGCCGTCCGCAGTACCGGAAGCTGTTGCAGGACTTCCTGTTCAAGTTGGACCTTGACGAAGAAACGCGCACCCGCGCCACTATCAATCCGCTGCGCGTGCTCGACGACAAGCGGCCGCACGTCAAGGCGATGACCGCGGACGCCCCGGTGATGCTCGACCATCTGTCGGAGGCGGCCAAGGAGCACTTCGACACCGTGCTCGCGCATCTGGACGCCCTCGGCGTGCCATACGTCATCAACCCGCGCATGGTCCGTGGCCTGGACTACTACACCAAGACCACGTTCGAGTTCGTGCACGACGGTCTCGGCGCGCAGTCAGGCATCGGTGGCGGCGGCCGGTATGACGGCCTGATGAAGCAGTTGGGCGGCCAGGACCTGTCGGGCATCGGGTTCGGGCTCGGTGTCGACCGCACGGTGCTGGCGCTGAAGGCCGAAGGCAAGACGGTGGCCTCGCCCGCGGCGGTCGATGTATACGCCGTGCCTCTCGGTGCGCCGGCCAAATTGCAGCTGGCGAAAATTGTTGCTGCCCTTCGTGGCTCGGGTGTGCGCACCGACATGTGCTACGGCGACCGCGGTCTCAAGGGTGCGATGAAGGCGGCCGACCGCTCCGGGGCCAAGGTGGCGCTGGTGGCCGGTGACCGTGACATCGAGGCCGGCACCGTCGGCGTCAAGGATCTGTCCACCGGTGAGCAGGTCGACGTGCCCATCGCCGACGTCGCCGCCCAGGTCGCCGCCCGACTTCTTTAACCGCGAGCGTGCGTGTCTGCGCATGACACGCCGCGTCAGGTGTGCAATAGCGTCACCTTCGCGGCTGGCGAGGGTGACGATAGTGCCCAGAGTTGTCGGCGTGGCGCGTGCAGACACGCCCGCTCGCGGGATGTGGTCAGTGCGTCATTCGGCGGAGCATGCCGTCGCGCAGTGTCAGCGTGTGCAGCAGCACGGCGCTGACGTGCGCGGCGATGGCGGCCACCAGCAGGTAGGCCACCACCGAATGGGCCTCGCGCAGAGCGCCGTAGAGGCCGGCGTCGAACGGGACGATGTTCGGGAGCGTGAGACCGTCGAACACCCGGACCGGCGTGCCCGACGCCGACACCATGGCCCAGCCGACGAGCGGCTGCGTCAGCAGCATGGCGTACATCGCCAGTTCGGACCCGGCGATCAGTCGGCCTTCCAGCGGCCCCACCGTGGCGGGCCACTTCGGCGCTTTGTGGGTGAATCTGTTTGCCGCCCTGGCGATCACGATGAGCAGGATGCTGACACCCAGCGTCATGTGGACGCCGACGAGCGCCGCGCGGGAGCCGATCGCGTTGGTGATCGTGAAACCGATCAGCAGTGCGGCGAAGACCGCCACCGCAGTTAGCCAGTGCAACACGCGGGTGCGGACGGGGAAGCGGTCGGTCATGGCTTGGCCTCCTGAACCTGAACGGCCGGAGTGGTTTTCGGCTCGGAGGTCCGTGCCCGGTAGGAGCCGGCGTACACCGCCGACCGCGCACTGAGCAGCGGATCGTCTGAGGGCTCGATACCGTCGGGCAGGACCAGGGGATCGAAGTTGATGTCGCGGGCGTTGCCGGCGGCGTCGGTCTGGGCCTCGGTGAGGGTCAGGACCCCGGCATCGATGACCTGCCGGTCGGCCGGCCAGGGCAGTGTCGGGTCGGTCGGGTCGCCGTCCCGTCCGACGGTCAGCCGCAGATTCCACTGCAGCGGAGCCTTTTTCAACTGCAGGATCAGCGCGTCGAACAACGCGTTGGGATCGTCGGATTTCGGTGGCAGGGCCGTCTGTTGCGGGACGAACGCCCAGCGGACGGGGGTGCGGACGCCGGCTTGGTTCACCAGAAAGAACTTGTGCAGACCCGAGAACGTGCTGTCGGCGAAACCCGGTGTGGGCGGGCTCTTCTTGACCAGGGCCATCGCCGCCGCGGTCTCGGGGTGCCGACGGAGAAACTCGGCCATCACCTGCGGGTCGGGTTTCCCCGTGCCTGCGGCCGGCTTGGACGCCAGCAAGCGGTCGTAGAAGCCCTGCGGTGAGTTGTCGAGGAACACCGGGATGTTCAGCATCGCGGTGCGCCACTGCTCGGCGCCCGGGAAGCCGATGGCCAGCCCGAGGCCCCGCGCCGCGCTCGGCGTGTCGGCAACGGTCGGGTTCCCGCCCGCGAGCGAAAACCGGCCGGCGACCGGCGTCTCGCCGGGCCCGAACACCGCGGCGCGCGACAATGTGGCCGCGTTGCCGTTGCTCATGAAATGGCCGACCACCGAGACGCCCTTGGCGTGGTTCTTCCGGAATCCGGGGTGCGCGCCGAACACATGTTGGAAGCCGTCCAGGAACGTCTGCCGGGTCAGGGTGCCGGCACGGCTGGTGTACGCGACCAGGCCGAGATCCACGGCAAGGAACGCGCCGACAGCGCCGAGTCCAACCAGTATCGAACGCCGGGTCAGGGGAGTGCCGCGCCAGGATGGGCCGTCCATGACCACCACAGGTACCACAAAGTGCTGTGGCAGCATCTGCAAACGTGCGGGTACTGGTGCAGCGGGTGACGTCGGCGCGGGTGACGGTCGACGGTGAGGTCGTCGGTGAGATCGCCCCGAATCCTCAGGGCCTGGTGGCCTTGGTGGGCCTGACCCACACCGACGACGTCGCCGTCGTCCACAAGATGGCGGACAAACTGTGGCGGCTGCGCATCCTCGACGGCGAGCTGAGCGCCGCCGACGCGGCCGCGCCGATCCTCGTGATCAGTCAATTCACCCTCTACGCCGACACCGCCAAGGGGCGTCGGCCGTCGTGGAACGCGGCGGCGCCCGGATCCGTCGCCGAGCCACTGGTCGACGAGTTCGCCGCAGCGTTGCGGAAACTGGGAGCAGAGGTCGCCACCGGGCGGTTCGGGGCCCACATGCAGGTGGAACTGGTCAACGACGGGCCGGTGACGGTGCTGCTGGAACTGCAGGCGGGTTGATGCGGGTGATGCAGGGTGTAACAGTCCGGTACCGTCAGTCGATATGACCGGCATGCGTAAAGCGACAGTCAAGTTCGGAGCGGTGTGTGGCGCGGCAGCAGTGGCGGCCGCTGGGCTGATGGCGCCCGTGGCGTCCGCTGCCCCGGCCGGTCACGAGGTCCGGTACACGCTGTCCGTAGGTGGCCCGGCCACCTTCGACCTGCTGTACCTGGTCAACCAGCCGGCCAACAAGGCCGCCTACAACGCCGACGCCTACTCCTACCTGAAGCGTGAGACGGTCACCGTCGGTCCGGACGCCCCCTGGGTGTTCACCACGACGCTGGCGGACCCGCAGTGGGCCATCTTCACCGTCAGCAGCACCACGCACGGCGGCCAGGCCGCCCCGGACTCGACGTGCGACATCGCGGTCGACGGTCAGTCGGCGGCGCACCAGACCGCGCCGTACAACGTGCAGTGCCAGCTCGGCCAGTGGTAATTCGCTAAGCCGCGAACAGGTACACCCGGGCCTGCTTGCCGCAGCGCACCGCAGTCGCTCAGGACTTGCGGCTCGCCCGGCGGTTGGCCTTCTCGATGGCGTCCACGAGTTCGGCCTTGGTCATCGTCGACCGGCCTCGGACGTCGAGCCGGCGAGCGATGTCCATGAGGTGTTTCTTGGTGGCCTGGGTGTCGACGCCCTCGGCCGACCGGCCGCGGGCATTAGGCCCGCCGCTGCGCGCCCGCTCGTCGGACGGGCCCTTGTGGTCTTTCTTCTCCCAGTGATCGCCGACCTTCTCAAAGCTGTGCTTGAGCGCTGAGTACGCGACCCGGTGGGCACGTTCACCTTCGCCGTATTCCTCGGCGGCCGAGTCGTGCGCCTTCGCGAAAGTGCGCTGTGCCTTGGCGCTCGACTTCTGGAGCGTGCTGGGCAGCTCACTCTTCTTGGCCTGTCCCTTCTTGGTTGTCTTCGGCATCTCACTCCTCCTCACTGGTGTGAACATCTGACAGATCCGTGGCGAGCTCGTCGTCATCGGCAATCGGGAAGAACGACGTCCCGTCCTCGGGCTCCGGCTCGGTACCTTCGATCTGGTCGAGCCGATTTCGGGCGACGGGGTCCAGTTCGGGTGAGTCCGAAAGCGGCGCGTTCTCACCGATGTCGGGTTCCTCGGCGTCGAGCTTGTCGTCAAGGGATTCGCCCTGCTCTGCCTCGGCCTCGTTCATGCCGAATTGATTTGCCCCATGCCAGTTTTCGGGTGGCTCGACGGTTTGGTCACCGTCGCGGTTGCGCAGTTCGTCAGAGTCGGTGGACTCGCTCGGGCTGAGCATGTTGTCATCGTCCGGCTCGGTGTGAGGGTCGGGTGCGGTGGACATCAGGCCGGCACCGCTTCGGTCTGACGACTCCACGCCCGATGGCGCTGAATCGTGTCGATGAAGGCCTCGATGAACAGCTCGTCGAGGGCGGCGCCGTGTGACGTCGTCGTGACAACGCCTCTGTCCGTGTGGGTTTCGGAAAGGCCCGCCGATTCGGGATTGATTCCCGCGGCGCGCAGCAAGCCGATGCCCGCGCCGAACGCGGCGATCGGTTTGAGGTGCTTGTAGGCCTCGCCGACGAAGTGGATGGCCGAACCGTCCTGAGCGAGCTGCTCAACGGATTGCCGGTCCCCCGGGATGAGTACCGCGTCGTAGACCGCCGAGGAGGTCGTGTTGAGCCCGAGATCCACGTCGAGATCGCGCCCCGTGTCGGTGGTAATGGTGCCGCCGCCGGTGAGGCTGACAATATCGGCGGTCGCTCCCGCCGCGCGGAGTGCAGCGGCGGTCCGCTCGGTGCCGTGTAGGTCGACACCGTCGGTGGCCAGTATCGCGACACGACGGCTGACGATGGAGTCGGCCCGCGTATTCAGTTGGGACAGCGCCGGCGACGGGGTTACGTGATCGGGGACGGCGACCTCGTCGGGTGCCATCAACCCGAGCCGGGCGGCGACTTTCTCGGCGAGTTCGTGATCGATCATGTTGAGCTGGGCGATGACTCGCGGCCGGATGCCGGTCTCGGGGCCGACCTTCCCGAGTTCAAAGGCGAACGCGGCGACGATGTGATCCTGCTCGACGGCGGACATGCTGATCCAGAACATCCGGGGCTGGCTGTAGTAATCCTTGAAACTTTCTGCGCGACTGCGGATCTTGTGACCGTCGACCCGCTCTGTGTAATGCCGGAAGGCGTCCTCGTCGGCCAGTGCGGGGCAGCCACCGCCGAGGTTGTTCTTGAGGTAACTCGTTGTGCCCTGTGGGATGGTGTGCTGACCGTACCCGTCGCGCTGGTTGTTGGTGACCGCTGCGACGGGCCGGTTGACGGGTAGTTGCGCGAAATTCGGCCCACCCAAACGGATCAGCTGGGTGTCGAGGTAGGAGAAGTTTCGGAACTGCAGCAGGGGATCGTTCGTGAAGTCAATGCCCGGGACCAGGTTCGCCGTGTGAAACGCGACCTGTTCGGTCTCGGCGAAGAAGTTGTCCGGGTTGCGGTTCAGTACCATCCGGCCGACGGGGATCACCGGAACGCGTTCCTCCGGAACGAGTTTGGTCGCATCGAGCAGGTCGAATGGGAAAGCGAACTCGTCGGATTCGGGAATCAGCTGAACACCCAGCTCCCATTCGGGGAACTGTCCGGCGGCGATCGCATCCCAGAGATCGCGGCGGTTGAAGTCGGGATCCTTGCCGGCGACCTGCTGGCATTCCTCCCAGATCAGTGAGTGCACGCCGAGCTTCGGCTTCCAGTGGAACTTCACGAACACCCCGTCGCCGGCGGCGTTCACGAGGCGGAAGGTATGTACCCCGAACCCCTCCATCATCCGGTAGCTGCGCGGAAGGGCCCGATCGGACATCAGCCACATGATGGCGTGCAGGGTTTCCGGCTGCAGCGACACGAAGTCCCACAGGGTGTTGTGGGCCGAGGCCGCCTGCGGAATCTCGTTGTGCGGCTCCGGTTTCACCGCGTGCACGAAGTCGGGGAACTTGATGCCGTCCTGGATGAAGAAGACCGGGAAGTTGTTGCCGACAAGGTCGTAATTGCCTTGCTCGGTGTAGAACTTGGTCGCGAAGCCGCGTACGTCTCGCACCGTGTCGGCAGAGCCCCGCGACCCTGCGACGGTGGAGAACCGGACGAAAACCGGTGTGCGCTGACCGGGCGTGATGAGGAACTTCGCCGTGGTGAAGTCGGCCAGGGAATCGTCGTAGGGCTCGAAGTATCCGTAGGCGCCCGCGCCCCGTGCGTGGACCACGCGCTCGGGAATGCGCTCATGGTCGAAGTGCGTGATCTTCTCCCGCGCATGGAAGTCCTCCAGCAGCGTCGGGCCGCGTTCGCCCGCGGTGAGGGCATCGTCGGTATGAGGAACGCGTACGCCTTGCGCGGTGGTCAGGTACGCCGGACCACCGCCGCTTCGAGCGTGGTCGATCCGCACTTTGTCGAGTTGTTCCTGCTTCTGATTCGATGTGTCGTTCACCGTGGTTCCTCTCATGGGGGACTCACGGTTGGGGTACCCGCCGCGCTTGGTGACAAACGCGGGGTTGGCGGTGCTACCGCCTAGAGCGATGCGGCCGCCGGATAGTCGGGCTCGTCCCGGTCTTCCTCGGACCTTGGGGTCACGCGTTTGACGAAATCGCCGATGTACTTGATTGCGCGCCGGCCTTCGGGCAGGACGCCGGCTGCCAACGGGAAATCGTGAATCTGCCCGTCCCACAAATGAAGATCGCACGGCGCGCCGGCATCGGTGAGCCGGTCGAACATCAGTTCCGCATCGGGCCGCAGGAATTCGTCGCTGCTGACGTGGATCGTGACCGGCGGCATCTGCTGCAGGTCAGCGTCGACGGGCGAGGCGATGGGCTGGCCGGCCGGGTTCTTTTCTCCGTGCGCGGCGACGTAACGGATGAACGATGTCATCGCCCGGGCGGTGAACATCGCGCAACGGTCCTTGCCGGCCGCGGACTTGTCGTGCGGGTTCAGCGTCGTCAGCGGCGAAATGGCCGCCACGCCGGCGGTGGGCGGGTGACCTCGCCGCAGCAGTTCGGCAGCCGTCTGCAGCGCGAGATACCCACCCGCGGAATCGCCGGCGACCACGATGTCGTCCCAGCGGTATCCGCGGCGCAGCAACCACCGCAGTCCGTCGATCGCGTCAGACAGTGCGGCTGACAATCCGTGTTGGGGCAGCATGCGATAGCCCACGTTGAGCACTTCCGCGTCGGCACTTTGGGACAGTCGTGCCACAAGTGCGCGGTGGGTGTTCAGACCGCAGGTGAGGAAGGCGCCGCCATGAAGGTAGAGGATGGCGCGGCGGGCGGACGAGTCGGCGGTACTGATGAGTTCTGCCGGGCAGGACGGCAGGCGGACGCGCCGGACCTCCACTGCACCGGGCATCGGGGCCAGCGCGGCAACCTGGTCGATGGAGTTGAACGGCCAATGCAGGTTGGGTTGCAGGCTCCACATCCGTACGGCGTTCTTGACGAATAACCGGCAGATCGCGCCGATGGCTTTTGATTGGGGGCTGCATCGGTGATGGTGATGCCGAGCGCTCACGAAGCGTACACGCCGTAATCGCTGGTCAGGTCGGCTGTTTCCCATTGTGATCAACTCCTGTTGCCTTCGGGTACCCCCACCGGGTTTGGTGAAACGTTGGGCGAGAAGAGGTTTCCGACGGCCCCAGAGCAGGTATGTCGGTAGTGCCGGAATTCTTCAAAGGAAAGCCGCAAGGGCGCCGAGCAGGGCAAGGCCCTGCTGGGCTGCCGCATCGCATGACGGACCAGATCCGAGCAGGTATCTGAGATGAACAAAGGAGAAATACAGTGGGCGAGCACAAGAGCGGTCCGGAAGAGGGCTTGAAGGGCACCGTCGAGGGCGTCAAGGGCAAGCTGAAGGAGGCTGCCGGCAGCGTCGTGGGCCGTGACGACATGGTCCGTGAGGGTCAGGCCCAGCAGGACAAAGCCCAGGCCGAGCGCGACGCGGCCAAGAAAGAGGCGCAAGCCGAATCGGCCCGCGCGGGCGCAAGCGCGGCCGAAGAGCGACAGCGGCGCAACCAGTAGTCGCTGTCGCAGCACGAACGGCCCGATCTCCCTGACCGTGGGGGAGATCGGGTCGTTCGGCGCGAAAGTTATTGCGGGGGAGAGGCATCGGTGTGGTCCGACTGCACCATGGCCAACGGTACGAGCACCCAGAACGTGGTGAAACCGATGAGGGCAACGCCACCGGCGATCCAACCGGTCGTGCGGTCGGCCACGCTACCGAAGATCAAGGTGGTCACGCCGGCCAATGCGGTGCCGAGCAGGAGCAGGCCCAAGTATGCGCACCGGTGCGCCGCACTGACCAGAAGGGTCAGGCGCCGGCGTCGAAACAGCATGCGGTGCATGCCCACTGGCGCTATGAGCAGAACTGTGGAGGCCACCGAAAGGGCTACCGTCGCCAGATAGACAGTTCGGCTATGCGCATCGAGCGCAGTGAAGCGTTGCTGGAAGGGCAGCGTCAGCAGGAACCCGGTGAGCAGCTGCACACCGGTCTGTACGACGCGAAGCTCCTGCAGCAGATTCGACCAATTGCGGTCCAGCCGTTCGACCCGGGTTTCGTGGCGCGCCGCCCAGTCCCATCGCTGGTCGCGTTGGTCGATGCCACGCACATCGCCGTCCATGGGTCACATCCCTCTGCGCCTTAGCTTTTGGGCGCCGCTGACCGTGATGCGGTCGTCCGGCCCCGCGCCGTAGAAGCTGAACACCCCGTCACCCTTCATCGAGATCACCTGAATCTCCTGGATGGTCAGCCAGCGGCCGCCCGCAGGATCTTCGACCACATCACCCTCGTTGATGTGCGCGGGCTCGATCAGTTCGAAGCGGTCGGTCGTCGACATGATGACCCGCCGTTCGTCACGGAGTCTCGAAAGTGAAGGTGAGCACCGCGAAGGCGGTCAGCAGCAGCGCCCACGCAACGAGCGGCACCGCGATGCCGTATCGGGTGCGCGCCGTCACGAAGGACAGCCCGATGGCGAGCACTGCGACCACTGGCGCGCCATACTCGATGAGCCCGAACACGAACGGGCTCGGTCCCAACTTGGCGCATGTGTTCTCCGAACAACCTGCGGTCGCGAGGACTTGCAGGTACTGGTACACCACGATCACGAATGCGCCCGGCACGGTAAGACCCGCCAGCACCCAGTTGACGAGGCGCCTCCGGTGCGCCGTTCGCTCGTCGTGGGTATCGCGTGCCGCGACCTGTACCTCAGACATCGCCACCTCCCGGTAATGGGTTGCTTCGTTCGGCATGTATCTGCTTGTCGTACCCGGTGTGTGGGCGGCCAAACGCGTGTTTCGCCCGGTGTCGATCGGGTACCTCGCCAGCAACACGACACGGGCCGAGACGACTTATGGAGGCGGCATGACGACGACCGTTGGGGACTATCTACTGGAGCGCTTGCGGCAATGGCATGTGCGTCACGTGTTCGCCTATCCCGGTGACGGCATCAACGGGATCGTCGCGGCGTTCGGCCGCAGCGATGATGTGCCCCAGTTCATTCAGACCCGGCACGAGGAGATGGCGGCGTTCGCGGCGACGGGGTACGCGAAATTCTCCAACACGTTCGGGGTGTGCATGGCGACCTCGGGCCCGGGCGCCATCCATCTGCTGAACGGGCTGTATGACGCGAAGCTCGACCGGGTTCCCGTCGTGGCAATCGTGGGGCAGACCGCACGCAGCGCGATGGGCGGAAGTTATCAGCAGGAAGTCGACCTGCAGAGTCTCTACAAAGATGTGGCCAGCGACTATCTTGTCGAGGTCAACGTCGCCAACCAGTTGCCCAATGCCCTCGATCGGGCCATCCGCGTCGCGCTGGCCAGGCGGTCTCCCACTGCGCTGGTGATCCCGTCGGATCTGCAGGAACAGCCCTATTCGCCGCCCGAACATGAGTTCAAGCAAGTGCCGTCGAGTGATCCCCAGTACGTGCCGCCGGCGGTGTGCCCGCAGAACGAGCAGATTCGGCAGGCTGCCGACGTACTCAATGCTGGTGCGCGCGTGGCTGTTCTGATCGGTCAAGGGGCTCGCGCAGCCGCGGATCTGGTGTGCGAAGTCGCCGACAAGACCGGTGCTGGGGTGGCCAAGGCGCTACTGGGCAAGGACGTCCTCTCGGATGACCTGCCGTACGTCACGGGATCCATCGGACTGCTCGGGTCCCGTCCCAGCTATGAAATGATGCGGGACTGCGACACGTTGCTCATCGTTGGATCGAATTTCCCCTATAGCCAGTTCCTTCCGAAATTCGGCCAGGCCCGCGCGGTGCAGATCGATATCGACGGCACGGCGATCGGTATGCGGTACCCGACCGAGGTGAACATCGTGTCGGACGCTTCGGCGGCACTGGCCGCCCTGTTGCCCCTGCTCGAGGAGAAAACCGATCGTTCGTGGCGAGAAACCATCGAGCACAACGTTTCTCGTTGGTGGGAGACGATCGAACGGCAGTCTATGTTGTCGGCCCGGCCGGTGAATCCGATGCGGATCGTGTGGGAGCTTTCACAACGCATCCCGCCGAACGCCATCGTGACCGCCGATTCGGGTTCGTCCACCAATTGGTATGCGCGGTGCCTGAAATTCCGGGGCGACATGCGCGGCTCGTTGTCGGGCACCCTCGCCACCATGGGCCCGGGCGTGCCGTACGCGGTCGGGGCGAAGTTCGCTCATCCGGACCGGCCGGTGCTGGCGCTGGTCGGTGACGGCGCCATGCAGATGAATGGAATGGCCGAGTTATTGACGATCAAGCGCTACCAATCGAAGTGGTCGGATCCGCGTTTGGTGGTATGTGTGTTCCACAACGGTGATCTGAATCAGGTCACATGGGAACTGCGAGCGATGGGCGGCGCGCCGAAATTCGTTCCATCCCAGTCCTTGCCGGAGGTCTCGTACGCAGAGATCGCGTGCACGATGGGTCTCGAAGGCATCGCGGTCGACAACCCGGATCGCATCGGTGAGGCCTGGGACCGGGCGTTGGCCGCGGACCATCCGGTGGTGCTGGATATCCAGTGTGATCCCGAGGTGCCACCGATCCCGCCGCATGCCACCTATGAACAGATCAAGGACATGACTGCCGCCGTGCTCAAAGGCGATCCCAACGGCTGGCACCTGGTCTATCAGGGCCTGAAAACCAAAGCGCAGGAGTATGTTCCGGGCTGACCGGCGGGCATTATGAAGCAGAATCGGAGTGTTCGACCGCCCCGGACCGTCGTGGTCACCGGAGCGAGCGCGGGCATCGGACGGGCGATAGTCCGTGAATTCGCAGCTGCGGGCGACCGGGTCGCACTCATCGCCCGTGGTCGGGCCGGGCTCGAGGCCGCCGCCGCGGACGCGGAGAAGCTCGGTGGCGCGGCGCTGGTGCTGACAGCTGACGTGTCCGACGCCGAGGCCGTCGAGCGCGCTGCCGAGGAAGTCGAGGACCGCTTCGGTCCAATCGACGTATGGATCAATAATGCGTTCGCGACGATCTTTTCGCCCGTCCACGCGATATCGCCGCAAGAGTTCCGGCGCGCTACCGAGGTCACGTATCTGGGGGTGGTCTACGGGACGATGGCCGCGTTGAAGCGAATGCGCTTACGTGGGCATGGCACGATCGTGCAGATCGGGTCCGCGCTGGCCCAGCGTTCCATCCCATTGCAGGCGGCTTACTGCGGCGCCAAGCATGGCATCGACGGCTTCACCGAGTCGCTTCGCACGGAACTGCTTCACGAGCGTAGTGATGTGCACGTCACCGTGGTTCAGATGCCAGGTGTCAACACTCCGCAGTTCTCCTGGGTTCGCTCGCGGCTGCCGCGCCACCCACGCCCTGTGGCGCCGGTATATCAGCCTGAGATCGCGGCGCGCGCGGTCTTCTTCGCGGCGGAACATCCTGCGCGCAAACAATATTGGGTGGGTGGCAGCACGATCCTCACCCTGCTGGGACAGCGGGTGGCGCCGGCCCTGATCGATCGCTATCTCGCCTCGACCGGATACTCGTCGCAACAGACTGGGGCGCATCTCGTCCCGCGGCACGGCAACCTGTTCGACCCGCTGGATGACCAACCGGGTGCCGACCATGGTGCACACGGCGTGTTCGACGCCGAGGCGCACGAACGCTGTCTCAGCTGGTGGCTGCGGAGCCATCTGCCGTTCGGCTAACCGGTGAACGAAGGAGTCCATTCCGGTGGTGGCCGAGTGGGTCCGCGTGTAGTGTTGGAGGCACATCGCTGTTACAGCGTGGCCGCTTAGCCAAAAGCGGAGTAGGTCGAGGGGCTATTGCTCGGCGCGTGAATTGGGTCCAGAACCGGGCCAAATTCTCTGGTTTCGCCGACCGCGGTCAAGCTCGACATCGGCAAATCGCCGTTCCGCCCTGGAGGCGGAATTCAACACGTACCTGACATGTCTGTGTACCCGGCTGCCTAGCGCCGCGGTTCGGTGACGTCATGCGCGTGTTGTGAAGCCCCTGGAGGGTGCTGCATGTCAATTTCTTTGATGGAAAAGGATGCCCGTGAAGTGGGCGAGCCGACAGACGTCGGCGTCGCAGAGGAGACGGGACCGGAGTCCCAATCGCACGAAACTGAAGACGAGTACGCGGACGTCATCACCATGATCGCGGTGCTGAGAAAAATGCCGCGCGATTCTGGCTCGTACGCCCGCCAGCACGAACGCATCGTGTTGCGGTGTTGCCCGCTGGCCGACCGGGTGGCGAGGCACTTCGACCGCCGGGGCGAGAACCTCGAGGACCTGATACAGGTCGCGCGCGTGGGACTGCTGCAGGCGATCAATCGGTTCGATCCTGATCGAGGGTCAAGATTTGTCGCGTTCGCTCTGCCGACGATGATGGGTGAGTTGCGTCGCTACTTCCGTGACTACGGCTGGAAAGTTCACGTGCCCAGAAGGATTCGCGACCGGCAGCATGACATCGCCTGTGCCACCGCATTTTTGACCAATGACCTCAGGAGAGCGCCGACCATCAAAGAGCTGGCCGACGCGCTGGACATCGACCGGGGTCAGGTTGTGGAGAGCATCGTGGCCGCGAAGGCGTATCAGCCGCAATCGCTCGACGTGAATATCAGTGACGACGACCCGCGATCGCAGGTGCTCGGCGATTCCCTCGGCGAGCTGGACGCCGGGTTCGATCGTGTCACGGATCGGGAATCGGTGAAGTCCCTGCTGGCCGCCCTGCCTGCGCGCGAGCAGAAGGTCCTCTACCTGCGTTACTTCGGTGCGATGACACAGCGGCAGATCGCCGATTCGATCGGCGTTTCTCAGATGCACGTGTCCCGGATACTGGACCGCACGTTGCGAGACCTGCGGGCTCAGGTCGGCTGCTGCTGATTTCGTGAGGCGCTGTCATCGGCGGTGGACCGGGTCTGCCGCCGATGACTCGCATCGCACCACGGATATGCCTTGCTGCGCTGGCAGCAACAGATCGCCACCATGAATCGGTCCGAACACACCTGGGTGCCGTCCTCGAGTTCAACCTGGACCGGTCCCTGGACGAGTATGGGGCCGCGAGGCACGATACGAACGTCTCGCCGAGTGTTGCTCATGGTTTGACCGCCTCGATGACGACCAGCTGCTCGGTCCGTCGCCCACGTGGCAACCGGCCGGCGTCCTCCAGCCAGCGGGCGCGGGCAGTCATCACGGGGCCGAAGGGGATTGTCCTGCGGGCGGCGACCCGGGCCCGGAGCCCACCGGCTCGCAAGGCGGAGATGCTGTTCGGCACGCCGGCGAACTCCGATTGGACGATGAGCACGGTGCCGCCCTGTGTGAGCAGATCGGGGGCGGATTTGCACAGCGGGCCGAGGACGAGCCGGCCGTCGGGGCCCGCGTTGAATGACATCGGCGGGCCGCCCGCGTCCGGAATGACGGCATCGGCGTCGGAGGGCGCTGGTACGTAGGGCGGATTGCACAACACGAGGTCGAACGGCTCCAGTTCGAGGGCAGCCGACCAGCACCCCAGGCGGACGTCGATCACGCTGCCCGTGAGCCGGGCATTGACACGGGCAGCCGAGATGGCCGCCGGCGAGGCGTCGAAGGCGGTCACGCTGCTCGCCCCGGCATCGGACGCCGCAATCGCCGCGACACCGCTGCCGGTGCACAGATCGGCCACCCGCATGCCCTCGGGTCGGCAGCAGCTGTGCATCGTTTCGATCAGCAGTCTCGAATCAGATTGTGGCAGATAGACTTCCGCGCATGGGCGCGAGATATCGGAGCTCAGCATCGGGCTTCCTCTCTCATTCAACCTCTCCGATATAACCGCGAAGCGCCGGCGGCAAACGTGTCGAACCGGTAACGCCCGCGGGCTCCGGCGGGGTTTGATATCGGCCGGAGCCCGCCGCGCGTGCGGTTCGTGAGCAGCTCGACTGGCCGGGAATTCGGGCTGCGGCGGCCGGAAACGATTCCGCCACGGCCTTTCTGGAGCTGGCGACACGCCTTCGCCAGGAGAATTCGCGGGAGCGTTAGTTTGCCACCGCGCGCGCATGGGTACTTGTTTCCCTGAGACCAAAGCGGTCTGTGTAGGAGGAGCCATGTTGCGAGGAAGCGTGGGCGTCATCGTGGTGGTCTGGCTGCTGGTCGGTGTACTGGCGGCGTGGCAACGCGACTATTTCCGCGGCGGCGACACCAGCTGCGGCTCAGCGGGGCGTATCGCGCTGACCGTGGTAGCCGGACCGTTGAACTACGCCGGGGTCAATCCGAAGGTCGTCGATTGCCGACTGCCGCAACCAAGTTCGATGCGGGCAACCGCGTGAGTTAAGGAAACGATCATCATGATTGCTTTGGGAGTACTACTGCTCATTCTGGGCTTCGTCTTCAACATCTATCTGCTGTGGGTCCTGGGCATCGTGCTCGTCGTGGTCGGCGCGGTCTTCTGGCTGCTCGGCGCCGCCGGTCATGCTGTCGCCGGACGCCGCTACTGGTATTGATGCACAGGCGGCCACGGCCGGTACGAGGGGCAGGAGCCCGGGCCCGCAGGCCCGGGCTCCTGCCTGCTAGGCGCGGGCTTTCGCCTTCTTTGCGGTTGTGACTGCGGTACTGGCCAATTCGGTTGCCTGCTCTCGTGCGGTGTCGGCCAACTCCGAAGCACGTGCGCTGGCTTTCCGGTAGGCAGACTCGGCATATGGGGCAGCTTTCCGGTAGGCAGACTCCGCGTACGGGGCAGCTTTTTCGAGGCCGTCTTCCAGTTTGTCGAGCGCGACACCGGCGAGTTCGCGGCCGTGCTCGAAACCGGTCTGGACGCCGTGGCCTACCTTCTCGCCCAACTCCGGCATCCGGGCGAGCGCGACTTCGGTCCTCGAAGGCACTGTGGATGAGAGGGCGTCCGCCGCACGCTGAGCGGCCCGCCTGCCCCGCCAGCCGAGTGACGGTTTGCCGGCGGTGTCGGCCGCGGCCAGAATCAAACCGCCGAGCAGGCTCAGGTCGGCCAGGAAACCACGGCGTTTCGCGGCTTTGGCCTCGGGATCGCTCTCGGCCCAGAACATGTGATTACCCAAGTTGGCGGGAATGACCGTCGCCGCGAGCACCGCCGAGGCGACGCGCGGAATACGTCCGGTCGCAAGCAGCAGCCCACCGCCGACCTGAGCGGCCGCGGTGGCCCGCGCCACGGCGACGGCGTTCGACGGCACATTGCGGGCCACCGGATCCGGCATGTCCTTCAGGCCGTCGAGTGCGGGGCGTACGGCTTGTGCCCCTGAGTCGATGTTCACGAGGGTTTCGACGCCCTGTCCGATGAACGCAGTGGCCAGAAGCGGACGGGCGATCCTACGAATGATCATGGGGCAGGGATTTCCCGTGCGGCTCTGGCCCAAACATCATCCCGGCATTGTCTCGCCGCCGAGGGGCGCCAGCACCTCACCGCTGTAGTACGACGACAGGTGGTCGGCGGCGAAGAAGACGAATGAGGGGGCGATCTCGTCGGGCTGGGCCGGCCGCTCGAAAGGCGCGTTACTGCCGAATGATTCGACCTTCTCCTGCGGCATGGTGGCCGGGATCAGTGGCGTCCAGACCGGGCCGGGGGCAACGCAGTTCACGCGGATGCGACGTTGTGCGAGTGACTGGGCGAGCCGGTGACCAGGGCCGCGCTCCCGCACCTGCCGGAGGGCGCGGCCGTCATCAACACGGCGTCGGCTTCAGGAGGCCGCGACCGACGTACTCGCGCATTTCGTCGCGTGGCGGGTCTGCCATGTCGACGGTGTGCCCGGGATAGGGGATGGGAGCATCCATGTCAGGCATCTCGGCCGAGATCGTCTTCGTCAGGGTCGATGTCGACGACTTCCGTCTGTTCTTGCCAGTCGTGTGCTGTTGCCTCCATGGGCGGCCCGGCCGGACCGCTCACCGCGGTCTCGTCGTCGGGTGCCTGTTCTTGAAGGTCGCGTGACTGCTCGGCAGCATCGGCATCCGGAACGGCGTCTGGAAACTGTTCTGGTGTCATGACGGAGCGGATACCCGGGCAGGAAGGCCGGAAAACACCGAGCAGGCCCGGTCAACTGGTGGGCGGCGTCTGAGGCGCGCCGGGATGCGTCTGGAGGTAATCCAGCTCGCGCTGCCGCACCCGGCGGTGCCGTGAGGCGAGCCAGATGCCACCCACAGCGGCGAGGATCACAGCGATCGCCAGGGCGACGCCACCCATACCTGGCTGACCTGAAGCGAAGAAGTAGAGGCTGATCACCAGGACGACAACGGCTACGGCGACGGCCAGCAGGCCGGGGGCGTTGGAGCCGTCCTTGAGCGACTCGCCGGCGTGCGGTCGGGTGGTGCGGGCATGGTCGACGGGGTCTTTCATCAGATACCTCCTGGGAGCGGGTCCTCCGTTGTGCATTGCCTGTGTATTGCCCAGCGGAGCGCGGTTCTACACCCGTGGGGCAGTGACGCGGACCGATTTCAGCTCGGGATCAGCCGGATCGGGCAGGTACATGCCCGCGGCCAAGCCGGTTCGCAGATACTCCAGCACCGCGGCGTTGATCAGTTCGCCAGGGACAATGGCCGGTATGCCCGGGGGATATGGCGTGATCTGTTCGGCCGCCACCCTTCCGGCAGCCATCTCGACGGGCACCGTCTCGACCGGGCCGAAGAACACATCCCGCGGCGACTGCACCGTTTCCAGCTGCAACTCGCCGGGCGAGGGCAACTGAACCTCACGGGGTGGCTCGAAATCGCCCACTGCCGTGGGTAACCGGCGCAACGCCAGCACCAGCGGCCGGACGGTCTCGGGCTCGTCGGCCATGGACAGCGTGATCAGGATCCTGCGGTGGTCGGCGAGCCCGACATCAATGTGGTGGTGCTTTCGCAGCCATTGCTGCGCCTGGTAACCGGACACGCCGGTCGCCGAGACATCCACCAGCACCTGGAGCCGGTCCAGGTCGTGGGAGGCTTCGACACCGAGCAACTCGTCATCGAGGACGTGAAGACCGTCGATGTGCTCGATATCGCGACGAAGATCGTCGGCCAACCGCAACGCGGCGCCCAGCAATCGATGTCCGTCCTCGACCATCTGTCGTCGCCAACCGTCCATCGCCGCGTACATCAGGACGCTGGGACTGGTGGTGGACAGCAGGTCGGCGCACGCGGCGAGCCGCCGGTCGTCGATGAGGTCGCCCTGCACGTGGAACACCGAACCCTGCTCGAATCCCGCGCCCATCTTGTGCACGCTGACCACGCAGATATCGGCGCCCGCGTCCATCGCCCAGGTGGGCAGGCCCTCATGGAACGGCAGGTGAGCGCCCCACGCCTCATCGACGATCAGGGGTTTGCCCCGCGCGTGACACACCTCTGCGATGCTCGCCAGGTCGGCACAGGTGCCGTACGGGGACGGGCTTACGATCAGCGCGCCGGCGGCGTCGGGATGGCGCTCCCAGCCGTCGGCGACATCCTGCGGCGACGGCGGGTGGGACAGATGCCGCTCGGCATCCCAGCGAGGGCTGATCCAGCGGGGGAGCACGCCCGAGAACACCAGGCCCGCGACAATCGACTTGTGGCTGTCACGGCCCAGCAGCAGGCTGCCGTCGCCTCCGGCCACTGCCAGCATGGCGGCCTTCACCGATAGTGAGCTGCCACAGGTGGAGAACCACGCCACGTCGGCACCCACGGCGGCTGCCATCAAGTCTTCGGCGTGCCGCAGGTATCCGCCTGAGTTGCGATGGTCGTCCAAGCCGCCGCTGGCCAATACGTCATCCAAGAATGGCTGCACGCCAAGCGCATCCAGTACGCGGGCGTCGGTGCCACGCCCCTGTCGATGCCCGGGAGGGCTGAAGCCGTATTGGCCGATCGAGCGATAGTGCACGAGGGCATCGAGCATGGGCGTCTCAGACTGGTTCATGGTCACCGTCCTGTTGTCGGTCGTGGCCCTGTTGTCGGCTGTGCCGCAGTCCCGCTGCGAGTAGCTGCACGGTGTGCAGCGCCGGGGGACGGTCGGTGAGTTCGCCGATCTGGGTCCGGCAGCTGAAACCGTCTGCGACGACGATCGTTTCCGGGTCCGCACGGCGGATCGCCGGCAGCAGTTGGTCTTCGGCGCACGCCACCGAAACGTCGTAATGACCCTTCTCGAAACCGAAATTCCCAGCCAGTCCACAACATCCGGCATCGAGTACCTCGACGTCGACGCCTGCTTGCCGCAACAGGTCCTGCTCGTGCTCGTAGTGCAGGACGGCGTGCTGGTGGCAGTGCTGCTGCACCATCGCTGATCCGCCGCACCACCGTGGCTGCCAGTCAGTTGCTTTGCGCTGCAGCACCTCTCCGATGGTGAACGTCTGGCCGGCGAGTCGACGGGCGTCCTCGTCGCCGTAGAGCAGGTTCGGCGCATCCGACCGGAAGACCGCGGCGCAGCTGGGTTCGAGGACCACGATGGGGATGCCGGCTTCCAGTACCGGCCGCAGCTGGCGCAGGGTACGGCGGAGCACTCGTTTGGCCACGCCGAGCTGGCCGGTCGAAATCCAGGTCAGCCCACAGCACGCGGTGCGCCTGGGTACATGCACGGTGAAGCCCGCGGCTTCGAGCACGGCTACCGCGTCTTGTGCGATCTCGGGGTCGAAGTAGTTGGTGAAGGTATCGGGCCACAACACGACATCGCCGCGGTGCGCGGTGTTGATTTCGTTGGGGCGCTGCCGAAACCATTCGGTGAAGCGCGTGGCCGCGAATTTCGGTATCGACCGGTGCGGGTCGATGCCACCGAGCTTCTTCAGCGCGGTCGACACCCCGCGGGTCTGACTGACGGCATTGACCGGACGGGGCGCCGTCGCGGCAGCCCGAGCCAGCAACGGCAGCCAACCCATCGAATAGTGCGACATCGGTCGCAGCCGCCGCTGGTAGTGGTGATGCAGGAATTCGGCTTTGTATGTGGCCATGTCGACGTTGACCGGGCAGTCCGACAGGCAGCCCTTGCAGGCCAGGCACAGGTCGAGCGCGTCGCGCACCTCGGTCGACCGCCAGCCATCGGTGATGACGTCGCCCTGCAGCATCTCGAACAACAGCCTCGATCTGCCGCGCGTCGAGTGCTCCTCTTCGCCGGTGGCGCGGTAGCTCGGGCACATCACGGCGGACTTCTCGCTGCGGCATTTGCCCACGCCGACACAGCGATTGGCAGCATTGCTGAACCGGTTGCCCTCTCTGGGGTAGGCGAACGCGGTCCCGGGCTCAATGGGCCGGTAACCGGTACCGAGTCGAAGGTTGTCGGTGTTTCGGAACGGCCGCACGATCTTCCCGGGATTCATCTTGTTGCCGGGGTCGAAGAGGTCTTTGGTCTCTTCGAACGCGCGGACGACGTTGTCGCCGAACATGATCGACAGCAGCTCTCCGCGGGACTGCCCGTCTCCGTGTTCACCGGACAGTGAGCCGCCGTAGCGGGTGACGAGACGTGCGGCGTCGAAAGTGAATTGGCGGTAGTGCTCGATGCCCGCGGCGGTGCGCAGGTCGAACGGGATGCGGGTGTGCACACAGCCCTGGCCGAAATGTCCGTACAGCGAGGAGGATCCGTAGTCGTAGCGCTCGAGCAACGAATGGAAATCGCGAAGGTAATCGCCGAGCCGGTCCGGTGGCACAGCAGCGTCTTCCCAGCCTTCGTGCGTGTCGGGGCCGTCGGGCGGATATGCCGTGGCGCCAAGCCCGGCCTCTCGTGCCGCCCACAGTTCGTGCATGCGGGTGGCGTCGTCGACGACAACCGGTTGCGACGTGGTGATACTTCGTAGTTGCTGAACCAGGTGCTGTGCCTTGGCGTCCGCCTCGTCCTGATCGTTGCCGTCGAACTGGACCAGGAGCCACGCCGCGCCATCGGGCAGGGCCCTCAGTGCCTTTCGGGCCAGGTGCTGGCTGTGTTCGAGCGATACCAGGCGCTCGTCGATACCTTCGAGTGCGGCCGGTTGATGCTCGAGTACCGCCGGCACGGCGTCGCCGGCCGCGCACACATCGCTGAAGCCGAGAATCACCAGTGACTTGGCCGGCGGCACCGGCACCAGATGCAGTTCGGCGCGGAGCACGGTGACGAGCGTGCTCTCACTTCCGACCAGCGCACTGGCCAGCTGGAATCCGTTCTCGGGCAACAGGGAATCGAGGTTGTATCCGGACACCCGGCGCGGTATGTCAGGGTACTGGGCGCGGATATCGGACGCGTAGTGGTCGACGATCCTGCGCAGGCCCTGGTATATCTGCGCCTTGCGGTCCGTGCCGGCGGCGAGTCTGTCGAACTCGGCATTGTCGGTGTTGCCTACCCACATCCGGGTGCCGTCGTAGGTCAGGATTTCGAGGCGCCGGACCGCGTCGGACATCTTGCCGTAGGCCTGAGCCGTCGACCCGCACGAGTTGTTGCCGATCATGCCACCGATGGTGCAACTGACGTGCGTCGATGGTTTCGGACCGAGCATCAGCTCATAGGGGGCGAGATGCCGGTTCAAGTCATCGAGTTTGATGCCGGGTTCGACTATGGCCGTTGCAGTCTGGGCATCGACGGACTCGACGCGGGTGCAGTACTTGCTCCAGTCGAGCACCACCGCGGTGTTACAGCACTGGCCGGCCAGGCTCGTGCCGCCGCCGCGCGACAGCACCGGCACCCCGTGTGCGTGGCACACCGCAATCGCCTCGGCTGCGGCCTCCGGGGTCCTCGGCACCACGACGCCGATGGGCAGCTGACGGTAATTCGACGCATCGGTCGAGTAGACGGCGCGGGAGCCGGCATCGAACCGGACCTCGCCGTCCACGCGGTCTTTCAGGTCCGTGATCAGTTCTCTCGGTTGATTCAACTCGACTCCTTGCTGTGCTCAGCTGACGCGGTATTGCGACATGTCGGCCTCGCGGAAGGTCAGGCCGGTACCGCTGCGATCAGCGCTCACGGGCAGCGCGCCGTCGGCCGGTTCGTCGGTGCCGTCGAAGGCCATCTGCTCGATGCGCACGTGGTCGTGAAACCATTCGAGGTGCCGGAGATTGGGCGTGGCGGCCGCGACGTGCCGATGCAGATATGGCGCGCAATGACCGGAGATGTCCAGTCCGTGGGCCTCGGCGACCGCGGCCGCCTGCCGCCACCCGGTGATGCCGCCGCAGCGGGAGGCGTCCACCTGCAGGCAGTCGACCGCGCGTGATTCGCACAACCGCCGGAAGTAGTAAGTGTCGTAACCGTATTCGCCTGCGGCCACGTCGGCGTCGACGGCGTCACGGACCGCACGCAGGCCGTCGATGTCGTCTGACGACACCGGTTCCTCGAGCCATGACACGGCGAGGTCCTCGGCATCACGCATGACCTGGACCGCCTGCTTGCGGCAGTAACCGCCGTTGGCGTCCACCATCAGCGCCACCTCGGATCCGATAGTGGCACGGGCCGTCCGCATGCGCGCCAGATCACGTTTTGCCTCGGCGCCGAACGACTCACCGATCTTGATCTTGACACTGCGGGTGCCGAGCGATGTCGTCCAGTGCTGCAGTTGATCGACCAGCTGGTGGTCGTCGTAGGTCGTGAAGCCGCCGCTCCCGTAGATCGGCACGGCGGTCCGGTCGGTGCCGAGGAGCCGGTAGAGCGGCAGGTCCAGCAATGTCGCCTTGAGATCCCAGAGCGCGGTATCTATTGCAGAGATCGCTTGGCCGCCAACGCCATAACGCCCGACGTTCCGGATGGAGCGGACCATGGCGGTGAAGCATCCGCCGATGTCCATCGCGTCCCGATGCAGCACGACGCCGGCGAGATAGGTATGGATCAGGTCTGCGACCGCCGACGGCCCGTAGGTCCACCCGACTCCGGACTGACCGCCGGCCCGGATCACCACGACGACCACGGTCGTGGCATCCCACGCGAAAGTGCCATCAGCTTCGGGGGCATCGGTCGGCACGGTATAAGCGGCCGCAGTGATGGTCTTGATCGCGGTGTCGCCCTGCATGGCCGGGGCATACCCGAAGTGGTCGGAGTCTACACCGAGAATCGCTGATCTTCGCCGGTTGCCGATGTCGCCGTGTGGGAGCCCGCGAGCCCGCGGGCGCTGTTGATGAGCCCGACCAGGCTGAATGCTTGCGGTGTGTTGCCCACCTGCGTGCCACGCTCGGTGTCGTACTCCTCGCTGAGCATGCCGACGTCGTTGCGCAGGCTCAACAACCTTTCGTACAGGGCGACCGCGTCGCTTCGGCGGCCTGTCGCATCGAGGGCGTCGACCATCCAGAAGCTGCACGCGATGAAGGCGTTGGTATTGCACACCGGACCACTGAGGTCGGTGCAATCGGAGTACCTGAGCAGCAGGCCATCGTGATCCAGCTCCCGCCGGACGACGTCGACGGTGGCTCGGATTCGAGGGTCGTCCCAAGGTAGAAACCCCACGCGGGGCAGCAGGAGCAGGGCGGCGTCGACGGCTTTGGTTCCATACGCCTGAGTGAACGATCCGAGCTCCGGGTCGTAGCCTTTTCGGCACACCTCGTCGTGAATCTCCTGCCGCAGGCGGCGCCACCGGTCGACCGGACCGTCGAGGTCGTGGTGTTCCACACTGCGGATCGCGCGATCGACACCCGCCCAGGCCATCACTTTGGAATGGACGAATTGTCTTTGACCGCAACGGAATTCCCACAGGCTGCAGTCAGGCTCTTGCCAGTGACCTTCCAAGAAGTCCAGAAGTCCCAACTGGATGTCCCAGGCCGTGGATTCGCTGGGCAGGCCGGCTTCCCGCGTCAGATGCAGGCCGTCGAGGACTTCGCCATAGACATCGAGTTGAAGTTGCCCCGCCGCGGCGTTTCCGATCCGTACCGGCGCAGACCCCCGGTAGCCGCTGAGCCAGGACAATTCGACCTCGGGGATGCGCCGCGCGCCGTCGACGGCATACATGATCTTGAGGCTCGCCGGGTCGCCTGCGACCGCTCGCACCAACCATTCTCGCCAATCCCTGGCCTCGTCGTCGAACCCGGTACCCAGCAGCGCCTGCAGAGTGAACGTCGCGTCCCGCAGCCAGCAGTAGCGGTAATCCCAATTGCACGAGCCGCCGATCTGCTCGGGCAGCGACGACGTCACCGCTGCCACGATGCCGCCCGTCGGCTGATACGTCAGCGCCTTCAGGAACATCAGTGACCGGCGGACCTCGTCGGCCCAGGGCCCGTCATAGCGGCACCGGCCGAGCCAGCCGCGCCAGAACTTGACGGTGGCCCCCAGCGCGGGACCGGCTTCGGTCCGCTTCGGCGCCGACAGATGGGATGGGTTGTGCGTCAGCACGAACGGAATGTTCTCGCCCACTGATACGGCGAACGTCGCGTGCCTTTCCCGGTGATCTCCGGTGCACTCCACGGGACTGCGCAGGTAGATCGAGTCCGGGCCGGCAACCGCCACCACGTCGTCGCCGTGCGCTCGGATCCACGGCACCACGTGTCCGTAGTCGAAGCGCAGTTTCAGGGACATCCGCATCTCGACCCGCCCGCTGATGCCCTCGACGATGCGGACAAGGTCGGCGCGCTCGCCCCTGGGCGGCATGAAGTCGACGACTCGGACGACGCCGTCCGGTGTTACCCACTCGCTCTCCAGTACGAGCGAATCGGCTCGGTACCGGCGCCTGGTCACGCTCGCACCGCTGGCTGGGCCCAGCTGCCAGCAACCGGCATCGGGGCCGCCGAGCAAAGCGGCGAAGCATGCCGGGGAGTCGAAACGCGGCAGGCACAGCCAATCCACCGAGCCGTGGCGATCGATCAGTGCGGCCGACTGGAGGTCTCCGACAAGGGCGTAGTCCTCGATGGGCGCCGGTTGCGACATGTGCACCGGAATTACCCGGATCCGGCCGGTCCAAACCCGGGTTTAACGCCGCGCGCCTGCGGGTATCGCGAAATTCCCATGTGCACAGATGAATTACTCCAGCCTTTGCTCCCGGATCCCCGTGGCCCGTTGTCGGGTGTGGTCGTCGAGCTGCTCGGCGAGCGGCTGCCGTCGGCCTATCTGACCCGCATCCAGCTACCGCTCGGCGAGGTCGACCCCTTCGGGATCGATCTGCAGCTGGCGCTCTACGTCTGCTACGAACTGCATTATCGAGGTTTCGCCGACACCGACGAGAAGTGGGAATGGAATCCCGCGTTGCTCGATGTTCGTCACCGCATCGAGGATCGGTTTCTCGCCGCTGTCCGCCGGCTTGTCGGCGATATCCCGCATGATGCGTCGGCGCAGGACGAGCTCGACCGCTGTGAGTCCGCGCCCGTCGACCCGACGAGTCTGTCGGTCTACATGCGGGATCGGGCGACGTGGCCGCAGATGCAGGAGTATTTCGCCCACCGATCGCTCTATCACCTCAAGGAAGCCGATCCGCAGTCGTGGGTCATTCCTCGGCTGACCGGCCGAGCGAAGGCCGCGTTCGTGGCCGTGGAATACGACGAGTACGGCGGTGGTGGTGGCTACCGGACCATGCATCAGCGGTTGTTCGCCGACCTGCTCGGTGCCGCGGGCATGAGCGACAGATACCTGCACTATCTCGGCAACGCCACGGGTCCCACGCTGGCTGCGGTGAACCTGATGTCGATGTTCGGGCTGCATCGGCGCCTCCGGGGTGCGGCCGTCGGCCACTTCGCCGCGACCGAGCTGACGTCGTCGCCGGCATCGCAACGAATGGTCAAGGGCCTCAACAGGCTCGGTGCTCCGGTGGCATGCGTCGACTTCTACCGCGAGCACGTGGAGGCGGATGCCGTTCATGAGCAGGTGGTCCGCAAGGAGGTCGTCGCCGACCTGTTGTCCCGCGAGCCCGAACTCGATCGAGACGTGGTGTTCGGTATTCGCGCGTTCGACGCGGTGGAGGGGATGCTCGCCACCCAGATGCTGTCCAGTTGGGCGGCGGGATGTTCGTCATTGCGGAATTGGCCGTGAGGCCGGCCGGCGACCGGGCTCCAGCGGTCGGAGTGCAGTTTGACCCGAAGCGCATCGGGTAATCGGTGAGGGACGCGCTCACAGCCCGGGCGCGTAACGCGTATTCACAGGAGGAACCATGGCTGTTACCACCGGCAAATCCCCGATCGATGTGATCGATTTCCTCACTGATCAGCACGAGCAGATCAAGTCGCTGTTCACGGAGACCCTTGCGCTGTCCGGCGAAGAGCGGGAGCGAGCTTTTCGCGATCTGCGCCGGCTTCTCGCAGTGCATGAAACGGCGGAGGAAGAGATCGTCCATCCCCGCGCGAAGCACAAGGTGCCAGGTGGGGAGAAGATCGTCGAGGCCAGGCTGGAAGAAGAGAACGCGGCGAAAAAGGCGCTCGCGGAGCTGGAGTCGCTCGACATCGACAGCAAGGACTTCACGAGCAAGCTGACGAAACTCCGGGACGCCGTGATCGCGCATGCCGAGCACGAGGAGGCCGAGGAGTTCGCCAAGCTGGGTGCCGAGCTGTCGCCGAAGGAGCTCGAGCGCATGGGGGAGGTCGCCAAGCTCGCCGAAGCGGTCGCTCCGACCAGGCCGCACCCCGGAGTGGAATCACAGGCCGCGAACCTCATCGTCGGGCCGTTCGCCGCGATGCTGGACCGGGCGCGGGACGTGATCTCGAGCGCCACCTGAGCCGATGTTCGAACTGCTGCAGGAACTGCTGTGGGCGTATGGACCGTGCGGGCAGGAAGACGCGGTACGGGAAATTTGTCTGCGCGAGCTGGAACCGGTCGTCGACAGCGTGTGGGTGGACCGCGCGGGCAACGTGGTCGGGCGGGTGCACTCCTCGTCCAGCGATGAGGGGGCCTCGCCCGTCCGGGTGATGGCGCACATGGATGAATTGTCAATGCTCGTCAAGCGCATTCAGCCCGACGGCAGGGTGCAATTGACGCCGCTGGGCACGATGTACCCCGGTAACTTCGGCCTCGGGCCGGTGCTGATGCTGGGTGACCGGGAACACGTATGTGGTGTTCTCACAGTCGGATCCGAGCACACCACCCAGGAAAGTCCGCGAATCTGGCGGACCAAGCCCGACGGTGGTGATCAGGCGCTGAACTGGCTTGACGTGTATGTGTTCACGGGCCGCACGCCGGAGCAGTTGGCCGACGCCGGTATCGGCCCCGGTACCCGAGTCTGTGTCCACCGGAGCAAGCGTGAACTCGTTGAGATCGACGATTACCTCGGCTCCTACTTCATGGATGACAGGGCCCTGCTGACGGTCCTGCTCTCGGCTGCCCGAGAACTGCGGCAGCAGGACCAGCGGCCGCCGCAGGACGTCTACTTCGTCTGTACGACCAGCGAGGAGGTCGGCGGACTGGGCGGCTCGTACGCCAGCCGATCCCTGCCCGGTGAGTTGACCCTGGCGCTCGAGGTCGGCCCCACCGAAGCCGAATACGGCACCACCGTCTCGCGGGGTCCGATCATCGGCTACAGCGACGCGCAGTGCCTGTATGACAAGTCGGTCGCGGACCGTCTGATGGAGGTGGCGGCCAAGCTGGGTACCGACCCGCAGCCCGCCGTCCTCGGCGCGTTCGAATCCGATGCGTCCCACGCGAAATCGAACGGCCACACGGCCACCGCGGGGTTACTGTGTCTACCGACGCTGAGCACGCACGGGTATGAGGTGGTGCCGCGCGACGGCATCGGCGCGCTGTCCGCGGTCCTCGTGGAGTTCCTGATGGACCCTGGCGAGGCCGGTAACCGTTCACCTCGGGGGCAGACGGCGTGATCAGCGTCTGATGTGTGCCTCGTCGCGCATCCGCTCGACCATGTGCGGGTAGTGCAGCTCGAACGCCGGTCGCTCCGAACGGATTCGGGGCAATTCGGTGAAGTTGTGCCGCGGCGGCGGGCAGGTGGTCGCCCATTCCAGGGAGTTGCCGTAGCCCCACGGGTCGTCGACCGTGACCGGCTCGCCGTAACGCCAGCTCTTGAAGACGTTCCACACGAACGGCAGCATCGACAGCGCCAGGATGAATGACCCGATGGTGGACACCACGTTGAGGGTGACGAAACCGTCGCCGGGCAGGTAGTCGGCATAGCGGCGGGGCATGCCCTGGTCGCCCAGCCAGTGCTGCACCAGGAAAGTGGTGTGGAAGCCGATGAACGTGAGCCAGAAGTGCAGCTTGCCGAGGCGCTCGTCGAGCAGCCGGCCACACATCTTCGGGAACCAGAAGTAGATGCCCGCATAGGTGGCGAACACGATGGTGCCGAACAATACGTAATGGAAGTGCGCCACAACGAAATACGAGTCGGTGACGTGGAAGTCCAGCGGCGGGCTGGCCAGCAGCACACCCGACAGACCGCCCAACAGGAAGGTCACCAGGAAGCCGACCGAGAACAGCATCGGCGTCTCGAAGGTCAACTGGCCCTTCCACATGGTGCCGATCCAATTCCAGAATTTGATGCCGGTCGGGACCGCGATCAGGAACGTCATGAAGGAGAAGAACGGCAGCAGGACGGCACCGGTGGCGAACATGTGGTGCGCCCACACCGACACCGAGAGTACGGTGATGGCCCAGGTCGCGTAAACCAGTGTGGTGTAACCGAATACCGGCTTTCGGGAGAAGACCGGGATGATCTCGGTGACGATGCCGAAGAACGGCAGGGCGACGATGTACACCTCGGGGTGCCCGAAGAACCAGAACAGGTGCTGCCACAGGATCGGGCCGCCGTTGGCGGCGTCGTAGATGTGCGCACCCAGATGTCGCTGCGCCAGCAGGCCGAACAGGGCCGCGGTCAGGATCGGGAAGGCGATGAGTATCAGCACGCCGGTGGCCACGATGTTCCAGGTGAAGATCGGCATCCGGAAGGTCGTCATTCCCGGCGCGCGCAGACACACCACCGTGGTGATCATGTTGACCGCACCGAGGATGGTACCCAGCCCGGACAGAATCAGGCCGACGACCCACAGGTCACCGCCGGTGCCCGGCGAGTGCACGACGTCGGACAGCGGCGTGTAGGCCGTCCACCCGAAGTCCGCCGCGCCTCCGGGGACGATGAACCCCGACAGCACCACCAAGCCGCCCAGGAGGAACAGCCAGAACGACAACGCGTTGAGTCGGGGGAATGCGACGTCCGGCGCGCCGATCTGCAACGGCAGCACCAGGTTTGCGAAACCGAACACGACGGGCGTCGCATACAGCAGCAGCATCAGCGTGCCGTGAATGGTGAACAGCTGGTTGTACTGCTCGTTGGACAGGAACTGGAGGCCGGGTGTCGCGAGCTCGGTGCGCATCAGCAGCGCCATGATCCCGGCGCTGAAGAAGAATCCGAATGATGCCGCCAGATACATCTGGCCGATCAGCTTGTGGTCTGTCGTGGTGATGAGGCCGTAGAGGACGGCGCCCAACCGCTTTCGGCGCGGGGGAAACGGCCGTTGCGGCAACACCGGGACGTCGACAGCAGTCACCCCGGGGCGTTACCCGGAGTGCGCTGGCGCTAAACGGTGTTTTGACCGCGGCCTCCCTGGGTAGGCCGAGGGGTGACACCGAGGAGTTGAAGATGAGCGAATTCACCATTCCAGGGCTCTCCGAAGAGCAGAGCAGCCGTATCCGAGTGCTGCTGCAGAACCAGCTGAGCACGTACAACGACCTGCATCTCACGCTCAAGCACGTGCATTGGAATGTCGTGGGCCCCAATTTCATTGGCGTGCACGAGATGATCGATCCGCAGGTCGAGCTGGTGCGGGGTTACGCGGATCAGACCGCGGAGCGGCTGGCGGCACTCGGCGCATCGCCCGACGGTACGCCGGGGGCGATCCTCAAATACCGCACCTGGGACGACTACTCGATCGGCCGCGATACCGCGCAGGCGCACCTTGCCGCCCTCGATCTGGTTTACGACGGCGTCATCAAGGACGCGCGCAAGGCGATCGAGGAACTCGATGAGCTCGATCTCGTCACCCAGGACATGCTGATCGGCCAGGTTGCCGAACTGGAGAAGTTCCAGTGGTTCATCCGTGCCCACCTGGAATCCGCCGGCGGCGAGCTCGCCACCGGCGGTGCGCATACCGAGCGCCAGGCAGCGGCTCAGGTGTAGGCCGTCTCCTGGAGCACGTCGCATCACAGCTGAGGAAGTAACCGATACGCGTCATGGGGGACTCATACGCGGCAAGCTGGGCCGACAATCCCGGTATCGCGTTAGGATGGCTGCGGCTACCTGCCACCCACAATGACATGAGTGAACCCGAAGGCGAAACCGCCGAATCCGAATCCTGGGACGTCGCTGCCGTCTTCAGCGGCGGCCATACTCAACATGTCGGCAGTTTTCAGTTCAGGCTCGCTGAGCAGCGGTGGGTGTGGTCCGAAGAGGTTGCTCGCATGCACGGATACACGCCGGGGGAAGTGGAGCCCACCACCGAGTTGCTGCTGAGCCACAAGCATCCTGACGACCGGGCCAAGGTTGCGGAGATCCTTGAGCGGGTGCAGACCGGCGGGTTGTTCAGCAGCCGGCACCGCATCATCGACTCCGGCGGAAAAATCCACTGGGTCGTGGTGGTCAGTGACCGGATGACCGACGAGAATGGCGAGATCACCGGCACCCACGGCTACTACATCGACGTCACCTCCGGCATCCAGTCCGATCTCACCATGGCCATGGCGTCGGTGGTCGAATCGCGCGCCGTGATCGATCAGGCCAAGGGCATCCTCATGGCGGCCTACGGCATCGACGCCGACCGTGCCTTCGAGATTCTGAAATGGCGTTCGCAGGCCACCCAGGTGAAGCTCCGAACTGTCGCGACCCGGTTGGTGGAGGCCGTGATGCGCGAGGGGCTGGCGCCCGAGACGGTGACCGTGATCGATCATCTGTTGCTCGTCGAGGGTCCTCCCGACGATGACGACGACGAGGCTTGACATCGGGTCGAACAATTGTTCGAATGCAGTATGCGGTGGGACGGGCAGGCGGTAGCGCGGGCCGAAGTGGACGGTGCCCTGCCCGGCCTGGAACGCCTCGGGCTGGTGCGCAGCGTCCGGGTGCCGAAATTCGACGGCATCACATTCCACGAGGTGCTCTGCAAGTCGGCGTTGAACAAGGTGCCGGAGGCGTCGAATCTGCCGTTCCGCTACACCGTCAACGCCTACCGCGGCTGTTCGCACGCCTGCCGGTACTGCTTCGCGCGGCCCACCCACGAGTATCTGGACTTCGACTCCGGAAACGACTTCGACCGCGAGCTGGTGGTGAAGACCAATGTCGCAGAAGTTTTGCGGCGCGAGCTTTTCCGGCGGTCGTGGACGCGGGATGCGGTCGCGTTGGGTACCAACACCGATCCCTACCAGCGGGCCGAGGGCCGCTACGCGCTGATGCCCGGAATCATTGCGGCACTGGCTGATTCCGGGACACCGTTCTCGATCCTGACCAAGGGCACGCTGCTGCGTCGCGATCTGCCACTGATCGTCGATGCCGACGGTCGGGTCGGGGTCAGTGTCGCCGTGTCATTGGCGATGCTGGACCCGGATCTGCACCGCTCAGTCGAGCCCGGCACACCGACGCCCGCCGCGCGGCTGGAACTCATCTCGGCGATAGCGCAGGCGGGGCTCGGCTGCCATGTGATGGTGGCGCCGGTACTGCCGTATCTCACCGACTCCGTCGACCAGCTCGATGCCTTGTTGTCGCGGGTCGCCGAGGCGGGCGCCACAGGCGTGACGGCGTTCGGGTTGCATCTGCGCGGCGCGACCCGCGGCTGGTTCCTGGCCTGGCTGGGCTCGGCGTATCCGGAGCTCCTGCCCAGGTATCGCGAATTGTACGGTCGCGGAGCGTATCTCGGCCCCGAGTACCGCGAACGGTTGCGCACCCGGGTGGCCCCGCTGGTGGCCCGGTACGGCCTCGGTAACCGCGGACACAGACCTGACACCGTGCGTACCGCCCCGGCGGCAGTGCCCGCCGGGGCGGTGCAGCCTGCGTTGTTCTGACGCTACTTCTCCAACGCGCGCAGGCAGAACGCGTAGATGCGGTCGCTGCCGATCGGGGTGAGCCCGAGGCCGGGTCCGAGTGCGCGTAACCGTAGGGCGCCGAAGATGGTCTGCATGACCAGTGCCGCGGTGGTTTCGACGTCGAGGCCCGGGCGAAAGGTGTCATCCCCGATGCCGCGTTCGACGATGTCGACGATCAGCGCGTGCAACGGCGTCAGCACTCGGCCATAGTCGTCGGGCATGGTTTCCGCCAGGCGATCGTGGTAGAAGGTCAGCCCACGATTGATGCTGTCCTGGGTGCTGGAGGCGGGAGGCACGCAGATGCCGTCGACCAGCGCACGCAGCGCCGCCTTCGGTTCCAGCTCCGCCGCCTCGGCCTGCCACGTCGTGGTGAACTCGTGCAGCATCGCATCGATCAGCGCCAGCACCAGATCGTCTTTGGTGGCGAAGTGCTGATAGAAGGCGCGCAACGACGTCTTTGATCGTTCCACGACCTCGAGGACGGTGAATTCGGTGCGGCCGGTCTCACCGAGGATGTCGAGGGCCGAGCGCATGAACTCTCTGGCGCGTGTCTGCGCGTCGGCACTGTTGTTTGCCACTCCGGCGTTCCCCTTCGCCATGGCGACTGACGTTACCCGGTCAAATCTTGAGATAGCCCTTGTCTGCCGGGATTTGCGCGGCCGTCACCAACGACGACGCGTCACTGGCCAGCCACACCACGATGTCGGAGATCTGGTCCGGCTTGATCAGCGAATCCGTCGGCAGTGCGCCGGGGGAGAAGCTGTGGATGTAGTTCGGGTGATCCTGCAGAATCTGGTACATCGACAGGTCGTTGCCCATCGGGGTGTCGGTGCCGTACGGGTGGATCGAATTCACGCGGATTCCGTACTCACCCAGCTCAACTGCCAGCGCATTGACCATGCCGACGACGCCGAACTTGGTGGCGCTGTAGTGGCCGCAACCCGGTACCGCCTTGATGCCCGCGGCCGAGCTGGTCGCGATGATGGAACCGCCGTTGCCGGCGTCGATCATCGCGGGCACCACGGCTCGGATGGTGTTCCACATCCCGGTCAGGTTGATGTCCAGAGTGTCCTGCCACTGCTGCGGGGAGATTTCCCACAGCCGTCCCCAGTTCAGCACCCCCGCGTTGGCGACCACGATGTCCAGGCGGCCGAACTGTTCGATGGCCTCGGCCACCACGTGCTGCTGACCCTCGGCGTTGCGGACGTCGACGGCCTTGGCGTAGATCTTGCGGCCCTCGCCTTCCACGAGATTCACGGTCTCGACCAGGTCCTCGGGCGTCGCGGGCGCATATCCGTTGGCCTCGGCCACGGGCGCGCAGGCGTCGATCGCGACGATGTCCGCGCCGGCGCGTGCCAGCCGCACACAGTGCGAACGCCCCTGACCCCGAGCGGCTCCGGTGACGAACGCGACCTTGCCGGCCAGTGGTTGATCGATCATGCGCTCAGTTCCTCACTGATCTTGGCTGCGTGAACGGCGCTGAACTGATAGTCCGTGAGCGGCGAGCGCCGCGCGAAAATCCTTGCGCCGGTAATGGTTTGTGGTCGGTAATACGGTGTCTCGTACTGAGAGTTGACGAAGTAGGTGTTCAGTTCGGAGGCGCGGGTGTAGTAGGTGTGGGCGGTGCGACCCCGTCGGTCCATCAGCGCATTCCACCGGTTGAACGCATCATTGCTCACCGCGACGATCGGGGCGTCGGCGCGGCGGCGGGCTTCGTCGATCAGCCGAACTGCGTGGGCGGCAACGGTTTCTACGTAATCCATCCAGGCGAACCCCACGAACCCGAGCGGGCCGACGATCTCCCACCGGTTCGGTAGCCGGGGATGGGCGCTACCGGCGTAGGCGTGCAGTCCGTGAGCGCGGTAGTACTCGGCGAGGTCGAAGCCGTTCGAGCCCACGATGGTTCCAGGCCGGTACGTTTCCGGGTCGGTCCACAACTCGTAGCCGGTGGCGGTGACCAGCAGGTCGGCGGGATGGTCGACTCCGTCGACGGTGCGGACGCCGTCACGGGTGATCCGCTCGATCGGTGTGGTGATCAGGTGCGTGTCCGGATGGTTCAGGGCCGGCAGGAAATCGCTGGAGATCACCGGACGTTTGGCCATGATCCCGTAGCGGGGCAGCAGTGCCTTGCGCATTGCCGGGTCCTGCACGGTGGTGCGCAGCAGCAGCCGGTAGAGGTTGCGGCTGTTGCCGTCGTACAAGGGCATCAGTTTGGTCAGCGCCTTGCGGGGCAGCCGGGAGAAGACGTGGATGATCGGCGCGACCATCGCCGCATCCATCAGGAGCCGCCCGAATACGTTGACCGCGCCGACGAAGCCCGGCACTTTGAGCAGACGCCGTAGCCACGGCGGGATGTCGAAGTCGACTTTGGGCAGTACCCAGGCCGGGGTGCGTTGGTACACATCGAGGTTCGCGGCGACCCCGGACAATGCGCCGGTGATCTGCACCCCGCTGGAGCCTGTGCCGATCACCGCGACGCGCTTGCCGCGGACGTCGTAGTCGTCGTCCCAGGCGTTGGGCCGCATGACGGTGCCCTCGAAGTCCTCGATGCCGTCGATGTCGATCACGTTCTTGGCGTTCACGTAGCCGCCGACCGAGCTGATCAGGAAGCGGGCCGTCACGTCCGACTGGTTGCGGATGGAGAGCCGCCACAGGCCGGCGTCGTCGTCCCACTGTTGGCGGACCACCTCGGAATTACCACGCAGGTGCGGACGTAGCCCCAGCTTGTCAGCGGTGTCGCGGAGGTACGCGTAGATTTCGGGCCCGGGTGCGAAGAACCGGCTCCAGTTGGGATTGGGTGCGAACGACAGTTGATACCACAGCGACGGAATGTCGACGGCGAGCCCGGGGTAGTGGTTGTCGCGCCAGGTGCCGCCGAAGTCGTCACCGCGGTCGATGATGACGAAGTCGTGAATACCTTTCTGCTGCAGAAGGTAAGCGGAGGCGATACCGCCGGGCCCTGCGCCGATGATGACCACTTCGTGGTCGGGTGTGGTCACGGTGCCTCTCCGGTGAGTCCACTGATGATGTGGTCGGTGACGAAGCGCCGGATGGCGCGGGGGTTGTCGAGGTTGATGCCGATGGGCGGGAGCAGTTCGAAGCTCAGCAGCACCCGGACGATCCATTCGCCGGCGCGGGCAGGGTCCACTCCGGCGCCGATTTCACCGTCGCGCTGCGCGGCTTTGACACGCGGCTTCCAGAGTTCGACGGCGCGCTTCATCAGGTCCTCACCGATGTTGCGGAGCAGCAGGACGACGATGCCCTCGTTGATGCCCTTCTGCGGCGCCGAGGGGGAGCTCTGCCGGTGGGCGCAGATCAAGACGGCGGCGGCGGCCACCTGGTCGGCCAGCGTGGACTGCTTGTCGATCTCGGCGGCCATGCCGTCGACGAACGTCGACGCCAGGTGGTCCAGCGCCACGCTGATGGCGTGATCACGACCGCCGAGCGCGTTGTACACCGTCCCGCGTGACACGCCGGCGGCCTCGGCAACCGCGGTGAGGCTGAATTGCCTTGGCCCCAAACGATGCAGCGTTTCCGCGGTGACTTCGATCAGTGCCGGCGAGATGGTGCGGGGCGTCGGCGGCTTGGCAGGCATTTGAACATGTTAACGAAATTTGTTCAAAGTGGTCATCGATTCGGGGAACTGACTTTGGGGTGGCCCCGTGTCGGGGGTGCGGTGTAGGTTCGAACGTATGAACTGCTTATCTGCTTAAGTGGACTTGGCGATCAGAATTCACCAAAAGTGTTGCTAGGTAAGAACTCCTGATCATTGTCGAGGGATGGTTCGACGTCGCGGACCTGGGCTTCGGTGCCGCCGATGAGGTCGTTGAGCGGGTGCGGGTCGGTATTCACGGCTTGTTGGAGCAGTCGGTAGAACAGCATTCCGCGGGCCTTTGACCTGCGGCGATTGAACCGGAAAGTGAATTCGTCGAGGTAGTACGGCAGGTGTTCACGCTCGACGCGGTAGTGGTGCGTGCCGGCGTTCCAGCGTTTGAGCAAGGATGCGATGCGATGTGGGCCTGGCAGGGTGACGTGGCCCGGTTCGGGGGCGTTGTATCCCGAGATGTATTCGTGGCGGTAGCCCTCGCCAGCTAGGACGCGGAACATGCGCGCACCGTCGGTGCGGATCAGCGACCCGGGTTCGGCGGTGTTGCGAGCGAAATCCACCAGCTGTTTGGACCCGGGTGCATCGGCCACACCCAACCGAATCCGGCCGAGGCGAAGTTTCCGGTTCACCTGCGTGCCAAGGTTTTCCACCGCGATCATCACGGGAACCTTGGTCGTGGATGCACCGTCGCGGCCAGTGGCGCGGCCACCGATGAACGATTCGTCGACCTCAACCACACCGGAAAGAAGCTCACGATCGGGGCGCACCATTGCCCGCCGCAGCTTGTGCAGCCAAGCCCACGCAGTCTCGTAGGAACCCAGGCCGAGCATGTCGTGCAGGTTCTGTGCCGAGGCCCCGTTCTTCTGCGAGGTGACCAGCCAGATAGCGGCAAACCACGTGGTCAGGGGCGTGCGAGTGCGATGAAAGATGGTCCCGGCGGTCACTGATATCTTACGGCCGCAGGCCACGCATTTCCAATGCTGCGACGAGGTCTGCCATGCCCGGTCGCCACTACATACCGGGCAGCGAAAGCCTTCTGGCCAGCGTAGATTCGCCAGATACTCCAAACACGCCGCGTCGTCAGGAAACCAGGTCCGAAACTCTTGAAACGTCCGCGGGTAATCCACTCCGACGACCGGGCCACCCTCTGCAGTACCCACGCTGACCAGCATAGGTCCAATTAAGCAGATAAGCAGTACGTATGAGCGAAAGTTTGGTGGACCCCAGCGCCGACGAGGGGTCGTTGCTGGGTCGTATCGCTGAGCTCGAGCGGGTGAAGGCGGCTGCGGCGGCCGAGCAGGCCCGTGCGGCGGCGTTGGTGGAGGCGCGGCGGATCGAGACGGCGCGTGCGGGTGGTCCGCGGGTGTCGCGGGCCGCGTTGGGCTCGGAGATTGGGTTGGCGCGGCAGGAGTCCCCGCATCGGGGTGAGCGGTTGATGGCGCTGACCACGCCATCGGGCGCGGTCTACACCTCCACCGCACCGCCGGGACCCGAAGCGCTACGCATCTTCACCCGCGACGTCTATATCGCGCGCATCCACCCCGCGGCTTAACCCAGGTTCTGTGCGTTGAAGGTGTCGCACTGCTTGGGGTCACCGGTCTGGTAGCCCGTGGTGAACCACTTCTGGCGCTCCGCCGACGACCCGTGTGTCCAGGACTCCGGGTTCACGCGGCCAGTGGCCTGTTTCTGGATGCGATCGTCACCGACCGATGAGGCGGCCGACAAGGCATCGGCAATGTCCTTGTCGCTCAACGGCTGTAGAAAGGGGACGCCCGTGCTCTTCTGTTTCACCGTCGAGGCGTAGTGCGCCCACACGCCGGCGTAGCAATCGGCCTGCAGCTCGGTGCGCACGCTGTTGCCCTCGGCGCCCTTCGGCCCCCGTTGTGCCTTGCCGATGTCACCGAGCAAATCCTGCACATGGTGGCCGAACTCGTGTGCCACGACGTACTCCTGCGCCAAAGGTCCGCCACTGGAACCGAATTGGTCGACGAGGGTCTGGAAGAACGTGGTGTCGAAATAGGCGGTCTTGTCGCCCGGGCAGTAGAACGGGCCGACATCGGTGGTGGCCGGCCCGCACGCGGTGTTCACGCTCTGGCTGAACAACCGGATCTTCGGCGGCCGGTAGCCCTTGAGCAGCTGCGACCACACCCCGTCCACCGAGTTTCCTGTTGCCACAATGCGGCACTCCAGGTATTTGTTGGCGTCGGCGCCGGTCTTGCACTTGCTCAGGTCGTACGCGCTGGAGCCCTGGCTCGACTGCGGCGCCTGGTTCTGGTGGCCGAGAATCGAACTCGGGTCCACCCCGAGGAACATGGCGACCACCACGATCACCAGACCGCCCATGCCGCCGCCGATCGCGATGCCACGGCCGCCGAAGCCGCCACCCCCACTGGTCGACGTGTTGCTCGTGTCGATCTCCATACCTTCGTTGAAGGTCATCACCGCTCCGTCCGGGCCTCGAATACGACAGGATGCCAGCTTTCCACACTAGGATTTCCGGTGTGGCCGTCCAGCCCGAAACCATCGACCGTTCGACCATCGTTCACACCGTCGCGGGAGCCCTCCGGGGCACCACCGAGGGCAGCGTGCACGTCTGGCGGGGTGTCGGCTACGCCGAGCAGCCCGTCGGCCCGTTGCGGTTCCGCGCTCCGCAGCCGCTGATCCCTTGGACCGGCATTCGCGACGCCATCGACCATGGGCCCATCCCGCCGCAAGGCAAGTCGTTCGTCGGTGGCGGGCGCGACGACCCCAAGATGCGGGACGAAGCCTGCCTGACCGTGACGGTGTGGTCACCCGATGTCACGGGTTCGCTGCCGGTGATGGTGTGGATTCCCGGGGGTGCGTTCGTGTTCGGGGCCGGCCAGCTGCAGCTGTACAACGGCTCGCGGCTGGCGGCCAACGGCAAGGTGGTGGTCGTCAACGTCACTTACCGGCTCGGGGTGTTCGGTGGTTTCGAACTCGGCGATCTCGGCCCGGGATTCGACGACAATCTATGTCTACGGGACCAGATCGCGGCACTGCAATGGGTGCGCGACAACATCGCGGCATTCGGTGGGAACCCCGACCAGGTCACCGTGTTCGGCGAATCCGCCGGCGCTACGTCGGTGCTGGCGCTGCTGGCCAGTCCAGCTGCCGACGGATTGTTCGGCCGGGCCATCGCGCAGAGCCCGGCATTGCCGCTCATCGCCGACCGCGAAACCCGGGCGCGCCAGGCTCATGAGTTCGTCCGCCGCCTGGGCGTCGGCGTCGAAGAAATCGCCGTGCTGCCGCAGCGCCAACTACGCCGCGCCGCCGGCCAGCTGCAGGGGGAGAGCGCCGCCAGCAGCCCGAAGTTGGCCTACGGACTGACCTACGGCGTCGACCTGCTGCCCGCGCATCCGGTGTCGGCCGCCCAGGCTGGGGCGGTGGCGAAGGTGCCGTTGATCGTCGGCACCAACAGCCGCGAGGCGTCGATGTTCGCCTGGGGCAGGCCGCCGATGCTGCCCACTACGGTGCCGATGGTCGACGACTATTTCGCGCGCATGGCTCCGGACTCCAAAGATGCTGTGCTGCAGGCATATCCGAGCTACCCGCGCCGCCGGGCGCTGATCGCGATCGGCTCCGATGTCATGTTCGGCGCGCCGACGTGGGCCTTCGCGGACGCCTACAGTCGGCATGCGCCGACACACGTCTACCGGTTCGACCACACCACCTGGACGCTGAAAGTGCTGGGACTGGGCGCGACGCACGGCAGCGAGATCGTGCACATCCAGCACAGCTACGGCTCGTACCTGGGCCGGATGCTGCACCCGCTCGGGCGTCAGGTTCAGCCGTCGGTGGGCCGGCGCATGCAACGCACCTGGCTGGATTTCGCGACCCGGTCAGATGGCATGGCGGATTGGCCGGCATACGACATCGAGCGTCGCGCCACCCGGGTCATCGGCTCGATGCGCGACGAGACCATTGACGACCCCGACCGGGTGCGACGTGCGGTCTGGGAAGGGCTCTACGCGCCGTAGCGCTCGTCCCCGTAGCGCTCGTCACAGTAGCGGCGCAGGTTGTGCAGGAACCGCTGGAACAGCCACGCCATCACGGGCCGGCCGGCTCGCATGCCCAGCTCGCCGGCGAGACCGTTCGGCTTCATGGCCATCACCCACGTCAGGTGGCAACCATCTGCGGTCTCCTCGACGGTATAGCCCTCAGCGAAGGCCGAGAGCATGTTCGAGGTGCTGGTGTTGAATCGGAAAGCCATGTAGGAGAACGGTTCCCAGCCGATGAACTCCTCGTCGCCGACGATGTGACCGCGCATCGTCACCGTGCGGGTGGTGCCCACGCCGTACGGCTTCGGGCTGGTCCACTCCACGTTGGTGATCAGCGTGGCCCAGTGCGGCCAGGATGTCTCATCCGAGAAGACCTCGAACAGCTGCTCCGGCTTGATCGCCAGATCGACTTTGCTGACGAAGCGGAACGGTGCGCTGTCGATGAAATCCACGCCGACGCGTTCGCACTGGTAGGTCTTCATGAGTAGACACCCTAGAACAGGGTGTCTACTAACTCACGGGGTCCAGACCATCAGGTCTTCCATACCGTTGTTCATCGTCACCGTCGTGGGAGCGGGGCCGGTGACGTCGAAGTGAATCTTTCCGGTCGATTGCCCGCCCTGCGGAATGGTCCCGCCACTGATGTTGACCGGGCTGGCGACCATCCACAGCACGCGGTAGCTGGCCTGGTTCGGCGCGACGGCGTTGAACTGTGAGATGCCGGGGGTCACGGGGCCACTGAGCGCGCGGACGGTGGCCGTGGCTTCCCACAGCTTTCCGGCGACCGGATAGCCCGGCATGACATCGGAGCTCGGCTTGAGGTCGCTGACCCTCCAGCTCAGCTGAACTTGACCGACGGTGTCGGTCATCGTCAGCGTGGTTCCGAGCTTGCCGACGAGCGGATAGTTGGCTGATGCGATCGGTGTACTGGCGATGCCGATGACGGCAACACTCGCAACGGCTGCTGCGGCAATCTTCACTTCTACCTCCCGACGTTTTTACCTGCGATGTCAATAACGGATTACCACTGAACAGGCGCGCTGTGAATGGCCTTTAGGCCTCGGCCTGGCGGCTAAGATCGGGAAGTGGACCGACGGGAGCGGGGTAGACCCGATGTCTACGCGAAACCAGGTATCGAGGCGCGTCTTTCGTAACCGCGCGGAGGCCGGGCGCGTGCTGGCCGGTCTGCTGACGGCGTACCGCGGCAGACGCGATGTCGTCGTGCTCGGTCTGGCCCGCGGTGGCGTCCCCGTGGCGCGGGAAATCGCCGAAGCGCTCGGCGCGCCGCTGGACGCGCTGATCATTCGCAAGCTGGGCGTGCCCGGTCACGAGGAGTACGCCATGGGCGCGATCGGCGCGGGTGGTCACATCGTCGTCAATCAGGATGTAGTTGGGCCACTGCATATTTCGCAGCAGACGCTGACCGAGGTCGCAGAGGCCGAGGGCCGCGAATTACGCCGGCGCGAAGCCGACTACCGCCGTGGCCGACCACCACCGGAAGTGATCGGGCGAACGGTGATCCTGGTCGACGACGGCATGGCCACCGGAGCCAGCATGCGGGTGGCGGCCGAGGTGGTGCGCGCGAACGGCCCGCGGACGCTGGTGGTCGCGGTACCCGTGGCTGCCGAGTCGGCGTGTCGGGCGCTCACCGGAATGGTCGACGAGATCGTCTGCGCCGACATGCCGACGCCCTTCGCGGCCGTGGGGGAGTCGTACCACGATTTCGGCCAGGTCAGCGATGCCGAGGTGCGCCGGCTGCTGCGTTAACCCGGGCCGTCACTCGCGGCGGCCAGCAGCGGCACCAGGATGTCGCTGATGGGGGTGGCGATGCCGTGCACGGCGCCCTTGCGCTGAATCACGCCGTTGCGGATGTCCCATTCCAGCGGACGGCCTGCTTGGCGGTCGATCAACATCGAGGTCGCCATGTCGGTGGGCGCCTGCGCCAGCATATCGGCGATCTCGTCGATCACGCTATCGGGAAGGGTCGCGCCCTCGGCTCGCGCGACGGCAAGGCATTCGGCCAGGTATCGACGGGCCAGCGCGGCGACGTCGTCGCGCCGGAACATCCCCGAACGGCGCCCGGACAACACCATGAAACCCACCACGGCATTGACGAGCAGCTTGCGCCACGCTGCGCTGACGAAGTCCGCGTCCAATTCGACGTCGATCCCGATGCCGTCGAGTGCCGCCGCCAGGCGGGTGGCTGCGGGTCCGTCGGGCAGGACCAGCCGCGGCGTGGTGCGCACCTGCACCCAGCCGTCCGGCTGGGTCTCGGCGGCGATCCAGATCGCCGCAGGTACGACCACAGATTCGGGGCAATAGGGCCGCAGGCGGTCGGCCTGCTCGACACCGTTCTGCAGTGCGCAGACGATGGTGTGCGGGCCGCACAGACGGGCCAGCCAGGAGGCGGCGTCGGCGTACTGGGTGTCCTTGACCGCCAGCAGTACGACGTCGACCGGGCCGGTGACGGTTTGGGGATCGGTGTGTACCGGGCCCGGTACGACGATCGGCTCGGCGCCGTCGACCCGGACCTCGATCTGCTGCCGTGCGGTCCGCCCGCACAGCACCACCTCGCGACCCGCCGCGTACAACAGCGCGGCGATGGTTGATCCGATGGCGCCTGGTCCTACGAGGGCAAAGCTCACTGTCGCCAAAATACCGGTCGAGGCACCCCTTTAGACTGAGCGATCGAATCCAGACTTCTTGAGGAGATTTCGTGTTGCGCAGCCACGCCGCCGGTTCGTTGCGGTCCACCGACGCCGGCCAGACGGTGACCCTCGCCGGATGGGTGGCGCGCCGGCGCGACCACGGCGGCGTCATCTTCATCGACCTGCGCGATGCCTCCGGGGTCTCCCAGGTGGTGTTCCGTGACGCCTTGGAAGAAGGTCAAGTGCTGGAGCAGGCACATCGGCTGCGCGCCGAGTTCTGCGTCCAGGTGACCGGCGTCGTCGAGGTCCGGCCGGAGGGCAACGCCAACAAGGACATCGCGACCGGTGACATCGAGGTGAACGCGGTGGCGCTCACAGTCTTGTCCGAGAGCGCCCCCCTGCCGTTCCAGCTCGACGAGACCCCCGGCGAGGAAGCCCGCCTGAAGTACCGCTACCTGGACCTGCGCCGGGAAGCGCCGGGCAACGCGATTCGCTTGCGCGCCAAGGTCAACGCAGCGGCCCGCGCGGTGCTCGACAAGCACGACTTCATCGAGGTCGAGACACCGACCATGACCCGGTCGACTCCCGAGGGTGCCCGCGACTTCCTGGTGCCCGCCCGCCTGCAGCCGGGCTCGTTCTACGCGCTGCCGCAGAGCCCGCAGCTGTTCAAGCAGCTGCTCATGGTGGCGGGCATGGAGCGCTACTACCAGATCGCGCGCTGCTACCGCGACGAGGATTTCCGCGCCGACCGCCAGCCCGAGTTCACTCAGCTGGACCTCGAGATGAGCTTCGTCAATGCCGACGACGTGATGGGCGTCGCCGAAGAGGTACTGGCCGCGCTGTGGCAGCTGATCGGTGTCGATGTGCCGCTGCCGCTGCCGCGCATCAGTTACGAGGAGGCCATGCGCCGCTTCGGTTCGGACAAGCCGGACCTGCGCTTCGCTGTCGAGCTCGTCGAGTGCACCGAGTACTTCAAGGACACGCCGTTCCGGGTGTTCCAGGCGCCGTACGTGGGTGCGGTCGTCATGCCGGGGGGCGCGTCGCAGCCGCGCCGCACGCTGGACGGCTGGCAGGAATTCGCCAAGCAGCGCGGCCACAAGGGCCTGGCCTACGTGCTCGTGGGCGAGGACGGCGAGCTGGGCGGCCCGGTGGCCAAGAACCTCACCGACGCCGAGCGGGCCGGTCTGGCCGAGCACGTCGGCGCGAAGGTGGGGGACTGCATCTTCTTCGCGGCCGGTCCGGCCAAGGGCGCCCGTGCGTTGCTCGGCGCGACGCGCATCGAGGTCGCCAAGCGGCTCGACCTGATCGATCCCGACGCCTGGGCGTTCACCTGGGTGGTGGACTGGCCGATGTTCGAGTCGGCCGATGCGGCCACGGCATCCGGCGACGTCACCGTCGGCTCGGGTGCCTGGACAGCCATGCACCATGCCTTCACCGCGCCCACCCCCGAGTCGGAGGCGACCTTCGACACCGATCCCGGCGCCGCACTGTCTGACGCTTACGACATCGTCTGTAACGGCAACGAAATCGGCGGCGGCTCGATCCGCATCCACCGGCGCGACCTCCAGGAACGGGTGTTCGCGATGATGGGTATCGACCACGATGAGGCGCAGGAGAAATTCGGATTCCTGTTGGACGCCTTTGCCTTTGGCGCACCGCCGCACGGCGGTCTGGCCTTCGGCTGGGACCGCATCGTGGCGCTGCTGGCCGGGATGGATTCGATCCGCGAGGTCATCGCGTTCCCGAAGTCCGGCGGCGGCGTGGACCCGCTGACCGACGCTCCGGCGCCGATCACCGCGCAGCAGCGCAAGGAGTCGGGCATCGACTTCAAGCCCGAGGCCAAATCGGAACCCAGGGCAGAGGCAGAGGCTAAGTAGCCAAGAACCTCCGCAGCGCCGCAGCCATCTGGTCGCGGACGGGTTCTCCCGACACGACCATGTCGACCATCGTCGTCGACAGGTGCGTGTGGCCGCGGGCTTGCACGTGCTCGGTCGGCACGCCCGCTCCGGTCAGCGCGGCGGCGTAGGCGTTGCCTTCGTCTCGGAGCGGGTCGAACTCGCAGGTCACCACCATCGTCGGTGGCAGGCCGGCGAGGTCGCCGCGCAGCGGGGCCCGGCGCGGATCATCGGTAGGGCCGCCGTAGTGCGCACCGAACCACTGCATGAGTGGTGTGGTGAGCCCGTAGCCTTGGGCATTCTCCTCGTAGGACGGGTACGGCTGCGCGTCGGTTACGGGCGCCAGCAGAAGTTGCCCACTGAGGTGCGGGCCGCCGTGATCGCGGGCCCACTGGCATACGCCGGCGGCGATGTTGCCGCCCGCGCTCCATCCGGCGACCGCCAGCCGGTCCGGAAGTCCACCGAGCGCGCCGGCGTTGCCGGCGGCCCACTGCAGGGCGGCGATGCCGTCCTCGACGGCCGCGGGGAACGGATGTTCCGGGGCGTGCCGGTAGTTCATCGAGAGGACCAGGGCGTCGGCCCGCACGCACAGGTCGCGGCACAGCGGATCGTCGGACGACGCGTCACCCAGTACCCAGCCGCCGCCGTGGAAGTAGACGAGCACTGGGTGTGGCCGCGGCGTCGCCGGACGGTACAGGCGGTAGTCGAGTTCGCCTGCGGCGCCGGGGAAGCGGCCGTCGATGACCTCGCCGACGTCCGGGCCCGGCGGGCGGGCGGCATTCGCCTCGACCATGGCGGCGCGCGCCGTCTCGACCGGAAGTGATTCCAGTGGAGGCAGATTCATCGCCGCCATCATGTCCAGCACCATCTGGACGTCGGGTTGCAGCCGCCGGACCACACCGTCGTGGCAGTGCGAACCGTGTGGGCCGGTCAGTTGAAAACCGAGGTAGTCCTGGCCGACGACGTCGGCGCAGGCGGCGCCATAGAAGTCGACGCCCGCGGCGTACGGCATGAAGATCCGCGGTTTGCCGGGGATGTTGGCGCCGACGTACCACGAATTCGCTTGCGGGAACATCGTGATGGCGCCCGCGTCGGCGACATGCTGCATCCAGCCGGCTTCGGCCGTCGGCGTCGGTTCGATGGTGTCGAAACCGTGCGCACGCAGATACGCCATGGTGTCGGCGACGAATTCGACGTGCTGCTCGATGGACACCGCCATGTTGGACAGCACCGATGGACTGCCCGGTCCGGTGATCAGGAACAGGTTCGGGAACCCGGTGGTGGTGAGGCCGAGGTAGGTTGACGGCCCTTGTGCCCATTTGTCTTTCAGCGCGAGTCCGTCGCGCCCGACGATGTCGATGGCCGTCACCGCGCCGGTGATGGCGTCGAAGCCCGTGGCGAACACCAGCGCGTCGAAGTCGAAGGATTCACCCACGGTCTCGACGCCGGTTTCGGTGACGCGGACCAGGGGCTGGGTGCGCAGGTCGACCAGTCGCACATGGGGCTGGTTGAACGTGGCGTAGTAGTCGGTGTCGAGGCACAGGCGTTTCGCGCCGACCGGATAGTCATTGGGGCACAACAGTTCTGCAGTCCGCGGATCATGAACGGCCGCGCGGATCTTGTCGCGGACGAAGTCGGCGAATGACTCGTTGGCGGCCGGGTTGCTCATCAGGTCCGAGAACATGTTGAGCGTTTCCAGTAGTTCGCCGATCTGCCAGGCGCGTTCGTACCGCTGCTGGCGGTAGGCCTCGGGGACCGCGAACGTCGGGATCAGCGTGCGCTCCTGCGGTACCCCGCCGAACGACGCCCGCGCCGCGGCGCGGTAGGCCGGCTCGTCGGCCAGTGCCTCCTGTTTCTCCTGCGACACCGGCCCGTTGTGCGCCGGGATGGAGAAGCACGGCGTGCGCTGGAAGACGGTCAGTTGTGCGGCCTGCGCGGCGATCAATGGAATCGATTGGATGCCCGACGATCCCGTGCCGATCACCCCGACCCGCTTGCCGGTGAAGTCGACGGCTTCGTGGGGCCAGCGATTGGTGTAGAGCGTTTCGCCCGTGAAGGTCTCGATGCCCGCGATATCGGGTTCCTTGGGTATCGACAGGCAACCGGTGGCCATCACCAGGTGATGACACGTGACGTCGTCGCCGTGGTCGGTGCGCACGCGCCAGGTTCCGTCGGTCCAGTGCGCGCTGGTGACGCGGGTACCGAGCGTGATGTCGCGTCGTAGGTCGAACTTGTCGGCGACATGGCCCAGATAGCGCAGGATCTCCGGCTGGGTGGCGTACTTCTCCGACCACTGCCAGTCCCGGTGCCAGTCGGGGTCGAAGCTGAACATGTAGTCCAGGCTCGGGATGTCGACCCGCGCGCCCGGATACCGATTCCAGTACCAGGTACCGCCGATGTCGTCGTCGGCCTCGAAGACGCGCACCGAGAAGCCGTGCTCGCGCAGTTTGTATATCAGGTACAGGCCGGCGAACCCGGCTCCGACCACGACGGCGTCGACGTCTGTGGGGTGGCAGTGTGACGTCATTTGCACCTCCGTCAATACCACGCAAGTATCGCGCCGGGACGGGAACATTTGGGCCGGTTTACGCGGTTGCGTCAGTCATGACCGAATTCACGGACGCCGCGTCCTTCCACGCCTTCAACGCCGCCATCGTCGACGAGTTCCGCGCGAACGGCGGACAGGTGGGTGGACAGTTCGAGGGCGGCAACCTGCTGCTGTTGCACACCACCGGTGCCAAGTCGGGGCAACCGCGGATGTCGCCGTTGGCGTACCTGCCGGTCGACGGCAAGATCATCATCGTCGGCTCGAAGGCCGGCGCCGATACCCATCCCGACTGGGTGCACAACCTGCGCGCCAACCCTGCCGCGCACGTCGAGATCGGCACCGACGCCGGCCTGGACGCTTACGACGTCGTCGCCCGCGAACTGCCCGATGACGAGCGCGAGGCCACGTATCCGCTGGTCACGGCCGTGGCCCCCGTCTTCGCCGACTACCAGGCGAAGACGTCGCGCGTCATCCCGTTGTTCGAGCTCGTGCGCGCCTGAGGCGCTACAGCCGCTCGATGATGGTGGCGTTCGCCATGCCGCCGCCCTCGCACATGACCTGCAGCCCATAGCATCCGCCGCGCTGCTCGAGCGCGTTGACCAGGGTGCTCATGATGCGTGCGCCGCTGGCGCCGAGCGGATGGCCGATGGCGATGGCGCCGCCGTTGACGTTCGTCTTCCCGAGATCGGCTCCCGTGTCGGCCGCCCATGCCAGCACGACCGGCGCGAACGCCTCGTTGACCTCGAACAGGTCAATGTCGGAGAGCGACAGGCCGGACCGGGCCAGCACCTTCTCGGTTGCCGGGATGACGCCGGTCAGCATGTACAACGGATCCGAGCCGACCGCGGTCATGGTGTGGATGCGGGCCAGCGGCTCGAGGCCGTGGCTGCGGGCGAAGGCGCCACTGGTGATCATGACCGCCGCGCTGCCGTCGGACAGCGGTGACGAGTTGCCGGGTGTGATCTCCCAACGGATCTGGGGGAAACGCGCGGCGTAGGCGTCGCTGTAGAAGGCCGGCCTCAGTCCGGACAGCGTCTCCACGGACGTGCCGGGCCGGATGATCTCGTCGGCGGTCAGGCCGGCCACCGGCACGAGTTCGTTGTCGAACAGTCCGTCCTTGGCGGCTCGTGCTGCCTTCTCGTGGCTGGCGGCAGAAAACTCGTCCAGTTGGGCACGTGAAAAGTTCCATCGCGCGGCGATCAGCTCGGCGCTGATGCCCTGGGGGACAAGACCGTCGGGATAGCGCTCGGCCATGCCGACGCCGAACGGGTTGCTGCCGGGCAGCACGGCCGTGCCCATCGGAACCCGGGACATCGACTCGACGCCCGCGGCGATCACCGCGTCGTATGACCCGGCGAGCACACCCTGCGCGGCGAACGAGATGGCCTGCTGCGAGCTGCCGCACTGCCGGTCGACGGTGGTGCCGGGCACGCTCTCGGGAAAACCCGCTCCCAGCACGGCGTTGCGGGCGATGTTGGCCGCCTGATCGCCGGCTTGCGTGACCGCACCGCTGATGACGTCGTCGACCAGTGCGGGATCGACGCCCGTGCGGTCGACCACCGACCGCAGGCCGTGGGCCAGCAGATCGGCGGGAAGAACGTCGTGCAACGCGCCGCTCGCTTTGCCCTTGCCGACCGGTGTGCGTACCGCCGCCACGATGACGGCGTCGCGGTCTGTGTATCCGGACATCAGAATCCTCCTGGAACTCCACGCTGAGTACTGCTTCCTATACTCAGATCTAACACCTGGGTATGGCAAGAACAACCCAGCGGTAGAGTGATTCGCATGACAGCGCTCCAGGGTGTCCTCGCCGATCGCGACACATGGTCGGCCGTCGGCCAGTGCGCCATCGAGAAGACCATGTCTTTGGTCGGCACCAAATCAGCGATGCTGCTCCTGCGCGAGGCCTACTACGGCACAACACGATTCGACGACTTCGCCCGACGGGTCGGCATCACCAAGGCGGCCACCTCGGCCCGGCTGGCCGAGCTGGTCGAGGCCGGCCTGCTCACCAAACGGCCGTACCGGGAGCCCGGCCAGCGCAGCCGCGACGAATACGTCCTGACCCAGGCGGGCACGGACTTCATGCCGGTGGTGTGGGCGATGTTCGAGTGGGGCCGCAAGCACCTGGGCGACACCGGACTGCGGCTCACGCACCTGGGGTGCGGCGCCGACGCCACTGTGGAGATCCGGTGCGCGGCGGGACACGAGGTGCCGCCCGAGGAGCTCGGAATGAAGCTGGCCCGGCACCGCGGTCGGTAACCTTCGGCCGTGCTGCATCTACGCGTCATCACGCCACCGGAGCTCACCGAGTCGGTGCTCGACCTGTACCGGCATCACCGCGGGATCGCCAACGTGGTCGCGCATCGCGGCGCCGCGATCGATCCGCAAGGTGACGTGGTCACCGCCGACATCGCCCGCGACGCCGCCGACGGCCTGATCGGCGGGCTGCGGGCCCTGGGCATCGACCAGGATGGCGCGATCACGATGGAAGTGCTCGACACCGTGCTGTCCACCGCGGCCTACCGTGCCGAGGACGAGATACACGGCGACGGTGAAGACGCGGTGGTGTGGGACGAACTGGTGCTGCGCACGCGCGAACAGAGCAGTCTCAGCCTGTCGTACCTGGCCTTCCTCTGCATCGCCTGTCTGCTGGCGGCGGTGGGTGTGCTCAACGACTCGGCCATCACGGTGGTCGGAGCCATGGTGGTGGGGCCGGAATTCGGGCCGCTGGCCGCACTGGCGGTCGCGGTCGTGCGGCGCAAGGGTTACCTCGCGCGGCGGGCCGCGCTGGCGCTGGTCATCGGGTTCCCGGTGGCGATGGCCATCACCGCAGTGGCGACCCTCGGCTTCGAGGCGCTCGGTTGGGTGACGCTGCGCAGCATCCATCAACTGCAGAACGTCGACTTCATCTTCCGGGTCGGGCCGTTCTCGTTCGTGGTGGCGCTGCTGGCCGGAGCGGCCGGCATGCTGTCGCTGGTGACATCGAAATCGGCCGCGCTGATTGGGGTCTTCATCTCGGTGACAACCGTCCCGGCGGCCGGGATGTCCGTCGTCGCGACCACCACCGGGGACTGGGACGTGGCCCTGGCGTCGGCCGGGCAACTGGCCGTCAACATGATCGGCATCACAGCGGCAGGCGTGCTGGTACTGGCCGGGTACAACCGGACGCGCCGCACCTAGCGTGCTCCGCCCTGCGACCTGCCGGTTCTTGTGGTGGGATCGGTCGCTATGGCAATCAAAGTGGCGCTGGAGCATCGCACCAGCTACACCTTCGACCGGCTGGTCAAGGTGCACCCGCACGTGGTGCGGTTGCGCCCGGCACCGCACTCGCGCACGCCGATCGAGGCCTACTCGCTGCAGGTCGAACCTGCCGACCATTTCATCAACTGGCAGCAGGACGCGTTCGGTAACTTCGTGGGGCGCTTGGTGTTTCCGAACCGGACCAACCGCCTGAGCATCACGGTCGGACTGATCGCCGACCTCAAGGTGATCAACCCCTTCGACTTCTTCATCGAGGAATGGGCCGAAACCGTCCCGTTCGCCTACCCGGACAAGCTGCTCGACGATCTCAAGCCCTACCTGCGTCCGGTCGAGGATTCCAGCGACCTGACGGCGGCGTGGGTCCGCAACTTCGACGTCGCGTCGGGGACGGGCACCATCGATTTCCTGGTGGCGCTCAACCGGGCGGTCAACGCCGACGTCGCCTACAGCGTTCGGCTCGAACCCGGGGTCCAGACACCGGATTTCACGCTGCGCACCGGCATCGGCTCGTGCCGCGACTCCGCCTGGCTCCTGGTGGCGATCCTGCGGCAGATGGGCTTCGCGGCGCGCTTCGTGTCCGGCTACCTCGTGCAGTTGAGCGCCGACATCGAGGCGCTGGACGGGCCCTCGGGTCCGCCGGCCGACTTCACCGACCTGCACGCCTGGGCCGAGGTGTACATTCCGGGCGCCGGCTGGGTCGGTCTGGACGCCACATCGGGCCTGCTGGCGGGGGAGGGCCACATCCCGCTGTCGGCCACGCCGCACCCGGAATCGGCCGCGCCGATCACCGGCGCCGTCGACCCCTGCGAAGCCACCCTTGATTTCGTCAATGTGGTGACCCGGGTGCACGAAGACCCACGCGTCACCCGGCCGTACACCGAACAGGCGTGGGCGTCGATCACGGCCCTCGGCTCCGTCATCGACAAGCGGATGGCCGCGCGCGACGTGCGGCTGACTGTCGGCGGCGAACCCACCTTCGTCTCGATCGACAACCAGACCGACGAGGAATGGACCACGGCCGCCGACGGACCACACAAGCGGCTACTGGCCTCGGCCCTCACCGCGCAGCTCAAGGATGCCTGGGCCCCGGGCGGCCTGGTGCAACGCAGCCAGGGCAAGTGGTATCCCGGAGAACCGTTGCCGCGCTGGCAGATCGGGCTGATGTGGCGCACGGACGGGACGCCGCTGTGGGCCGATCCGACGCTGCTGGCCGACCCGTGGGCCGGCGAGCAGACGACGCCCGTGCCGGCAGATGCCGGACTGCTGCTGCTCACCGAGATCGCCGCCGGGCTCGGGTTGCCGGACAGTCAGGTGCGCCCGGCGTACGAGGACGCGCTCGCGCGACTGGCCGACGCCGTGCGTCTGCCGGACGGGGACCCGGTTACCGACGACCTGACGGACGACGGTGCAGCACCGCGAAAAGCCCTGGTGGACAAGCTCGATGCGGCGGTGACCGAACCTGCCGCATTCGTGCTGCCGCTGAACCGCCGCGACGATGACACCGGTTGGGAGTCCGCGGATTGGCGACTGCGCCGGGGCCGCCTGGTCCTCACGGCCGGGGATTCACCAGCGGGCCTGCGGTTGCCGTTGAACTCGATCAGCTGGCATCCGCCGCGGCCGGTGCCCGATGCCGACCCGTTGGCGGGGGAGAGTGGCGACAGCTCGACCCGGCCTGCCGCCGTCGTCAGCGCGGACGGCGCACCCCCCACCGCCCTGGTGGCCGAAGTGCGCGAGGGCCTGCTGTACGTATTCCTGCCGCCGACAACGACATTCGGTGATTTCGCCGACCTCGTCGGCCGCATCGAGCAGGCCGCTGCCAAGGTCGGCGCGCCCATCGTGATCGAAGGCTACGCACCACCGTCGGACCAACGCCTGCAGCAGATGACCGTCACCCCCGACCCCGGCGTCATCGAGGTCAACGTGGCACCCACGGCGTCGTTCGCGGAGCAGGCAGCGCAACTGGAGACGCTGTACGAGGCGGCCCGGCAGTCCCGGCTCGGCACCGAGGCCTTCGACGTCGACGGCACGCATGGCGGCACGGGCGGCGGCAACCACATCACCCTCGGCGGCATCACGCCCGCCGACTCGCCGCTGCTGCGCCGGCCTGACCTCCTGGTGTCGATGCTGACCTACTGGCAGCGGCACCCCGCCCTGTCGTATCTGTTCTCCGGTCGGTTCATCGGCACGACGTCGCAGGCGCCACGCGTCGACGAGGGGCGTCTCGAAGCGCTGTACGAGCTGGAGATCGCCTTCGCCGAGATCGCGCGCATTACAAGTGAATCGAAACAGGCTCCGTCGGACGGTCGCTCCGCAAGCGTCGCTCCGTGGGTCATCGACCGCGCCCTTCGGCACCTGCTCACCGACATCACCGGCAACACCCACCGTGCCGAGTTCTGCATCGACAAGCTCTACAGCCCGGACAATGCCCGCGGCCGTCTCGGTCTGCTGGAACTGCGCGGCTTCGAGATGCCGCCACATTTCCAGATGGCCATGGTGCAGTCCCTGCTGGTGCGGTCGCTGATCGCCTGGTTCTGGGACGAGCCGCTGCGGGCGCCGCTCATCCGGCACGGCGAGAACTTGCACGGCCGATACCTGTTGCCGCACTTCATTCTCCAAGACATCGCCGAGGTGGCGGCCGACCTGCGGGCACACGGCATCGCGTTCGACACCAGCTGGCTGGACCCGTTCACCGAGTTCCGCTTCCCCCGCATCGGCAGCGTGAATTACGACGGCGTCGAGCTCGAGCTGCGCGGCGCCATCGAACCGTGGAACACCCTGGGTGAGGAATCCGCGGGCACCGGGACCGCGCGCTACGTCGACTCGTCGGTGGAGCGGCTGCAGATCCGGTTGATCGGCGCCGACCGGCATCGTCATATCGTCACGGTCAACGGACATCCGGTACCGCTGCTGGCCACCGATACCCCGGACATCCAGGTCGGTGGTGTCCGCTATCGGGCCTGGCAACCACCGAGTGCCCTGCACCCCACGATCACCGTCGACGGGCCGCTGCAGATCGAACTCATCGACGGGTTCACGGGATTCTCTCGAGGCGGCTGCACGTACCACGTCTCGCATCCCGGCGGACGGGCGTACGACACTCCGCCCGTCAACGCCGTCGAGGCCGAGTCCCGGCGCAGCCGGTGCTTCGAGGCCATGGGATTCACCCCGGGTGCCGTCGATCTGGCTGATCTGCGCGAGAAACAGGCCCGTCAATCCACCGATGGCGGAGCGTCGGGCATCCTCGATCTGCGCCGGGTGCGTACCGTTCTGCGGTGATGGTTCTCCGCGCCCGCAATCTCGACGACCCCATGGCCGGGTACCGCGCTGCGCGGGCCCAGGCGCCGCTGTTCGACGTCCGCGATGTCGCGACTGTCGGCTACGACGAACTGGTTTCCGAGTCCGGCGCGGTCCGCCCGGCCTGGCAGGAACTGACCGACTGTGTCCGGGACCGGGGTCGCACCGGTCTGGACCAGCTACGCGGCGTCGTACGTGAGCTCGTCGACAACGACGGCATCACGACCATCGACAGCGAGGCGGAGGTCGACGCCTGGCAGCTCGACGCGCTGCCGCTGCTGCTGTCCGCGGGCGACTGGGCCACTCTGGAATCCGGTGTCGTGCAACGGTCCCGGCTCCTTGATGCGGTGCTGACCGATCTCTACGGCGAGCGCAGGTCCATCACTTCCGGTGTGCTGCCCGCGCAGCTGCTGTACGCCCACCCCGGCTATGTGCGCGCCGCCCGGGGCATCGCGGTGCCGGGCCGGCACCAGCTGTTCCTGCACGGCTGCGACGTCAGCCGGCACCCGGACGGCAGTTTCGCGGTGAACGCGGACTGGACGCAGGCACCGTCGGGAGCGGGCTACGCGCTGGCCGACCGCAGGGTCGTCGCCCACGCGGTGCCGGACCTGTACGAGCGGGTGGCGCCCCGACCCGCTTCGCCGTGGGCACAGGCCCTGCGCCTGGCGCTGATCGACGCGGCACCGGAGGCCGCGCAGGAGCCGGTGGTCGTCGTACTGAGCCCCGGCATCCACTCCGAGACGGCCTTCGACCAGGCGTACCTGGCCAGCGTGCTGGGCTTTCCGCTGGTCGAGAGCGCCGATCTGGTGGTGCGCGAAGGCAAGCTGTGGATGCGCTCACTCGGCACCCTCAAACGCGTCGACGTCGTGCTGCGCCGCGTGGACGCCGACTACGCCGACCCGCTGGACCTGCGGCCGGATTCCCGGCTGGGTGTGGTGGGCCTTGTCGAAGCACTGCGCCGCGGCGCAGTCACCGTGGTGAACACGTTGGGCAGCGGGATCCTCGAGAGCCCCGGCATCATGCGGTTCCTGCCCGAGCTGGCCCAGCTGCTGACCGGCGAAACCCCGGAGCTGGCCGGTGTCCAATGTTTCTGGGGCGGCATCGACGCCGAACGCTCGCACCTGGTGCGCAGACTCTCCACGCTCCTGATCCGCCCCGTGACCGGCGGCCCGGCGATCGTCGGCCCGGCACTGTCCGCGGCGCAGCACGCCGAGCTCGCGGCCCGCATCGAGGCCACCGGATGGCAGTGGGTGGGCCAGGAGCTGCCGAAGTTCTCCTCGGCGCCCATGGACGTACTGCCCGGCGGGCTGTCGGCCGGCAGCGTCGGCATGCGGCTTTTCACCGTCGCCCAACGCAGCGGATACGCGCCGATGATCGGCGGCCTCGGCTACGTGCTGGCCCCCGGGCACGCTGCGTACAGCATGAAAACCATTGCGGCCAAAGACCTCTGGGTGCGTACCCCGGACCGGTCGACCGCCGTGCCGATGACGCCCGTCGAGCTGCCCGCCAACACCGGCAGCCCGACGCGGGCCGTCAGTTCGCCGCGCGTGCTGTCGGATTTGTTCTGGCTGGGCCGGTACGCCGAACGCGCTGAGTTCACCGCGCGACTGCTCACCGTGACCCGCGAGCGCTATCACGAGTTCCGCTACCGCCGTGACGTCCCCGGTAAGGACTGTGTGCCGGTGCTCCTCACGGCGCTGGGTGAGATCACCGGCAGCGATACGGGCTCCGACGGTGACGACGCCGAACAGGTGGCGATCGCGCCCACCACGTTGTGGGCGCTGACGGCCGACCGGCACCGTCCCGGCTCGCTGGCACAGTCGGTCGAGCGCCTCGGGCTGTCCGCGCGTGCGGTCCGCGATCAGATGTCGAACGACACGTGGATGGTGCTGGCCGCGGTGGAACGTGCGGTGCTGCATCCGGGTGACCGCGGCCGGCGGCGCGAGCCGTTGCCGCCGCCGGACTCGAAGACCGAGGGGGAGGCGTACCTGGCCACCGCCCACAGCCAGACCCTGGCCGGGATGCTGGCGCTGTCCGGCGTCGCCGCGGAATCGATGGTGCGCGACGTCGGCTGGACCATGATGGACATCGGCAAACGCATCGAGCGGGGCCTGGGCCTGACCGCACTGTTGCGGGCCACCCTCACCACAGTGCGCGGCGCCGAGACCGAGCGCACGGTGACCGAGTCGGCGCTCGTGGTGTGCGAGTCGGCCGTGATGTACCGGCGACGCACCCTGGGGAAGGTGAGCGTGGTGGCCATCGCCGAGCTGGTGCTGTTCGACGAGGAGAACCCGCGCTCGCTGGCCTTCCAGATCGAGCGGCTGCGCGCCGACCTGCGGGCGCTGCCGTCGTCCACCGGATCCACGCGGCCCGAACGCATGATCGAGGAGATCGCGACCCGGCTGCGCCGACAGGACCCCGCCGATCTCGAACACCTCGACGGGGACGGTCGGCGTGATCAACTGGCAGAGCTGCTCAACACGTTGCACGCGGACCTGCGGGAGCTGTCCGAGCTGATTCGCGCCGCACACCTGGCCCTGCCGAGCGGCATGCAGCCGCTGTGGGGTCCCGACGAACGGCGGCTGATGCCATGACGCGCGAATACCAGATCACCCATCGCACGCGATACCGCTACTCCGATGTCGTCACCAGCTCGTACGGCCGCGGGTTCCTCACTCCGCGCAACAGCGGGCAACAGCGCTGCCAGTCGTATCGGTTGAACATCGATCCCGAACCTGCCGACCGCTCCACGAGCCGGGACGCCTACGGCAATATCAGCTCGTATTTCCATGTGACACAACCCCATCACGAACTCGTCGTGACCGGGCGCAGCATCGTGGAGGTCGATCCGCCGCCGGCCGGATGGTATGCGGCCGGAGCGGCCGTGGCGCCATGGGAGGACGCCCGGCCGACCGGGCCAGAAGGTGCGCTGGCCACCGAATTCGTGCTGGACCTGCAGCCCGCTGAGATCACCGACGCGGTAAGGGCTTATGCCGCACCGAGTTTCGCTACGGGCAGGCCGCTGATCGAGGTGCTGCGCGACCTCAACTCGCGCATCTTCAGCGACTTCACCTACCGATCCGGATCGACGACGGTGTCGACGAAGGTCGCGGAGGTACTGGTAGCCCGCGAGGGGGTGTGCCAGGACTTCGCGCGCCTGGCCATCGCTTGCCTGCGCGCGAACGGTCTTGCCGCGAGCTATGTCTCGGGTTATCTGGCCACCGACCCGCCGCCGGGGAAGGAACGGATGGTGGGGGTCGACGCCACGCATGCCTGGGCGTCGGTGTGGACGCCCCAGAACCAGTGGCTGGGGCTGGACCCGACCAACGACCAGATGGTCGACGAGCGTTACATCGTGGTCGGGTTCGGCCGGGACTACGCCGACGTCCCGCCGCTGCGCGGCATCATCTACACCGACTCCGACAGCAGCATCATCGACGTCTCGGTAGACGTCGCTCCGATTGCGGGAGGTTAACCGCGTGCGTGACTTCAACTGCCCCAATTGCGGTCAGCGGCTGGCCTTCGAGAACTCGGTGTGCCTGGGCTGCGGCAGCGCGCTCGGCTTCTCCCCGGAGAGCATGGCGCTTTTGGTGATCGCGCCGCCGGAGAGCAGCGATCACGCGGGTGCGGTCGCCTCGACGGACTACCAACTGTGTGCGAATCTGCATCTGGCCGAATGCAATTGGCTGGTGCGGGTGGGCCCGGTCGCGCAGCTGTGCGCATCATGCGAGTTGACGCGGACCCGGCCTGCTGACGACGACACCAAAGCCATGGCCGCCTTCGCCACCGCCGAGCAGGCCAAGCGCCGACTCATCTTCGAACTGGCGGAACTGGGTCTGCCGATCATCGGCCGCGACCGCGACCCGGAGCAGGGACTCGCCTTCGACCTGTTGTCCAGCGAGCAGCACCAGGTCTTCACCGGCCATGAGGACGGTGTCATCACGTTGGACCTCGCCGAAGGTGATGACGTCCACCGCGAACAACTGCGCGTCGAGATGGCCGAGCCGTACCGGACCCTGTTGGGCCACTTCCGTCATGAGATCGGGCACTACTACTTCTACCGCCTGATACAGCCGTCGCCCCAGGCCGTCGCGGACTTCACCGCACTGTTCGGGGACCCCGACAGCGACTATCAGGCGGCGCTGGACCGGCACTACCGCGACGGCGCGCCCGCGGGCTGGGACCAGGATTACGTGTCGTCCTACGCGACCATGCACCCGGCCGAGGACTGGGCCGAGACGTTTGCGCACTACCTGCACATCCGGGACACGCTGGACACCGCGGCGGCTTTCGGTTTCGCGCCCGCCGGCGCCACCTTCGTGCGGCCGGTGCTGGGCCCCAGCGGCTTTGACACGCTGATCGAGCTCTGGCTGCCGCTGGCCTGGGCGTTGAACATGGTCAACCGGTCGATGGGTAAACCCGATCTCTATCCGTTCGTGCTGCCGCCGGCCGTCTTGGAGAAGATGCGGTTCATCCACGCGGCAGTGGACGACGGCGGTGCGGACCGCGCGGCGCGTTGACGCAGCCCACGCGGATAGAGCACGATCGCGCCCATGATGCGCGTAAGGATGGGGGCAGCGGCACTAATGGGTCTGGCGGCCCTATCGCCGGCTGCATGTAGCTCGAAAACCACGGTCAAAGCCGACGACGCCGCCAAGCAGGTGGTCAAGCTGGTGTCCGATCAGAACAAGTTCACCCCCACCGATGTGAAGTGTCCGTCCGACGTGGAGGCCACCAAGGGCGGCCAATTCGACTGCCACTTCACCGGCCCGCGCAACGTGCCGTACGTCGCGCACATGAAGATCGTGAAAGTCGACGGCGAGCGCATCACCTGTGACATCAAGGTCGAGAAGGCCCCGTAGTCCGTCATTCGTGATCGGGCCGTGACGAAAACGCGGGTGGCGCAACCGGATCTGGTCGGCGTGGCTTCCTAGGATCGGAGCCGTGAGTGACCGATACGGATCCGATGTGCTGGCCCGCAACCCGAACGCCAAGAAACGTTCGACCGAGCAGCCTGCCGAGAAGGGGCTTGTGGTCGAGTGCGCCACGACCGGCTTCGTGGGCGCCGTGGTGCAGGTCGAATACGGCCGCATGGTTCTCGAAGACTTCGACGGATACCGCAAGCCGTTCCCCATCGGTCCGGGGTACCTGATCGACGGCAAACCCGTCATCCTCACCGCACCCAAGCGGTCCGCACCTGCCGCCCCCGCCCGCACCGCATCGGGTTCGGTTGCGGTGCAAGGACATCGGGCCCGTACCGCATTGGCCAGCCGCATCTACGTGGAAGGCCGTCACGACGCCGAACTCGTCGAGCAGGTGTGGGGACACGACCTGCGGGTCGAGGGCGTGGTGGTCGAGTACCTCGGGGGTGTGGACGATCTGGCCGCCATCGTGCGGGATTTCCAACCCGGTCCGGGCCGCCGGCTCGGCGTGCTCGTCGACCACCTGGTGTCGGGCTCGAAGGAGGCGCGCATCGCCGAGCAGGTGCGCCGCGGCCCGGGCGGTGAGCACACCCTGGTGGTGGGCCACCCGTTCATCGACATCTGGCAGGCAGTCAAACCCGCCCGCATCGGGCGCGAAGCCTGGCCGGTGATCCCGCGCGGTGTCGAGTGGAAGCACGGCGTCTGCGACGCGCTGGGCTGGCCGCACGCCGACCAGGCCGACATCGCGCAGGCGTGGCAGCGCATCCGCGGCCGCGTCCGGGACTGGAACGATCTGGAAGCGGCGCTGATCGGACGGGTCGAGGAGCTGATCGACTTCGTGACCACCCCGGCCGACTGAACCGCCGGTCGGTGCGGCGTGGTAAGCCTGAACCGTGTCTGATGGGCTGTTCGACGTAGGAGGCGATGCTGACGTATCGGCCGGCATCCCCACCCGGGCACCATTGGCCGTGCGGATGCGGCCGGCCGGGCTCGACGAGGTCGTCGGTCAGGATCATCTGCTCAAACCGGGGTCGCCGCTGCGCCGGCTGGTCGAGGGCTCGGGCGCGGCCAGCGTCATCCTGTACGGCCCACCCGGCACCGGCAAGACCACGCTGGCGTCCCTGATCTCGGGTGCCACCGGTCGCCGGTTCGAAGCGCTGTCGGCGCTGTCGGCGGGCGTCAAGGACGTGCGCGCGGTGATAGAGGAAGCCCGTCGAGGCGCGATTCACGGCCGCCAGACCGTGCTGTTCATTGACGAGGTGCACCGCTTCTCCAAGACCCAGCAGGACGCCCTGCTGGCCGCGGTGGAGAACCGCGTCGTGCTCCTGGTGGCGGCGACCACCGAGAACCCGTCGTTCTCCGTGGTCGCACCGCTGCTGTCGCGATCACTGATCCTGCAGCTGCAACCGCTGACCGCCGACGCCGTGCGGGCCGTGGTGCAGCGGGCGATCACCGACCCGCGTGGCCTGGGCGGCGCTGTCGAGGTCGACGACGACGCCGTCACTCTGCTGGTGACGCTGTCGGCCGGGGATGCCCGGCGTGCGCTCACGGCACTGGAGGTCGCGGCGGAAACCGCCGACGAAGAGCGCGTGACGGTCGAGGTCGTCGAACAATCGCTGGATCAGGCCGCGGTGCGCTACGACCGTGACGGTGACCAGCACTACGACGTGACCAGCGCGTTCATCAAATCGGTGCGCGGCTCCGACGTCGACGCCGCGCTGCACTACCTGGCCAGGATGCTGACCGCGGGGGAGGACCCCCGGTTCATCGCGCGCCGGCTGATGATCCTCGCCAGTGAGGACATCGGCATCGCCGACCCGACGGCCCTGCCGACCGCGGTGGCCGCCGCGCAGACCGTGCAGCTCATCGGGCTCCCGGAGGCCCAGCTGACGCTGGCCCACGCGACGGTGCACCTGGCGACGGCGCCGAAATCCAATGCGGTGACCGTGGCCCTGGGGGCGGCGATGGCCGACATCAAGGCCGGTAAGGCGGGGACGGTGCCGGCGCACCTACGGGACGGGCACTACGCCGGTGCGGCCGCCCTCGGCCACGCCCAGGGCTACAAGTACGCGCACGACCACCCGGGTGGTGTTGCGGCGCAACAGTATCCACCCGATGAGCTGGTGGGTGTCGACTACTACCGGCCCACCCCGTACGGGGCGGAACGGGAGATCGGCGGCCGCCTGGAGAAGTTGCGCGCCATCATCCGGCGGCGGCGCTAGACCAGCTCCGGCACCCGCAGGTGGGCGATGGCGAGATCGAACGCGCAATCGTCGATCTCGGTCGCACCGGCGGCCTGTACCGATTCGACCTTCAGCGCCGTCGCCTGCGGCCAGTAGTCCTCCATCAATTCGCGGGTGCGGAACGACGCCGACGACACCACTCGGCCCGAGCCGCGGTCGACGAGCAGGCTGGCGCTGCAGAAACCGGGCAGATGCTCGATCTGCCGCAGCACGGTGTCGCGGAAGTAATCGATGCCGGCCTCCATCAGGTCCGGCGGCACCGTGAGCCAGGTGGCGCGCACGCACGCGCCGTTGCCGCGTTCGCGGTGCAGGACGGCGATCTCCCACTCTTCGACCTGCGGGGCGCCGCCGCCGAACCGCTCGGCAGCCAGATTGCGGAGCCGGCGGCCTTCGCCGGCGCTGTAACGCAGGGCGTCCTCGGACTCCCAGGCGCTGGTGGCGATGCAGCGACCCGTTTCCCGGTCGACCATCAGGGACAGGCCGACAGAACCGGGTAGTTCCTGCAGGGTAGGCATGACCTCGTCGCGGATGTAGGCAATGCCGGCGTCGATCTGGTCGGGGCGCGCCATCATCGTGGTAGAACGTGCGAACACGGTCCACCCCCTCTTTATTCGGGGCGGCGCTCCGGCGGCGCCACCGGATAAGGACAACTGTCCTCCCCGGCGGTGCGGCGCACAATGGTTCTTGGGCTGGGGCCGAAACCGCACCCGGTACTGTTATGCGGGCAACTACCCGGTCGATGAAGGACGTCAGCACGTGCAGACACACGAGATCAGGAAACGATTCCTCGATCATTTCGTGAAAGCGGGCCACACCGAGGTGCCGAGCGCATCGGTGATCCTGGACGATCCGAACCTGTTGTTCGTCAACGCCGGCATGGTGCAGTTCGTGCCCTATTTCCTGGGCGACCGCACCCCGCCGTACGACAAGGCGACCAGCGTCCAGAAGTGCATCCGCACGCCGGACATCGACGAGGTGGGCATCACCACCCGGCACAACACCTTCTTCCAGATGGCCGGCAACTTCTCGTTCGGCGACTACTTCAAGCGCGGCGCCATCGCGCTCGCCTGGGGCCTGCTGACCAATCCGGTGTCCGAGGGCGGTTACGGCTTCGACCCCGAAAAGCTCTGGGCCACCGTGTATCTCGATGACGACGAGGCCATCGGGCTCTGGGAGGAAATCGCCGGGTTGCCGCCGGAGCGCATCCAGCGCCGCGGCAAGGCCGACAACTACTGGTCCATGGGCATCCCCGGCCCTTGCGGCCCGTGTTCTGAGATCTACTACGACCGCGGCCCCGAGTACGGGATCGACGGCGGCCCCGAGGCCAACGAGGACCGCTACATCGAAATCTGGAACCTCGTGTTCATGGAGAACGAGCGGGGCGAGGGCACCAGCAAGACCGACTTCGAAATCCTCGGCCCGCTGCCGCGCCAGAACATCGACACCGGCATGGGTGTCGAGCGCATCGCCTGCCTGCTGCAGGGCGTCGACAACGTCTACGAGACCGACCTGGTCCGGCCCGTCATCGACAAGGTCGCCTCGGTCGCGCCCCGCCACTACGGCGCGGGCAACCACGCGGACGACGTGCGCTACCGCGTCATCGCCGACCACAGCCGCACCGCCGCGATCATCATCGGCGACGGCGTCACCCCGGGTAACGAGGGCCGCGGGTACGTGCTGCGGCGCCTGCTGCGCCGCATCATCCGCGCCGCCAAGCTGCTCGGCGTCGAGCAGCCGATCATGTCCGACCTGATGACCACCGTGCGCGACACGATGGGCCCGTCGTACCCGGAGCTGGTCACCGACTTCGAGCGCATCAACCGCATCGCGGTCGCCGAGGAGACCGCCTTCAACCGCACCCTCGCGTCGGGTTCGCGGCTGTTCGAGGACGCCGCGGCGGCCACCAAGGCCGCGGGCAAGACCGTCGTCTCCGGCAGTGACGCCTTCACCCTGCACGACACCTACGGGTTCCCGGTCGAGCTGACGCTCGAGATGGCGGCCGAAGCCGGCCTGTCCGTCGACGAAGAGGGCTTCCGCAGCCTCATGTCCGAGCAGCGCGCCCGTGCCAAGGCCGACGCCGCCGCCCGCAAGCACGCGCACGCCGACCTGTCCGCCTACCGCGACCTGGTCGACGCCGGCCCGACCGAGTTCACCGGTTTTGACGAATTGACTTCCGAGGCAAAAATTCTCGGCATCTTCGTGGACGGCAAGCGAGTGCCGGTGGTGACGCACGGCGGTGAGGGTGCCGGTGAGCGGGTCGAGCTGGTGCTCGACCGCACTCCGCTGTACGCCGAGTCGGGCGGTCAGATCGCCGACACCGGCTCGATCACGGGCACCGGCTCGTCGGCCACCGCCAAGGCCGCGGTAACCGATGTGCAGAAGATCGCCAAGTCGCTGTGGGTGCACACCGTCAACATCGAGTCCGGCGAGTTCGTCGAGGGCGACACCGTCACGGCCGCCGTCGACCCGACCTGGCGCCGCGGCGCCACCCAGGGGCACTCGGGCACGCACATGGTGCACGCCGCGCTGCGACAGGTGTTGGGCCCCAATGCTGTTCAGGCCGGTTCGCTCAACCGCCCGGGCTACCTGCGGTTCGACTTCAACTACCAGGGCGCGCTCAGCGACGAGCAGCGCACCCAGGTCGAGGAAGTGACCAACGAGGCGGTGCAGGCCGACTTCGAGGTGCACACCTTCAACGAGAAGCTGGAGAAGGCCAAGGCCATGGGCGCCATGGCGATGTTCGGCGAGTCGTACCCGGACATGGTTCGCGTCGTCGAGATCGGCGGACCGTTCTCCCTCGAGCTGTGCGGTGGTACCCACGTCCAGCGCTCGGCGCAGATCGGCCCGGTGACCATCCTCGGCGAGTCGTCGGTGGGTTCGGGTGTGCGCCGTGTCGAGGCCTACGTCGGCCTGGACTCGTTCCGGCACCTGGCAAAGGAACGGGCGCTGATGGCCGGCCTGGCCTCGTCGCTGAAGGTGCCCTCGGAAGAGGTGCCCGCGCGCGTGGCCACCTTGGTCGAGAAGCTCAAGGCCGCCGAAAAGGAACTCGAGAAGGTGCGCCTGGCCGGTGCCAAGGCCGCCGCCGCGAACGCCGCGGCCGGTGCCGAGGTGATCGGTAAGGTCCGCCTCGTCGCGCAACGGCTGCCCGGCGGATTCTCCGGTGGCGACCTGCGCACCCTGACCGGTGACATCAAGGGCAAGCTCGGCTCGGAGCCGGCGGTGATCGCGCTGATCGCCGACTCGGGTGACTCGGTGCCGTATGTGGTGGCCGTCAACGCGGCCGCGCAGGACCTCGGGTTCAAGGCCAATGAACTGGTGCAGCAGCTGGGTGCTGCCGTCGGCGGCCGTGGTGGTGGAAAGGCCGATCTGGCACAGGGTTCCGGTAAGGGGGCAGCGGGTATCGACGCGGGTCTGGCCGCGCTACGCGCTGAACTGGGCCGGAGCTAGCTTTGGCTGATACCGACCGCATGCCCGACCGCCCCGGTGCCGACGACCCCGGACGCGGTCGTCGGCTGGGCATCGACGTCGGCACGGTGCGGATCGGTGTCGCCGTGTGCGACCCGGACGGAATCCTGGCGACCCCGCTGGAGACGGTTCGTCGTGACAAGACCGCCAAACATCTGGCTCGGCTGGTGAAACTGGCCGGTGAGCAGGACGCGGTCGAGATCGTCGTCGGATTGCCCCGCACCCTGAAGGACCGGGCCAGCAGCTCGGCCCTCGACGCGATCGAGGTCGCCGACGCCCTGGCAGTGCGGGTGGCCCCGACTCCGGTGCGGATGGCAGACGAACGCCTGACGACGGTGACCGCGCAGCGCTCGCTGCGGGAGGCCGGAGTGCGTGCGAAGGGGCAACGGCAGATGATCGATCAGGTGGCAGCCGTCGGCATTCTCCAGAATTGGCTGGACATGCGCCGGACGGTGCTGGCCGCCGCGGCGAACAATGAGGCCGGCCAGGAGGGGCAGGCATGACCCCGGCCGAGGACATGATTCCGGACGCCCCCGATGACGACGAGTGGGGCAGCACCCGCATCAAGCCCGAATCGGTGGGCCGGCCCCGCCGCGGTATGAGCCGGGCCGAGCGGGTTCGCGCCGAGCGAAACCGCAAGCGCCGTCGCCGCCGCAGCATCGTGGCGCTGACCGTCTTCATCGTCGTCGTGGTCTGTGCGGTGTTCCTCGGTTCGCGCCTGTGGCACGGGATCTTCGGTTCGGGCAACGACTACTCCGGTGACGGCAACAACGACCTGGTCATCGAGGTGCATCAGGGCGACTCGACAACCGCCATCGGGCAGAACCTGCACGACCACGGCGTCGTGGCCAACGTGAAGACGTTCGTGCAGGCCGCCGAGGGCAACAAGGCGATGACCGAGATTCAGCCGGGCTTCTACAAGCTGCGCACCGAGATCTCGGCAGCCAACGCGGTATCCCGGCTCACCGAGAAGAACAATCGCGTCGGCCGCCTGGTGATCCCGGAGGGCCGCCAGCTCGACGACACCACCGACGTCAAGACCAACAAGATCAACCAGGGCATCTTCAGCCTGATCTCGGCTGCCTCGTGCGTCGACCTGGACGGCAACCGCAAATGCGTGTCTGCCGACGATCTGAAGAAGGCAGCCGGTGCGGCCGATGTCTTGGCGTTGATGGTGCCGAGCTGGGCGGCGGGGCCGGTGAAGGCGCTGGGCGCCGACCACCGCAGGCTCGAGGGCCTCATCGCGCCGGGCACGTGGAACGTCGACCCGGCCGGCACGCCGGAGTCGATTCTGGCGAGCCTGATTAGCTCGAGCGGTCACCAGTACGAACGTGGCGGCCTACTCGACGCCGGCGCGAGCGCCAACATGACGCCGTACCAGATCCTGATCGTGGCGTCGCTGGTGCAGCGCGAGTCCAACCCGCAGGACTTCGCCAAGGTGGCCCGCGTCATCTACAACCGGCTCGCCACTCCTGATCACCGCAGGCTGCAGTTCGACTCGACGGTGAACTACCCGCTGGATCGGCAGGAGGTGGCCACCACCGACGCCGACCGCGAGCAGCCGACGCCGTGGAACACCTATGCGCGTGAAGGCCTTCCGGCCACGCCGATCTGTTCGCCCGGGCAGCCCGCGGTGGTCGCGGCTCAGGACCCGGCGCCGGGGGACTGGCTGTACTTCGTGACCATCGACCTGCAGGGCACGACGGTGTTCACCCGGGACTACCAACAGCACCTCGCCAGCATCGAGCTCGCCAAGCGCAACGGCGTGCTCGACAGCGCTCGATGAGCGGGCGTCGGGCGGCGGTCCTGGGCTCGCCCATCGCGCATTCACGGTCCCCGCAGCTGCACCTGGCGGCCTACCGGGAACTCGGACTCACCGACTGGACCTACGACCGCATCGAGTGCACCGAGGCCCAACTGCCCGGCCTGGTGAGCGGATTCGGCCCGGAATGGGTCGGCGTCTCGGTCACCATGCCCGGCAAGTTCGCGGCGCTGCGGTTCGCGACCGAACGCACGCAGCGGGCTGAGCTCGTCGGCTCGGCCAACACCCTGGTGCGCGTCGAGGGTGGCTGGCGAGCCGACAACACCGACGTCGACGGAGTCGTCGGCGCGCTGGGCGAGGTGTCGGGGCCCGCGGCGGTGCTGGGCTCCGGTGGCACGGCGCCCGCGGCGGTGGTGGCCCTGGCCGAACTCGGTGTGCGGGACCTGACGATCGTCGCCCGCAATGCCGACAAGGCGGCGTCACTGGTGGCGCTCGGGGACAAGCTCGGGATGCACGCCCGGTGGGTCGCCTTGGGCGAACCGCTCGATTCCCTTGGCGTGGTGGTCAATACGCTGCCCGCCGACGTGGCTTCGCAGTTCGCTGGGACCGTGGCCGACGCTGCCGTGCTGCTCGACGCCATCTACGACCCATGGCCGACACCGCTGGCTGCTGCCGTTGCCTCGGCTGGTGGCCGCGTGGTCAGTGGCCTGCAGATGCTGCTGCACCAGGCCTTCGCCCAGGTCGAGCAGTTCACCGGGATGCCCGCGCCGCGCGAGGCGATGGCAGCGGCGCTCGCGGCGAGCTGAGATTCTGTGAGTAGCGTCGCTTTCGTGTCGAAGGTGCTGGCGGCGCAGTCGCGACCGGCCATCTGCTGGGCACTTGAAAAGCAAATGCCTTGTGGACGTTGACCCGGCGCTGACGGTCACAAAGTTCGAATAGTGAAGACCCTGGGCGCGGGGTGAACGCGAGGCCCGCGTTGACTCCGCAGCTACGGCGCAAAAGCCCGAGTGCGCGAGACCACGATTGCAAGATGAAAGTGGCATGGCGGTGCGGGCGCCTGCCTGTGCCCCACGGATTGGCGCAGAGCCGAAAATTGGGGCCGATGAGTACGTGAGTGCAATCGACGTGTTGATCCGCCAGTGGTGATTGAACTCAGGGACGTCGGCGAGCCTGGAACGGTACCTGACTTCAATAATCGCGGCAGCACGTGCCTCGTGACTGAATCTACGTACTTCGCTGGGCCGGCACCGCGTGGAACATTCGTGTCGGGACGCCGCCCCAGCCCCCTTAGCCTCGAAAGATGGGGGCGGCCTTGGTTATTGGTACGTGGATGATCGCGCTGACGGCCTACGACCTGCGGGAGCGACGGTTACCGAACTGGCTGACCTTGCCGGGCGCCGCGGTCATTCTGCTGGCGGCAGCCATTCTCGGCCGGGGTCTCGCCGCGCTGACCGGCGCCGCCGCGCTGGGCGCGCTCTACCTCCTGATCCACCTGCTCAGCCCGCATGCGATGGGCGGCGGCGACGTCAAACTGGCTCTCGGGCTGGGCGCGCTGACCGGGATGTTCGGTGCCGACGTCTGGGCGCTGGCGGCCATCGGGGCGCCGCTGATCACGGCGGGCTATGCGGTGGTCGTCGTGCTGCGGCGAGACGGCCGGACCGTGCCGCATGGGCCGTCGATGTGCCTCGCCAGCGCGGCGGCGGTCGCGCTCGGTACCTTGGCCTCACCATGAGCATCCGCGCCGCCACCACCGCTGACCTGCCTGCCATCGCCGAGATTTACGCGCACTACGTCGTGGGCAGCGTCGCGTCGTTCGAGCTGGAGCCGCCGGCCGCAGACGAATGGCAGACGCGGTTCACCAGGGTTGCCGCTGCCGGCCTGCCCTTCCTGGTCGTCGAACGCGACGGCAAGGTCGCGGGCTACGCGTACTGCCTGCCGTGGAAGTCCCGGCCGGCCTATCGGGGCACCGTGGAGGACTCGATCTACCTGGCGCCGTGGGCCACCGGCCAGGGCGCGGGCTCCGAATTGCTCGGCGCGCTGCTGGACGCTGCCCGCGCCGCGGGCGTCCGCGAGGTGATCGCGGTGATCGCCGACAGCGGCGATCCGTCGTCCGTCGCATTGCACAAGAAGCTGGGTTTCGACGACGCCGGGCGGCTGCGGCAGGTCGGCCACAAGCACGGCCGGGACATCGACACCGTGCTGCTGCAATGCAGCCTGCATTGAGGAGATTTCAGCCGGTAAACCCCCTCATGGGACAATGGGACACGTGTTGCGATGGACCACAGCAGGTGAATCCCACGGCCGCGCCCTCGTGGCCATGGTCGAAGGCATGGTGGCCGGCCTTTCGGTGACCTCGGACGACATCGCCACGCAGTTGCAGCGGCGTCGTCTCGGCTACGGCCGCGGTGCCCGGATGAAGTTCGAAAAGGACGAAGTCACGCTGCTCGGCGGGGTTCGGCACGGTCAGACGCTGGGCGGCCCGATCGCCATCCAGATCGGCAACACCGAGTGGCCCAAGTGGGAGACCGTCATGGCCTCCGACCCGGTCGACCCGGCCGAACTGGCCAACACCGCGCGCAACGAGCCGCTGACCCGGCCCCGGCCCGGCCACGCCGACTACGCCGGCATGCTCAAGTACGGCTTCGACGACGCCCGCCCGGTGCTCGAGCGCGCCAGCGCCCGCGAGACCGCGGCCCGCGTCGCGGCGGGCACCATCGCCCGCGCCTTCCTGAAGCAGGCCCTCGGCGTCGAGGTCGTCTCGCACGTCATCTCCATCGGCGCATCCAAGCCCTACGACGGCCCGGTCCCGCAGCCCGAGGATCTCGAACGTATCGACGCGAGTCCCGTTCGGGCGTTTGACGAAGAAGCCGAAACGTCCATGATCACCGAGATCGAGGCCGCCAAGAAGGACGGCGACACCCTCGGCGGTGTGGTCGAGGTCGTGGTCAGCGGGCTGCCCATCGGTCTGGGCTCGTTCATCAGCGGCGACAACCGGCTGGACAGCCAGTTGGCCGCGGCGGTGATGGGCATCCAGGCCATCAAGGGCGTCGAGATCGGCGACGGCTTCGAGACCGCGCGACGCCGTGGCACCGTCGCGCACGACGAGATGTACCCCGGCCCCGACGGCGTGATGCGCTCCACCAACCGGGCCGGCGGCCTGGAAGGCGGCATGACCAATGGTCAGCCGCTGCGGGTCCGTGCCGCGATGAAGCCGATCTCGACCGTGCCGCGCGCGCTGGCGACCGTCGACATGGCCACGGGCGAAGAGGCCGTCGCCATCCACCAGCGGTCCGATGTCTGCGCCGTGCCCGCGGCCGGTGTCGTCGTCGAGGCCATGGTGGCGCTGGTGCTCGCGCGCGCCGCGCTGGACAAGTTCGGTGGTGACTCGCTGGCCGAGACGCGCGCCAACGTCGAGAACTACCTGCGTGCGGTGCAAGAGCGCGAACCGCAGATGTCCGGATAAATCGATGGTGCCCAAGGCTGTACTGGTCGGCATGCCCGGGTCGGGCAAGTCGACGATCGGTCGACGGTTGGCGAAGGCGCTGCAGGTGCCGATGCTCGACACCGACGCCAAGATCGTCGAGACCACCGGTCGCAGCATCGCCGACATCTTCGCCGAAGGCGAACCGGTGTTCCGCAAGATCGAAGCCGACGTCATTCGCGACGCACTGGCCGAACACGACGGCGTGGTCTCGCTCGGTGGTGGCGCGGTGACCACCCCGGAGGTACGTGAGGCACTTGCCGGGCACACCGTTGTCTACCTGGAAATCAGTGCGGCAGAAGGTGTTCGGCGCACCGCTGGCGGTGGCCGTCCGCTGCTCGCCGGCGACGATCCGGGGGCCAAGTACCGCGCCTTGATGGCGCAGCGCGTGCCGCTGTTCCGGCAGGTCGCCACGCTCCGCGTGAACACCAACCGACGTAATCCCGGGGCTGTCGTACGCCACATCGTGCACCGGCTCGAGCAGCCGCGCTGCGACGAGCACTCCCGGCGTCGCCGCCGTTCGGCATGGCGCCGGCTGCCCACGGTCCTGAATCCCGGACCGACCACCGAGGCCCCGCCGAGCCCCGCGGCACTGGCGAAACGACTGAAAGGCTCCAATGACCGAGAGTGTCGCTGAACCTGTTGTGGTCGACGTGAACGTCGACCGGCCCTATCCGGTGATCATCGGGCGGGGGTTGCTCGGCGACCTCGGCCGGGTTCTGCGGGGGCGGCACCGCGTCGCGATCCTGCATCAGCCGGTGCTGACCCAGACCGCTGAAGCGATCCGTGGTTACCTGGCGGACCAGGGGATCGACGCGCACCGTATCGAGATTCCGGACGCCGAGGCGGGCAAGGAGCTGCCCGTCGTCGGCTTCATCTGGGAAGTGTTGGGGCGCATCGGCATTGACCGCAAGGACGCCATCGTCAGCCTCGGCGGTGGCGCGGCCACCGACGTCGCCGGATTCGCCGCGGCGACCTGGTTGCGGGGCGTCGACATCGTGCACGTGCCGACGACGCTGCTCGGCATGGTCGACGCCGCCGTCGGCGGCAAGACCGGCATCAACACCGACGCCGGCAAGAACCTCGTCGGCGCCTTCCACCAGCCGCTGGCCGTCCTGGTCGACCTCGCGACGCTGGAATCGTTGCCGCGCAACGAGATCATCGCCGGGATGGCCGAGGTGGTGAAGGCCGGCTTCATCGCCGACCCGGTGATCCTCGACATGATCGAGGCCGATCCGGAGGCCGCGCTGGACCCGACCGGAACGGTGCTGCCCGAGCTCATCCGCCGGGCCGTCGCGGTCAAGGCCGAGGTGGTCGCCGCCGACGAGAAGGAGTCGGCGCTGCGCGAAATCCTCAACTACGGCCACACTTTGGCGCACGCCATCGAGCGCCGCGAGCGCTACCAGTGGCGGCACGGCGCCGCGGTCTCGGTGGGCCTGGTGTTCGCCGCTGAACTGGGCCGGCTCGCGGGGCGTCTCGATGACGACACCGCCGACCGCCACCGCCGCGTCCTCACCGCGCTGGGCCTGCCGGTCAGCTACGACCCCGACGCTTTCGGCCAGCTGCTGGAGTCGATGGCGGGGGACAAGAAGACCCGTTCGGGTGTACTGCGTTTCGTGGTGCTCGACGGGCTGGCCAAGCCCGGCCGGCTCGAGGGTCCGGACCCTTCGTTGTTGGCGGCGGCCTATTCGGTCGTGGCGAAGGACTGAAGTAGCGCAAAAAAATCGCGGCCGGTGATACCGGCCGCGATTTTGTCTCCGAGTCTCAGGACTCGGGGTTGGCTTTGGGTGTGGTCTCGATGACCTCGGTTTCGCCTTCGGCACCTTCGACGGGGACCGCGACGGCGACCGCGGCGAACACGTCGGTGTCGGCGCGGTCACCCGCCCCGGCGTGGTCGTGCTTCGGGGGCGGCGGGGCGTGGCGGTCGATGAGCCAGCGGCCGAGCGTCACGCCGCAGATTCCGCCGACGAAGACGATCAGCGCCGTGAAGGCGGCAAACGTGGTGACCTCGGAAACGAGCGCGTCGACGTAGATGTTGTCGTAAATCTGTCCGATGAGCCACGAGACGAGGCCGCTGACGACGCCGGCGAACAGGCCGCCGACCAGCCACGCCATGGCGAGGTCGTCGCGGCGGTCGGGATCGGGCTGCGCCTTCGCGTCGTTCTGTCCGTCGAGGACGCCCCAGGCGAACGCTGCGAGGATGTACAGCACGACCAGCGTGACACTGATCATGAGGGACTGTTTTTCCCAGGCCCCGATCATCGCGCCTTGCAGCAATCTGACGATCACCATCAACGCCGCAAAGACGATTCCGCGCAGCAACCACTTACTCATGAGCAGACAGCGTAGCGAGTAGCGTCACATATCGTGACAATTTCCCACCGGCGCCACATTCTGCGTCGCCATCTGGCGGCTGCGGAGTTGGATGCGATCCTGGTAACCGACCTGGTCAACGTCCGTTATCTGTCCGGATTCACCGGTTCGAACGCCGCACTGCTGATTCCCACTCACGGGGACACCCCGGTGCTGGCCACCGACGGGCGGTACCGGACGCAGGCCGCACAGCAGGCCCCGGATACGCAGGTCCTCATCGAGCGTGCGTGCGCCCCGCAACTGGTGCGCGCCGCGGAAGCCGCCGGGGTCAAGCGGCTCGGCTTCGAAAGTCACGTCATGACGGTCGACGCGCACGCGGCACTGCAGCGCGTCAGCGGGGACGTCGAACTGGTCCGGGCGCCCGGCATGGTCGAGACGTTGCGAGAGGTCAAGGACGCCGGCGAGATCGCGATCTTGCGACTGGCGTGCGAGGCCGCCGACGCCGCGCTCAAAGACCTGATCGAATCCGGCGGGTTGCGGGCCGGCCGCACCGAGAAAGAGGTCGGCCGCGAACTCGAGTCACGGATGCTGGACTACGGCGCCGACGGGCCGTCGTTCGAGACCATCGTCGCCGCCGGCGCCAACTCCGCCATCCCGCACCACCGGCCCACCGATGCGGTGCTGGCGGCCGGCGACTTCGTCAAGATCGACTTCGGCGCGCTCGTCGCGGGCTATCACTCCGACATGACCCGTACATTCGTGCTGTCGCCCGTGGCGCAGTGGCAGCGCGACATCTATGACCTGGTCGCCGCGTCGCAGCGGGCGGGCCGCGAGGCCCTGGCGCCGGGCACCACGCTGTCAGCCGTGGATCGGGCGTCGCGGCAGGTCATCGTCGATGCCGGCTACGGTGAGCAGTTCTCCCACGGGCTCGGGCATGGGGTGGGGCTGCAGATTCACGAAGCGCCGGGAATCAACTCCGCCGCCGCCGGTACACTGCTTGCTGGCTCTGTGGTCACCGTGGAGCCCGGTGTCTACCTGCCCGGCAGGGGCGGCGTCCGGATCGAGGACACGCTAGCCGTGGGCAGCGATACGACACACACACCTGAGTTGCTTACCCGGTTCCCCAAGGAACTGGCCATCCTCTGATGACAGAGAGCTAGGAGCAGTACCGATCGTGGCATCTACCGCCGATTTCAAGAATGGCCTCGTGCTGAACATCGAGGGCCAGCTGTGGCAGATCACCGAGTTCCAGCACGTCAAGCCCGGCAAGGGCCCGGCCTTCGTGCGCACCAAGCTCAAGAACGTGCTGACGGGCAAGGTCGTCGACAAGACCTTCAACGCCGGCGTGAAGGTGGAGACCGCGACCGTCGACCGTCGTGACGCCACCTACCTGTACCGCGACGGCAGCGACTTCGTCTTCATGGATGCCGAGGACTTCGAGCAGCACCCCCTGACCGAGGCTCTGGTGGGCAACGCCGCCGGCTTCCTGCTGGAGAACCTTCAGGTGCAGATCGCGTTCCACAACGGTGTGCCGCTGTACCTCGAACTTCCGGTCAGCATCGACATCGTTGTCGCGCACACCGAGCCCGGCCTGCAGGGCGACCGCTCCAACGCCGGCACCAAGCCGGCCACCCTGGAGACCGGTGCCGAGATCCAGGTGCCGCTGTTCATCAACATCGGCGACAAGCTGAAGGTGGACACCCGCGACAGCAGCTACATCAGTCGGGTCAATGCCTGACCGTCGTTCCGACAAGGGTCGGCACCAGGCGCGCAAACGTGCCGTCGATCTGCTGTTCGAAGCCGAGGCCCGCGGGATCACCGCCGCCGAAGGCGCGAAGTTGCGCAACACCCTGGCCGGCAGCGACCCCGAGATTTCGGCGCTGAACCCGTACACGGTGGCCGTCGCCAATGGCGTCACCGACCATGCGGCACACATCGACGACCTGATCTCCGCACACCTGCAGGGCTGGACGCTGGAGCGCCTGCCCGCGGTGGACCGGGCGATCCTGCGCGTCGCGGTGTGGGAGCTGCTGCACGCGACGGATGTGCCGGAGCCGGTCGCCGTCGACGAGGCGGTAGAGCTGGCGAAAACGCTGTCCACGGACGAGTCGCCCGGTTTCGTCAACGGTGTCCTCGGCCAGGTCATGCTGGTGACCCCGCAGATCCGGGCAGCAGCGGCGGCGGTCCGGGGCGAGTAGCCGTGGACGAACCGCAGGACTGGGCGCCTTACTCGAGTGTCGAGGACGCGGCCAAGGTCTACCTGCGCGATCCGGAGCTGGCACTCGAACAGCTGCGCTCGGTGATCGACTTCCGGTCGATCAAGTCCTTCATCATGTCGCGCGGCGCGTCCGAGGAGTCCTGGGGCGACGCCGTGTGGCAGGAGGTCATTCTCACCGATGGCGAGCGGCTGATCATGTGGCGGGCCGACGATGACGTGAGCGGCGAGGACGAAGAGGTGCGTCGCACGTTGGACACGTCGGTGCGGACCATCTTGTTGTCGACCATCACCGACCACATCCTGACCACGCAGTTCGAGGTGCTGGCCGACGGCACCCGGCGCCTGGCCGAAGTGCGGCTGCGGATGTACACCCAGCTGATCACCCGCAGCCGGCAGAAGTCGGCCATCGACAGCGACTTCTTCTGCGAGTCGTTCCGGTACACCAAGTCTGTCGACGACGGCGGCCTGGCCCAGATGCAGCGGCTGCTGCAGTTCGGCCGCGAGCTGTCGCACGCCCTTTAGGTCTGGTCCATCCTGCCTCCCGGTCAACGGGAGCAATCGTGACCCGCGTCTCAGTAACGCCGTTACAGTCGGGGGATGGGAACCGAGCCACGAGTGATCGCCAAAGTCGGCGAAGACGGTCTGCACCTGCATGCCTGCTGTCTCTGTGAGGCCATGTGCGGCTTGGAGATTCAGGTGTCGGGCGGCAAGGTCGCCGGCATCCGGCCGAACAAGACCGACGCATGGAGCGCGGGCCACATCTGCCCGAAGGGCGCCTCGCTGGGTGCACTGCACGAGGACCCCGATCGGATCCGCCGGCCCATGATCAAGATCGACGGCCAGTGGCACGAGGTCGACTGGGACACCGCGTTCCGTCGCTGCACCGAACTCCTGGCACCCATCATCGACAAGCACGGCATCGGCGCCGTCGCCGCCTACGCCGGAAACCCACTGGCACACTCGTTTTCGCTGTCGCGGTATGCGGCGATCCTGCTCGGCCTGTCCGGCATACCGATCACCTATTCGCCGGGCACCATCGACCAGTGGCCCAAGAACCTGTCGTCGCACCTGATGTACGGCAGCTGGTGGGCGTTCCCGACGCCCGACGTGCAGCGCACCGACCTGCTGGTGGTGATGGGCGCCAACCCCGCGGCGTCGCAGGGCTCGCTCCTGGCCGCGCCGGACATCATGGGCATCATCGGGGGAATTCGCCAGCGCGGCAAGGTGATCGTCATCGACCCGGTGCGGACCCAGACCGCCGCCAAGGCCGACGAGTGGCTGCCCATCACGCCCGGTACCGACGCGGCGCTGCTGCTGGGCGTCATCCACGTTGTGTTCGACGAAGGACTGGTCAACCTCGGCCGGCTGGCGCAGCATCTCGACGGGGTTCCCGAGCTGCAGCGCGCCGTCGCCGACTGGTCACCCGAAAGAGTCTCTGCCGCAACAGGTATCGATGCTGAGCGGATCCGGGAGCTGGCCCGTGAGCTGGCCGGCACGACGCGCGCGGTCGTCTACGGCCGCATCGGCACATGCAACCAGGAGTTCGGCAGCCTCGCCAGCTGGCTGATCGACGTCGTCAACATCGTCACCGGACACTTCGACGTGCCCGGCGGGGCGATGTTCGCGACACCGACCGCCTGGACCGTCACCAGTCAGACCATCCCCGGGCTGGAGGACGGGGCACCCAACTTCGGTCGCTACCAGACCCGGGTCCGCGGGGCGAAGGAAGTGCTGGGCCAGGTACCGGTCTCCTGCATGCTCGAAGAAATCACCACACCGGGCGAGGGCCAGCTCAAAGCCCTGATCACGGTGGCGGGCAATCCCGTGCTGTCGACGCCGGGCGGCGACAAGCTGGACGAAGCGCTGACGGGCCTGGACGCGATGATCTCGGTGGACCTGTGGCTCAACGAGACCACCCGGCACGCCGACGTGATCCTGCCCGGCCCCTCGGCACTCGAGCAGCCACACTCCGCGGACCTGCTTCTCGGCTCGGCCATCAACAGCTTCGCGCGTTACTCGCCGCCGGTATTCCACCGCGAGGACCCGGACGCGCCGGAAGAATGGGAAATCCTCATCCGGCTGACCGGGCTGTGCACCGGCACCCCGGCCGAGGACGTCGACGTTGCCGCGCTCGACGACGGCTGGTTCGACTACCTGTGCTTCACCCAGGGCCTCGACGGCTCCGAAATCCGCGCGAAGTACGACCACGGCGGCCCGGAACGCATGCTCGATCTGACGCTGCGGACCGCCGCGTTCGGCGACCGGTACGGCGAGAATCCCGATGGCCTGACGCTCGAGAAGCTCAAGGCGTACCCCGATGGCATCAACTACGGCCCCATGGTGCCGCGCGTGCCCGAGGTGCTGGGTACGGCGGACAAGAAGATTCGCCTTGCCCCGCAGTACCTGCTCGACGACCTGCCGCGGCTGGCTTCGCGACTCGAGCGTGCCGATGACGAGCTGGTGCTGGTGAGCCGGCGGCACCTGCGGTCCAACAACTCGTGGCTGCACAACGTCGGCGCGCTGATGAAGGGTCGCGACCGGTGCACCTTGCTGATGCACAGTCGCGACGCCGCCGCGAGGGGCATCACAGACGGCGACACTGCCGAAGTCGCCTCGGGCGCAGGGAAGATCGTCGTGCCCGTCGAGGTGACCGACGCGATCAAGCCGGGCGTCGTGTCCATGCCGCACGGCTGGGGGCACGGACAGTCCGGCACCCGGCTCGGGATCGCCAACGCGTCGCCCGGGGTGAACACCAATATCCTCTCGCTGCCGGACTTCATCGACGAGCCGTCCGGCAACGGTGCGCTCAACGGGATTCCGGTGACGGTGTCGGCGGCGGGGAGCTAGCGGCCCGTGTGCTGCGCGTTGACCGTGCATCTATGCAGGCCGCTACTCGAACATCCTCTGCGGCAGCGCAATCTCAACCGCTGAAAGGGACTTGCTAGCCGCAGAGATACTTGGTTTCAATCGCGAGGCACTGTTAGACGTCCTGTTTGAAGCTAGGGACATCTTCGGGGCGTCAGCGGTCCCTGAGTTCAATCGCCACGGCAGATTGTCATCACGATTGAACTCACGCACTTTCGCAGAGTCGAAGGTTGAGGCCACGGATAAACGCGGTTCGATTCATCGAGATTCGAAATGCGGCGCCTGTCCGGGGTGGCGCAATGGGGCGCGAAGCGGGTATTGTCCCTGGTCACGCAAGCCAAGAGGCGGCGCAATAAGGGGTCCTTCGAACCGCCTGATTTGCGGGTGCAGACCTGAGGAGCGCGGGTCCCTACCGTCATCGGCATGCCCGAGTCTTCCCCGTCGCTTCGCTCGCCCCGGCCGACCGATCCGACCCCGCTGCGCCGGCGCGCCGACCGCGCCCGCCAGGTCGCCGACGTGCTGCGCCAGCAGGTGCGCGACGGCATCTACGCGGACGGCCTGCCCGGTGAGGCCGAACTGGTGGCCGAGTTCTCCGTGTCTCGCAACACCGTTCGTGAGGCCTTGGCGATCCTGAAAGCCGAAGGGCTGATCGACCGCGGCCCGCGGGTCGGCACCCATGTCGCCCAGCGCAAATACGACCATGGGCTGCACGCGCTGGTCGGGCTGAAGGAGACGTTCAAGGACTACGGCGAGGTCCGCAACGAGGTCCGGGCTGCGACGCATATCCCCGCACCCGCGGCGGTGGCGCGCCGGTTGCAGTTGAACCCCGGCGAGCTCGTCGTCTTCGTCGAACGGCTGCGTTACCTGGGCGACCTGCCGCTGAGCCTGGACCTGACGTACCTGGTGCCCGACATCGGCGCAGCGGTGCTCGAGCACTCATTGGAGACCAACGATGTGTTCGCGTTGATCGAGCAGGTGACCGCGCAGCGGCTGGGTTCGGCGGATATTGCGCTGGAAGCGGTTTCGGCTGATCCGCACACCGCGGCCACGCTGGACATCCCCGCGGGCGGCGCGATCCTGATGCTCGAACGCCTCACCACGCTCGACGACGGGCGTCCCGTCGACCTCGAATACATCCGACTGCGTGGTGACCGAATCACCATGCGCGGCAACCTGTTACGGAGTGAATCATGACGCTGGTCAACAACCAACGCGCCGATGTACCGGTCACGATCGACGAGTCGCTGTGCATCGAGGGCTGCACGCTGTGCGTCGACGTCTGCCCGCTGGACTCGCTGGCCATCAACCCCGACAACGGCAAGGCGTACATGCACGTCGACGAGTGTTGGTACTGCGGGCCGTGCGCCGCACGCTGCCCAACCGGTGCCGTCTCCGTCAACATGCCCTACCTCATCCGCTAAGGACCCCAGCCCAATGAAACGCACGCAACTCGCCCGGTTCTCCGCCCTGGCGGCCACCCTCGTGCTGGCCGCCACCGGCTGCTCGGTGGATTCGGCCGGTAAGGACGACGACGTCATCACCGTGGTCGTCGGCTACCAGTCCAAGACCATCAACACCGTCACCGCAGGGACATTGCTGCGTGCGCAAGGGTATTTGGAACATCGGCTCAGTGACATCGCTTCCAAGACCGGCAAGAAGTACCACGTCGAATGGCAGGATTACGACACCGGTGCGCCGATCACCGCCCAGATGGTCGCCGAGAAGATCGACATCGGTTCCATGGGTGACTACCCGCTGCTGATCAACGGCTCCAAGACCCAGGGCAACGAGCGCGCGAAGACCGAGCTCGTTTCGGTGACCGGGTCCAGTCCCACGGGGTCGCTGAACATGGTTGTGGTGGCGCCGGATTCGCCGATCCAGTCGTTGAACGAACTCGCCGGCCAGAAGGTATCGGCCAGTGTGGGCTCGGCGGGTCACGGCACCCTGGTCCGGGCGCTGTCGAAGATCGGCATCGACCCGAAGACCGGTGTCGAGGTGCTCAACCAGCAGCCGCAGATCGGTGCGTCGGCACTGGAATCCGGTCAGGTCAAGGCGCTTTCGCAGTTCGTCGCCTGGCCGGGACTGCTGGTCGTCCAGAACAAGGCCCGCCTGCTGTACGACGGCGCCGAGCTGAATTACCCGACGTGGCACGGTGTCGTGGTGCGGCGGGCCTACGCTTCGGCGCATCCCGAGGTGCTCGACGCGTTCCTGCAGGCACAGCTCGACGCCACCGATTTCCTCAACACCAAACCAGTGGAAGCGGCCCGGATCGTGGCGCAGGGCAGCGGCCTGCCGCAGGAAGTCGTCTACCTGTACAACGGCCCCGGCGGCACCCGGTTCGACACCACGCTGAAGCCGTCGCTGGTCGATGCGCTGAAAGGTGATGTGCCGTACCTGAAGTCGATCGGCGACTTCGCCGACCTCGATGTCAACGCGTTCGTCCAGGACGGACCGCTGCGCAAGGCGTTGACCGAGCGGGGCCGCGACTACAACGCTGAGGTCGCCCGCACCGCCAATCCGTCGGTGGTGCACGGCACCGACCCGGTGTGCAACATCCCGGTCGACAACCCGGCGCTCGCCGGTGAGTTCTGGCCGGACGGTTCGGACACCACGCAGCCGGCGGCCAACCCGACCTGCCTTCTCAAGGCGATCCGGGCCGCGCAGGACAAGGGCACCAAGGTCCTTGCCGCCTACGTCCCGGACGCGGAACTCGGAACCCGTTGGCTGGCAGATAAATCCGTGTGGGTCCAGCAGGGTGCCGAGTTCGTGCCGTTCGACACCGCGGCTGGCGCCCATCGGTACCAGGCGGCCCATCCCGGATCGTCGGTGGTGACCTATCAGCAGGCTCTGGCGGGTGTGGCATGACGGCCATCGCCGCGGCCCCGGCCGCACCCACACGCCCTGCCGAGGCCGAGGTCGCGCGGCGGCCGGGGCCGGCGAAATGGCGCGGCTACGTGATCAAGACCCTGTCGGTCATTGCTGCCGTGGGCATCTGGCAGCTGCTGACCGTCCATCACATCCGGTTCTGGCTGCGGTTCGACAATCTGCCGACCGTGACCCAGATCGCCGCCAAATTCGTCGAGCGGCTGGGCGCCGCGCAGTACTGGCTGGACCTGACGCAGTCGGTGATCCGGATCGTCAGCGGTTTCGGACTCGCGGCCGTGATCGGTGCGGTCACCGGTATCGCTCTCGGCCGGTCGCAGCTGTTCGCGGACCTCGTCGGTCCGCTGACCGAGCTGGCTCGTCCGATTCCGGCCATCGCGCTGGTGCCGGTGGCCATCCTGCTGTTCCCGACCGACGAGGCCGGCATCGTGTTCATCACGTTCCTGGCGGCGTTCTTCCCCATCATGGTGAGCACCCGGCACGCCGTTCGGGCCCTGCCGACGCTGTGGGAGGACTCGGTGCGGACCCTCGGCGGCAGTCGCTGGGATGTGTTGCGGCAGGTGGTGTTTCCGGGCCTGCTGCCCGGGCTGTTCGGCGGACTGTCGGTCGGTATGGGCGTGGCGTGGATCTGTGTGGTGTCCGCGGAGATGATCTCCGGCCGGCTCGGCGTCGGCTACCGGACCTGGCAGGCCTACACCGTGCTGGATTACCCGAGCGTTTTCGTCGGCATCATCACCATCGGCGCGTTGGGTTTCGGCACGGCGGCCGCGGTGGAGCTGATCGGCCGGCGGCTCACGCGCTGGCTGCCGCGTGGCGAGGAGAACGGGCGATGAGCGCTTGCGCGAAGAGCAGAGGGCACAGATGACTGTCGTATTGACCGAGTCTCAAGTTCTGGGCCTGCGCCTCGAACTCGACCGGATCCGGCTGTCCTACACCGGCGAACCGGTTGTCGACGGGCTGAGTCTGACAGTGCAGCCGGGGGAGATCCTGGTGCTGACCGGGCCCTCGGGCTGTGGCAAGTCGACGATACTGCGGGCATTGGCCGGGCTGCTCAAGCCAGACGCGGGGCAGGTCCTCGCGGACGGTGAGCTGGTGACCACCACGTCGCGGGATCGCGGCATGGTGTTCCAGGACAGCGCGTTGTTGCCCTGGCGCACAGTGCGATCCAACATCGAGCTGGCGCTGCAGTTGCGTGGGGCGCCGCGTGCCGGACGCCGCGAACGCGCCGAACGGTGGATCGAGGAGGTCGGGCTCACCGGGTTCGCCGACTTCCTGCCGAAGAGCCTGTCCGGCGGGATGCGCCAGCGGGTCCAGCTGGCGCGCGGACTGGCCGGGGCGCCGCGGGCCGTCCTGATGGACGAGCCGTTCGGCGCGCTGGACGCCAAGACCCGAACCGCCATGCAGCACTTGCTGATCAGCACCTGGCAGGCCCATCCGACCACCGTCGTCTTCGTCACCCATGACGTCGACGAAGCCCTCGCCCTAGGGGACCGGGTGGCGGTCCTCGGCCGCGCCGGCCAGCCGCTGCGCGCGCTGCTGGACGTGCCGAGCCCCCGTGATGCCAGCCCTGACAGCGATGTCTCCCGTACCGAGCTGCGGGCCGAAATCCTTGGAGCACTACACCAATGAGCACCCTTGAGATCCCCGATCTCGCCAACCCCGTCCGCCTGGACTGTGATGTCCTGGTGATCGGGGGTGGTACCGCCGGCACCATGGCCGCCCTGACCGCCGCCGAGAACGGCGCCAGAGTACTTCTGCTGGAGAAGGCGCACGTCCGGCACTCCGGCGCGCTGGCCATGGGCATGGACGGCGTCAACAACGCCGTCGTCCCCGGTAAGGCCACCCCGGAGGACTACGTCGCCGAGATCACCCGGGCCAACGACGGAATCGTCAACCAGCGCACCATCTATCAGACCGCGACGCGCGGCTTCGCCATGGTGCAGCGACTGGAACGCTACGGCGTCAAATTCGAGAAGGATGAACACGGCGAATACGCCGTGCGCCGCGTGCACCGCTCCGGCTCGTACGTGTTGCCGATGCCCGAGGGCAAGGACGTCAAGAAGGCGCTGTACCGCGTGATGCGGCAGAAGTCCATCCGGGAGAAGCTGCGCATCGAGAACCGGCTGATGCCGGTGCGGGTGCTGACCTCTGCGGGACGCGCGGTCGGCGCCGCGGCTTTCAACACGCGCACAGGCGAATTCGTGACGGTGGCCGCCAAGGCCGTCATCCTCGCGACCGGGGCCAGCGGCCGCCTCGGCCTGCCCGCCTCGGGATACCTGTACGGCACGTACGAAAACCCCTGCAACGCCGGCGACGGATACTCCATGGCCTACCACGCGGGGGCGGAGCTGTCGGGCATCGAGTGCTTCCAGGTGAACCCGCTGATCAAGGACTACAACGGGCCTGCCTGCGCCTACGTCGCCAATCCTTTCGGCGGGTACCAGGTGAACGCGCTGGGGGAACGGTTCGTCGACTCCGACTACTGGTCGGGCCAGATGATGGCCGAGGTCAAGAGCGAGATCGAATCCGCCCGCGGCCCGATCTACCTCAAGGTCACCCACTTGCCGGACGAGACCATCACCGCGATGGAGAACATCCTGCACACCACCGAGCGTCCGACGCGCGGGACGTTCCACGCCAACCGCGGCCACGACTACCGGACGCACGACATCGAGATGCACATCTCCGAGATTGGCTTGTGCAGTGGGCATTCCGCGTCCGGGGTGTGGGTCGACGAACATGCCCGCACCACGGTGCCCGGACTGTACGCCGCCGGTGACATGGCGTGCGTGCCGCACAACTACATGATCGGTGCGTTCGTCTATGGCGACCTCGCCGGCGAGCATGCGGCATCGACCCTCGCCGATGTCGAAGCGCCCGTGGACCTTCCGCAGGGCCAGCTGGCCGAGGCGCACGAGCTGATCTACCGCCCGCTGCGGCACCCGGACGGACCACCGCAGCCGCAGGTCGAATACAAGCTGCGCCGCTTCGTGAACGACTATGTGGCCCCGCCGAAGACGGCGACCAAGCTGTCCATCGCGGTCCGCACCTTCGAGCGCATGGCCGAGGAGATCGAGCAGATGGGCGCCCGCACGCCGCACGAGTTGATGCGGACGGTCGAGGTGTCGTTCATCCGGGACTGCGCCGAGATGGCGGCCCGCTCGTCGCTCACGCGTACCGAATCGCGCTGGGGCCTGTACCACGATCGTGCCGACATCCCGGAACGCGACGACGACGAGTGGCGCTATCACCTGAATTTGCGTAAGAACGCGGACGGTCAGATGGAGTTCCTGAAGCGGCCCGTGGCACCGTATTTCGTGCCGGTGCCCGACCTGGACCACCTGCCGTCGGACCACGCGGTGCAGCATGTGCACCAGCCGGTCCTCGTCGGTGGCAAGGCGCCGGCGACCGCGGGATCGCGCCTGCGTCCCACCGAGCCGGTGACGCCGCCGTCGCCGCGGATCGCTCAGGTAGTGGCGTTGGAGGAGCCGACGCTCTCCGACCTGGCCGTGTACCTGCAGGATCCCGACGCCGGGGTTCGGCGCGCCGCGGTGGCGGTGCTGGTGGAGAACCTGCCGGACGGCTATCAACCGGACCTGGTCGCCGCCCTCGGCGACGACGACGGCGCGGTGCGGGCCACGGCTGCCGACGCGCTTCGCGAGCTGGTCGAGATGTTGCCCGATCCGGCCGCGGTCGCGCCGTACCTGAAGTCCGGTGACCCGGTCGTGCGGGCGGTGTCGCTGTACGTCCTCAGTTCGCGCCGTGTGGGTGCGGCCTCGGATTACCGAGCCTCAGTAGATGATCCCGACCACCGGGTGCGTATCGAGGCGGTGCGGGCGCTGGTATCCGTCGATGACGTCGACGGGGTGGCCGCCGCCGCGGCCGACGACAACCGCGAGGTACGGATCGCCGCGGGCAACGGCCTGGCCACGCTGCAATCCGGTGCGGACACCGTGCGGCAGCTGGTGGCCGACCGGGACCCGCTGGTGCGGGCGGCGGCGTTGGCCGCGCTGGCCGCCGTCGGTTGCGCCGAGCAGGACGTGCCGGAAGTGCAACGCGCCCTTCGGGAATCAGCGTGGCAGATTCGCCAGGGTGCGGTGCGGGCACTGTCCGGAGCGGCCGCGGCGGTCGCCGTCGAACCACTGTCGCAGGCGTTGCACGACCCGCACCTCGACGTGCGCAAGGCCGCGGTGCTGAGCCTGACCCGGTGGGCGGACTCCGAAGAGTCCGCCCGGGCGGCGCTCGGGATCGCGCTGGAGGACGGCGACGCCGACGTGCGCGCCTACGCCCGGCACGCGCTCGCGACCTCCTGAATCCGGGCGAACGGTCGCTCGGCCTCCAACAGGTAGGCCAGTTCGATCAGGGTGCGCTCGTCGCCGTAGGCGCCGGACAGCTGGACGCCGACCGGTAGGCCTTCGGGGGACAGGCCTGCCGGCAGCGAGATGGCCGGCGTCCCGGCGATGTTGTTGAGCGGGGTGTAGGCGACGTACCGGCGCAGGCGGTCGATCAGGTCGGGGAAGTCGACCGTCGGCGCGAGGTAGCCGATGCGGGGCGTGGTGTGCGAAAGCACCGGGGAGAGCACGGCTTCGTGCCGGGCGAACATCCGCGCGTACTGCGCGGCGACGCCCCGCAGGCGCAGCAGAGCGCCCGGGGTCCGGTGCAGATTCCGGCGGTGATGCGCGCGCAGCCCCAGGCTCAGGCCGTCGGCCCTGCCGGCGTCGAACGACCGGTCCAGGATCAACCGGCCGGTGCCGACCGCGAGATCGGCGAGCAGAGCCCAGTATTGGACGAAGTCGTCGGCGAACTGCGCCGTGACGGGCAGCGTTATGGGTTCGACGACGTGACCGGCGGCCTCGAGCAGCGCCGCGGTGTCTTCGACGGCCGCCCGGGTGGCGGCGTCGACCGACTCACCGGTGACGCTGTCGAACAGCACGCCGATGCGAAGGGTCCGCTGCGCCGGCCCGTGCACCCGGCCGATGGGCGCGAGTTTCGGATTGCGCCAATGGTTCTCGCACGCGGCGACGTATGCCGCGGTGTCGCGGACGCTACGGGTCAGGACGCCCTCGGAGATCATGTTGATCGGCAGGTGGCTGACCTGCTCGCCGTCGCGGTGCCGGCCTCGGCTCGGCTTGAGCCCGACCAGGCCCGCGCAGGCGGCGGGAATGCGGATGGAGCCACCGCCATCGTTGGCGTGCGCGATGGGCACGACGCCCGCGGCGACCAGCGCCGCCGAGCCGCCGGATGAGGCGCCGACGGAGTATCCGGTGTGCCAGGGGTTTCGGACCGGCTCCTCGGTCATGTATTCCGTGGTTGCGTTGAAACCGAATTCGGGCATCCGGGTCTTGCCCATGAGCGTCATGCCGGTGCTCAGGAGCTGCGTCGCGTAGGCGCCGTCCTTCTTTGCGGGCTGGGCCGTGAATGCCTCCGAACCGTGCGTGGTCGGCAAGCCGGCGACATCGGTATTGTCCTTGATGAACGTTGGGACGCCGAAGAATTCGGCGTTCGGATCGGTGCTGTGTCGCGGCGGCAGCCGGCATGCCACCGCCCGCAGCGCGGGGTCGACGAGCCCGGCGCGGGCCGTTGCGGCGGCCGCCAGTTCATCAGGGCTGACCTGCATGTCGCGGACCAGTTGTGCCAGGGCGACCGCGTCGTGGTCACCGAGCGCGTCATCGCCGAAGGCATGGATCGTTGTCATCTGGTTCCTCATTCTCCGAGCACTTGGTGTAGGTAGTCGTTGGCGAAAGTCCTTTTGGGATCGAGTTTTTCGCGGACCGCGAGGAAGTCGTCGAACCGCGGGTAGCTGCCCCGCAGGTCCGCGGCGGTGCGGTTGTGCATCTTGCCCCAGTGCGGCCGCCCGTCGTGGCGCCGCATGATCTGCTCGACCGCGGCGAAGTATTCGGTCGGGTCGTCGCGCACGTAGCGGTGCACCGCGACGTAGGCGCTGCGCCGTCCGTAGGCAGTCGACAACCAGTTCTCGTCCGCGGCGGCGGCCCGGACCTCGATGGGAAACCCGATGCGCCAACCTCGTTCGGCGATCAGGCTGCGCACCTCGTCGAAGGCGGCGCCCACCGACTCGTAGGGGACGGCGTATTCCATCTCGCGGAACCGCACCCGCCGCGGCGAGGTGAAGACGCGATCGGAACGCTGGGTGTGCTCACGGTCGGACAGGAAGCGGGTGACGGTGCGGTTCAGCACCGGAACAGCGGCCGGCAGTGCGCTGCCCACCGCGCAGATCGCGCCCAGGACTCCGTTCTCCACCAGTTCCTCTTCGATCCACTGGGAGACGGGATTGGTCGACTCGAGCGGAGTGTACGCGGGCAGCCGGATGTTGGCCTTGGTGAACGCGACCTCGGTGTGCGGGAACCAGAAGAACTCGAAATGGTCTGTGTGCGTGCAGTGTTCATCGAAGGCCGTGATGACCTCGTTGACCGGCTCGACGCGTTCGATGGCGTGGATCGCGAAACTGGGGACGCACTGCAGCGTCACCTCGACGATGATGCCCAGCGCACCCAGGCCGACGCGCGCCGCCGGCAGGAGCTCGCTGTTCTGCTCCTCGTCGATCCGGACCAGCTCGCCGTTGCCCGCGACCAGCGTCAGCCCGACCACCTGAGTTGCCAGCCCGCCGAACGTCACACCGGTGCCGTGGGTGCCGGTGGAAATGGCCCCGGAGATGGTCTGCCGGTCGATGTCGCCCATGTTCTCGAGCGCCAGTCCTCGCGTGGTCAGCAGCTGCGTCAGTTGCCACAGTGGTGTGCCGCCGCCGACGGTGACCCGCTTGCGGCCCTGGTCGGCGCTGAGCACACCGGCCAGGGCGCCCAGATCCAGCTGAATGTCCGGTGCCACGGCAATGCCGGTGAAACTGTGCCCGGAGCCGACCACCTTGACCCGGCGGCCCGCGGCGGAGGCGCGGGCGACGATGTCGCAGACTTCCGCAGCGGTTTTGGGCCGCAGCACTTCCGTTGGCCGCGCCGTCTCGCAGCGCCCCCAGTTCGTCCACTGGTGCCCAGTCATAGGAACGTCTGCCCTTCGCCTCGGTAGGTCGCGGCCGCGCCGACGGTGTGTCCGTCCTGGACCAACAAGAAACGGTCGACGTGCTCGCTGAGCTCACCGGCCTTGCAGTGCCGGAACCACACGCGGTCGCCGATGGCCAGTGCAGCAGCGGCTTCTCCGGTGACCGGGGTCTGTACCTCGCCGGCCATCTCAGCCGACAGCAGACTCAGTCCCGGGGGCCAGACCGGTTGCGGCGCGCGGTCTTTGGCCGGCGGTCCGGAGGCGATCCAGCCGCCGCCCAGCACCGTCGCGATCTGCGCTGCGGGCTTGCGCACGACCGACAGCGCGAACGCCGCAGCGGGTGCGGGTGAGAAGCCACGGTAGGTGTCGAACAGGTGCGGGCCGAAAAGGCCACTGCCCGCGGCGACTTCGGTGACCGCGGGATCGGCGGCGGTGTACTCGATGGATCCGGTACCGCCGCCGTTGACGAACTCGAGGTCCGTCACCTGCCGTACCGCTGCCACCGCCCGACCGCGGCGTTCGAGCAGTTCGTCCTTGGATCGTCGTTGCATCCAGCGGATCAGCCGGGACCGTGCGGCCTGGCCGCGGACGTCGTCACCGACACCGGCGATCTGCGCTTCATAGGACATCAACCCCACCAGCGAGAAGCCTGGGCGGGCGGCGATGGCCACGGCCAGGGCGCGGGCCTGCGCGGCGGTGTGGACGGGGGAGCGGCGTACGCCGAGATGGCCGAGTGCCGGTGCCTGCCACGACGCGTCGAGGTCCAGGCACACCCGGAGCGCGGGCCGCCTCGACGGCGCGGCGACGGCGTCCACCAGATCCAGCTGGGCCACGTCGTCCACCATGAGGGTCACCCGAGCCGCCAATTCCGGGGACGACGCCAATCGAGCAATCGCGGTGCGGTCGGCTGTCGGGTAACCGACCACGACATCGTCGTGCGGAGGATGTGCGTCATCGCCCGCGGCCAGCCACAGCGCTTCGGGCAAGGTGAAGGCCAAGACGCCCGCATAGCCGTCGACGGCCGTGACGGCGTCCAGGATCGCCCGCGACCGCACCGATTTGGACGCCACCCGGATCGGTGTCCCGGCCGCGCGGCGGCGCATATCGTGCACGTTGTGGCGCAGCGCGCCGAGGTCGATCGCGGCCAGCGGTGTCTCCAGATGCGCGGTCGCGTCGGTCAATGCCGGCCAATATGTGCCCGGACGCGCCCACGACCCCTCAGCGGAAAGCGATTCCGACAGATCGACCGGCATTGACGACACCATGGATCGGGAGCTAACCGCATGTCGCTGGGTGCGCACGAGGGCATCGGTGACCACAATGGGGGGAAAACCGGACACATGTTGGAGGTGGGGTGGACAGGGAAAGCGCGGCGTTCATCCCGACGTCGGTGCTCGTCAACGTCGTCGACGTTGCCGACCGCGCGGGTCTGCCCACGGAGCGGTGGCTGGCCGCGGCCGGTCTGTCCGCCGAGACACTCAATTTGCCCGAAACGCGGATCTCGTTCCGGCAGGCGGCGCTCGTCCTGCGGCGTGCGGTGCGCGCCATGCCAGACCGGGGCCTCGGGATCGATGTCGGGGCGCGTGACATGTTCGTGTCGTTCGGCGTGCTCGGCCTGGCCATTCGCTCGGCGGAAAACCTCGGCATGGCAATGCAGGTCGGCCTCGAACTCCATCAGAGCGCCGGCAGCCTGATGGACGTCGGCGCCGAGCTCATCGGCGACACGTTTGCGCTGCGGGCCTACGAGCGGCACCCGGAACCGGAGTTGTTGCCCTTCCTGTGTGAGGAGCTGTTCTGCAGCGTGCTGGTCACCGTCAGGACCGTGCTCGAGCTGCCCCAGCAGACGCCGGAGTACGTACAGGTCAGCTACCCCGCACCGGTCTACGCGCACCGCTATCGCGAGTTCTTCGGCTGCCCCGTCTTGTTCAGCGCCGACGCCAACCGGCTGGCGTTCCCCGACCCGTTGTGGTCGCAGCGGCTACCGCGCGCCGATCCGGCCACGCATGCGGTCGCGGTCGCCGCCTGCCGCGACATGCTGACCCAGGGTGAGCCGCCGACCGACGTGGTGCAGACCGTCGAGACGATGTTGCGCGACAGTGTCCGAGATCCGCTGACCATGGCCCAGATCGCCAAGCGGCTGGGCATGACGGAGCGCACGCTGCGTCGGCGTCTCGGTGCCGATGGTCAGCAATTCAGCGTGCTACGCGACAAGGTCCGCAGCGAACGGGCACGGTATCTGGTCCGGGAGACGGCGATGCCGATTCACGCCATCGCCACAGAGGTCGGGTTCACCGACCCGCGGGAATTCCGCCGGGCGTACGTCAAATGGACCGGTCATCCGCCCACACACGACCGATAGTTCGGCAGGTCGATGGACTCGGCCGTGGAGAACCACTTGCGACCGGCATACAACCGCAGCGGCCAGCGCTGCACCCAGTTCATGGTCGTCGCCCCGGCGGAGATCTGGCGCTCGGACATCGGCGCGTAGCCGTCGAGGCCCCCGGGCAGGTCCTGACACCGGTCGACGTACGGCCGCATCACCTGCTCGTAGCGCCGCAGCGCCGCCTCGATACCGGCAGCGTCGAGCGCCGCGGCCGGCCCGAGTTCACCGGCCAATACGTAGGCACCGACGAGGGCCAGGCTGGTGCCCATCCCGGACAACGGTGACGCGCAGTAGCCGGCGTCGCCGCACAGCGTGACCCGGCCAGTCGACCAGGTGCTCATGTGCACCTGGACGAAATCGTCGAAATAGAAGTCGTCGGACCGTGCTGCGGCACTGAGTAGTTCGTCGCAATACCACCCGGCGTCGCGGAACCGCTGGGCCAGCAGAGCCCGCTGCGCGTCGGGGTCACGGCGGTCGTACTCGATGGGCTCGGACCGGAATGCCAGACCGGCCTTGGCGGTCGCGGCGTCGTGCGAAGGGCGCAGCGAGGCGTTCAGCCCACCGGCGGCCTGGAACATCAGAAACCAGCCATCCAGACCGATCATGTCCGGTGCGGTGAACCAGGCGTTGTAGCCGCCGAGCCGCCGGATGAACTGCTCCTCCACGCCGAAGGCCAGCTGCCGCACCGCCGAGTGGGGGCCGTCGGCGCCGATGACCAGGTCGGCCTGCACCACGCTGCCGTCGGTCAGCGCAGCACGGACGCCCGAGCCGTCTTGCTCGAGCGCGGAAATCCGGGTGCCGAAACGGTATTCGGCCGCCTCGCGGGTGGCCTGGTAGAGGACGTCGGCGAGGTCGCCGCGCAGGATCTCGAACTCGGACACGATCCCGTTGCCGTTGAATGCCTCGACCGGCATCTCCGCACGCCGGGAGCCATCAGCGCGCACCCAGGCGATGCCCCGTTGATACAGGCACCGCTCGGTCATCGCTGGCATGAGCCCCATCCGGGTCACCACTTCGCGGCCAGCGCCGCGCAGGTCAACCGTCTGCCCGCCCGGCCGGATGCCCGGCGCCGCCTCGACGATCACCACCCGGTAGCCGCTGCTCGCGAGCCAGTGGGCCGATGCCGGCCCGGCGATCCCTGCGCCGCTGATCAACACGGTTGGTTGCGCCATGGCGAAAGACTATGACATGGGACCGATACCAGTGTTTTCAGCGCGCTCACGGCATTCGCTCCTAGTCTGGCCTCATGGCGGATATCGACCGACGGACACTTCTCAAGGGCACGGCGGCGGTAGCGGGGGTGGCCGCGGCAGGCGTGGGCGGTTATCAGCTGCTGTCCCGGACGGGCCGTGACCATACGGCAGGCAGGCCCAACATCCTGGTGATCGTCGTCGACCAGATGCGCGCGCCCCAATGGTTCCCCGACGCCACGAAGCTCGGTGAACTGCTGCCCAACCTGGACCGGCTGCGGCAGCGCAGTGTGTCCTTCGAGTCGCACTACTCCGCGTCCAACATGTGCACGCCGTCGCGCGGTGTGCTGACCACCGGCCTGTACTCGCATCAGACGGGCTGCCTGTACACCGGCGAGGGGGCCACCGAATCCACCCTGGCGCCCCGCTTTCCGACGTGGGGCACCATGCTTCGCGAGCAGGGTTACCGGACCTGGTGGTGGGGCAAATGGCACCTGGGCCAGATGGCCGATACCACCCCGGACGGCCTTGACGCGCACGGCTTTTCGGGTGGGACCTATCCCTCGCCCAATGGCGGACCGAACCAGGGGCTGCAAGTTGACCACACCATCGTCGACCAGTTCGACGGGTGGTTCGCCGACCACGCCGGCAGCGGCCCGTGGTGCACCACCGTGTCCCTGGTGAACCCGCACGACATCTGCTGGTGGCCGAGAAACCCACTGCCCGATGATGTTCCGCATGTGTTCTCCGGGATGCCCGCCAATTTCGAGAACGCCGACGACCTGCGCCGGCGCGGCAAGCCGCAGCTGCAGATCGACTACATGAACTTCATGTCGCCGCTCATGACGGGCCCAGTGCCGTATTCCGGTCCGGAGATGGCGGCGCAGTGGGCTCGCTGCCTCGACAACTACCTGTGGCTGCAGCAACAGGTGGATGTGCAGATCGGCCGGGTGCTGGACACGCTGGCGTCGCGCCCGGATGTCGAGCGCGACACCATCGTGGTGTTCACCTCGGACCACGGGGAATATGCCGGCTCGCACGGCCTGCGCGGTAAGGGCGCGGCGATCTACGAGGAATCGATCCGGGTGCCGCTGTACATCCACGACCCCGCCGGCCACCTGACGCCCAAACCCGGCGAGCGCCGCGGACAGCTCACTTCCAGCGTGGACATCGCGCCGTTGCTGCTGACCATTGCGGCCGGCGGCAACGGCTGGCGCTCCGACGGCCGGTTCACCTACCTGCAGGCGCGCGGCGACATCGCCGCCGTCGCGGCGAACCCCGGTGCGGCGGGCCGTCCTTGGGTGGTCCACGCCACCGACGACATGTCGGTGGAGGAGATGGCCACGCTGATGAAATCGCCTGCGGTGCGGAAGATGTTCGGCGGCGGTGTGGTGTCCACCGAGATTCCGACGTCGGCCCCCAGCCACATCGTCGCGGTGCGGACGCCCGATGCGAAGTTCGGCCGCTACTCCTACTGGCAGCGCGGCGGCATGGAGGCGGACCACACCCGCAAGATCGACTACGAGCTGTACGACTACGAATTACCTTCGGGTGCAAAGGAACTCGACAACCAGGCGGGCCGCAGCAGAAAGCAGGCCAGGCTGCAGGGGTTGCTCGACAACGAGGTGCTGCCGGAATTGCGGGCTCCGCTGCCGGCCTGGATGCGCGATGCGCAGGAGCAGGGCATGGCCGATATGCAGCGGATCGCGGCAGCGCGGGCGGGCTAGGACCCCGGCTAGAAGCCGCCGCAATTGGGCGCGGTGGGCACTCCGTTGAACCGGTCGGTGAGCCAGTCCATGGTCGGTTCGCCGTCGACGTACGGCTGTAACAAGCTGGTGGTGGCCATCTTGTTCAAGAACGGTGCCATTTCGTTGATCCGGAACGTGACGTCAGCACCCTTCGCACACCAGTCGTTCGCGGTGTCGACGGCCGACGTATACGGCGCGAGCGAATCCCAGCGGTTGTGAGTGATGAGCACCGGGCCGGCGGGTTTGATGCTGCCGATGCGTTGAGCTGCCAGCAGGCTCTTTATCGGATCGTTGCCGATCAGGTCGTTCAGGTCGGTGTTGAACCAGGGCTGCACGTGCCGAAATGCGTAATCGACACTGCCCTGGACCAGGCAGGTGTGGCCGCTCCAATCCAGCATATCCAGGCCGCGCGGGGTCAGCGAATTACGCAGCGGCTCTTCGGTTTGGGGGTAGGACGCGATGATGCCACGCAACATGTATCCGGTCAGCACCGCCAGGAAGTTGCCGTCGATAGCCGGAAGCGCTGCCGCGATATCGGTGACGGCCCCCGCGGCGTAGGTGCCCACGACCCGAAGCTCGGGTGCGTAGCTGCCGGCCAGTTCGGCGGCCGACATCGAGGCCTGTCCGCCGGATGCCCAGCCCCAGAAGGCCACCGGCCCATGAGAATTCAGCGACGTGCCGGGGAGTTTCATGGCCGCGCGGGCAGCGTCGAGCATCGCCGTACCAGCCGCGACCCTGTTGAGGAACTGCGGTGACTGCGAACCATGGACACCCATGCCGACGCCATCGGTGACCACGACGGCGAAGCCGCGGGCCAACAGCGTGGCGATGAAGCCCTCCTCGTAGTTGAACATCAGGTCGAACCCCTGCGAGAAGTGGATGCCCTGGTTGAACAGTCGCGACGGCGCACATTGTTCACCTGTCCCGTGCGGCCCGGTCGCGTACGCGATCAGCGGACGCGGACCCTTGCCCGTCCACGGGGCGTCGGGTTCGATGTAGGTGCCGGTCACGGCGACCGGCTTGCCCTGAGCATCGGTGCTGCGGTACATGATTCGCGTACCCGTTCCCACGAACGCGCCGAGCTGACCCGAGGGCTCGAGCACCAGCGGTGACGGTTCGGTGCGGATGAGATCGCCCGGCCGGCCACCGGGAAGCGGTGTCGGCGGTGTGTAGAATTCTTCGTAATGCTGATCGTCGGCTTGGGCGACAGGGTTCATCAGCGTGGCCGGCGACGCGGTCAGCGCCAATGCCGCCACAACCAGAGCGGTCGTGAGTCGAGTTCTGGTCCGGCGGTGGGGGATTGATGGCATGGGACGTCCTAGCTCGAAGTAAAAGGGTGCGCGCGAGTGCTGGCGCCGCGCATAGGCGGCGTCAGTGCGTCAGTCAGTTATCAGGTGCAGCCAGTTATGTGGTGAAGCGGAAGCGTCAGGTTCTGGACGTAGCAGCACGCGGCTCGCTGTGCCGGGAACCTGTCTTACCGTCGATCCGGCGGTGCAGCTTTCGGGTGGCGGCCCGGTAGGCGGCTGGCCTGATCGGTAGCAGCCACTGACGTAACTGGGTCCAGCGTCCGACGTTCACGCCTGCCTCATCGAGGATTTCGTCGATCTGGCGCACGGAGAACGGGATGATGTTGGTTCCGCGGGCATGCTTGCCCTCGGTGCGTTCGATCATCCACTTCAGTCGGCGCTCGGCGAACGCGCGCTGCTGCTCGACCGGCGGCAGCTCGGCGTACCCGGCCAGATAGTTGACCACCCAGATCGCGGCGGCTTCGGCGCTGATCGGGCTCAGCAACGACGACCCGTAGCCGACGAAGAACAGGCGCGGGACGTCGACAGGCAGAATCTGGCGGTACAGCTGGAAATTGCCGTCCGCGTCGGTGATGCGCGCCTGCAGCTCCTCGGCCAGGAATGGTGTCCGCTGCTGGTAGCCGGTCGCGCAGACGACGGCGTCCGCGCGGCGGGTGGTGCCGTCGGAGAACTCGACCGTCGGGGAGCCGTCTTTGTCGTAGAGCCCGACGATCGACACGCCGCGGCGCATGTCGATGACTCCGTCGCGAATCTTCTCGTAGAAGCCCTCGGTGGCCAAGCTGACCGCATGCCGCACGATCCTTTCGAACGGGCCCACCGGCACCAGGCCGAGGCGGTCGAACATCAACTGGTGCCGGGCGATCCGTCCCACCATGGCGAGCATGGCATTGCGGGCGAACCGACCGGGGCCGGTGATGATGCGGGCGAAGCCGCGCTGGTCGAGGTGGTCGAACAGGCCCTCGGAGAGCCGGGTCAGCAACACGTACTTGTAGTTGATCACCCCACCGACCTTGCGGGGCATCTTCCAGGTGACCTCGCGGGCCGCGACGGTGGTAGACCGCGCCACGTCGCTGAGTGCCTCGGCAATATCGCACGACGACTTGCCATAGCCGATGACGACGATGTCCTTGTCCACTGCGTCCTGCAGGTCGTTGAATTCCGTAGCGGCGCAGATGCGTCCGCCGGCCCGGGTGAAATCGTCGATACCCGGGTAATCCGGAATGAACGGGTCGCAGAAGATTCCGGTGGCCACGATCAGCTGATCGAAATCGCTTTGCTCGACTGTCCCGGTGACGAGATCGCGGGTGGTCAACGTCCACCGCCCCGCTGCCTCGTCGAGGTCGGCCGAGACTACCTCGGTGTTCAACCGGACCAGCCGCTCGAGGTCGAAGTGGCGGGCGTAGGCGGCGAGGTACTGCTGCACCTGGGCTCCGGCCGGCCACTCCGGATATGACTTCGGCATCGGGAAGTCCGAAAAGGCATAGGTGTCCTTCCCGTTCTGCGTGGTCACTCCCGGGTACAGCCGGGTGTGGCTCCACACGCCGCCGATATCGGGGACCTTGTCGAAAACGGTTACTTCGAAACCGAATTCGGTCAGCAGTTTGGCGGAGCACAGGCCGGCGACGCCAGCGCCGATGATGGCGATCTTCATCTGGGTGGTCCTTATATCGTATCTAGACGGGGCTGAGTTCTGAAGTGGCGGTGTGGGATTGGCTTCGTTCGCGCTGGAGGTCGATCGCGATGTCGATGATCATGTCCTCCTGACCGCCGACGTACCGACGTTCTCCGACGCGGTAGAGGATTTCGTGGGCGGGAACTCCGTAGCGTCCTGCGGCTCGTTCGGCGTGCAGCAGGAAACTCGAGTAGACCCCGGCGAAGCCCTGTACGATCGAGGCCCGATCCATCACCGGGAGCCGTGAAATATACGGTTTGACAACATCTTCGGCGGCCGCCAGCAGCTGGTCCTTGTCGACTCCGGTGACGATGCCCAGCCGCTCGAACACCGTGGCCAGGACCTCGGTGGGGGAGTTGCCCGCCCCGGCACCGAGGGCGACCAGTGACCCGTCGATCTGGCGCGCGCCGGCGCGATAGGCGAGCACCGAGTTGGCGACGCCCAGGCTGAGATTCTGATGGCCGTGGTATCCGACTTCGGCGTCCGCGCCCAACTCCGTGACCAGAGCCGAGACGCGGTCGGCGACGTCGTCGAGGATCAGCGCACCTGCCGAGTCCACCACGTACACGCATTGGCAGCCGGCGTCGGCCATGATCCTGGCCTGGCGGGCCAGCTGCTCCGGGCTCGACATGTGCGAGAGCATCAGGAAACCGACGGTCTCCAGGCCCAGGTCGCGCGCGGCGCCGAAGTGCTGGATGGCGATGTCGGCCTCGGTGCAGTGCGTAGCGATCCGCACCGCGCTCGCCCCCAGATCGTGGGCGACCTGGAGATCCTTGACGGTGCCCAGTCCGGGCAGCAACAACACCGCGATCTTGGCCCGGCGGGCCTGGTCCACCGCTGCGGAGATGAGTTCGGTTTCGTCGACCAGGGAGAAGCCGTAATTGAAGGTCGACCCGCCGAGCCCGTCGCCGTGGGTCACCTCGATCATCGACACCCCGGCCGCATCGAGGGCGGCCACGGTGTCGCGGACCTGTGCGACGGTGAAGCGGTGCGCCATCGCGTGGCTGCCGTCGCGCAGCGTGGTGTCGACGAGGCGTACCTCGCGTGCCCCGGTGTCCCAATTGCTCATCGTGCTACCAACTGATCTCGTGCGGCCAGCAGTGACGCGGCGATTCGCTCGCCGGCCTCGGCGGCAGCTGCCGTCATGATGTCGAGGTTGCCCGCGTAGGGCGGCAGATAGTCGCCCGCGCCATGTACTTCCAGAAGTGTCGTCACCCGGGCCTTTCCGTTCCAATCGGGCCGCGGGTCGTCGAACTGAGGGTCGGCTTTGAGTGCGTACCCGGGCACGTAAGTGGTGACCGCGGCGACCATGTCGTGGATCGACTCGGCGATCCGGTCGCGGTCGACATCGGGATCCACGGCGCAGAAAACGGTGTCGCGCATGATCATCGGCGGTTCGACCGGGTTGATGACGATGATCGCCCGGCCGCGGGCCGCGCCGCCGACGTCCTCGATGGCCCGTGCGGTGGTCTCGGTGAATTCATCGATGTTGGCCCGGGTTCCGGGGCCGGCCGACCGCGATGAGATTGATGCGACGATCTCGGCGTAACTGACCGGGGTCACCCGGTTCACCGCGTGGACGATGGGAATCGTGGCCTGGCCGCCGCAGGTGATCATGTTGACGTTGGGCGCCGCAGCGTTGACGTCGAGATTCACTGGCGGGCAGACGAACGGCCCGATCGCTGCAGGGGTGAGGTCGACGGCACGGATGCCTGCCTCGGCGTAGCGGGGCGCGTTGGCGGAGTGGGCCTTCGCCGAGGTGGCCTCGAACACGATGTCGGGCAGCTCATCCTGGTCGAGCAACCAGTCGACGCCGCCGGCCGAGGTGGCGACCCCACGGGCGGCGGCGCGTGCCAGCCCATCCGATGTGGCATCGACACCGACCATGTAACGCACGGTGATCCGGTCACTGTGCGCCAGCTTGGCCAGCAGGTCGGTACCGATGTTGCCGGGGCCGACGATGGCGGCAGAAATTGTGGACATAGTTTCTCCTGTAGGTGCCGGAGCGCTCATGCGGCGGCGAAATGTGCTGTGACGCTGCCGAGTTCGGCGAATTCGACATGAAAGCTGTCGCCGGCCCGGACTGGTAGTGCCGACGTCATGGAGCCGGGGATGACGGTGTCGCCCTCCTCGATCGCCACACCGCGAGCGCCGAGGACGTTGGCCAGCCAGGCCAGCGCGTTGAGTGGAGAACCCAAGACCGCCGCACCGGCGCCGGTCGCCACCAGTTCTCCGTTGCGGTGCACCAGCACGCCCATCAAGCGCAGATCCAGTTCGTCGAGCCGGCGTGCCGTGCCGCCGAGCACCACGCCACCTGATGAGGCATTGTCGGCGATCGTGTCGATCAGGCGGATATCCCAATCCCGGATCCTGGAGTCGATGATCTCCAACGCGGGCATGACGACATCGACCGCGCGCGCCGCGTCGGCCACCGTGACACCCGGTCCGGCCAGGCGACGGCCCATCACGAAGGCGATCTCGGGTTCCACCCGTGGCTGCAGGAATCGGTCGACGGCGATGGGGGCGCCCTCGGGCAGGAACATCGACGCGGTCAGCTGGCCATAGTCAGGGCAGTCGACGCCGAGCTGGGACTGCATGGCCTTGGAGGTCAGGCCCACCTTGTGGCCACGGACCGGGTCCCCGGCCTGCGTCCACGCCGAAACCTGGTGCTGCTGAATCGCATACGCGTCGTCGATGGTGAGGTCGGGCGCGGCCGCGGTGATCCGGGGGATCGGCGTGCGATCGGCGTAGGCGGCCAGCAACCGGTCGGCAAACCCTGTGCGGGCCGTCATTCGGCTTCCCGCAGGAATGCGGCCACCAGCTGCTGGAACCGCTGCGCGTGCTCGATCTGGGTCCAGTGTCCACACCGACCGAAGACGTGTAGCTGGGCGTTGGGGATCTGCTCGAACATATGCCACGAAGCCTGCACGGGGACCACGCGGTCTTCGCGGCCATGCAGGATCAGGACCTCGTGGCCGATGCCGGCCAATGCCTCATCCGGCACGATCTGCGCGTCCAGCCAACGCTGCCGTGGCGGCGGGAAGACCTTTTCGAAAGCCTCTTGGGCGCCGGGGCGGATGGTGGCCCGGTACCGCAATTCGGCGAGTTCGTCGGTCACCAGCGACCGGTCGAAAGCCATGATGTCCATGATCTTCTTCATGTTGGCGACCGATGGGGTGTAACCCCAGAGTTGGTCGAGCTCGTCGCTCAGCGGCATCGCCACCCCGCCGGCACCCATCAGGGTGATCCGGTCGAGCCGGTCAGGATGCCTGGTCGCCAGATGCAGTGCCAGCCCGCCGCCGAACGAGTTGCCCACGATGTGGGTCTTCTCGACGCCCAAGCCGTCCAGTAGTGCGAGGATCTGGTCGATCCAGGTGTCGAAGATGGTGAACTGCAAGGTATCCGGGACCTCGGTATAGCCGAACCCGACGAGATCCGGCGCGATGACCCGGAAATCCTGCGCCAGTACCGGGATCAGCCCGCGCCAGTTGGCCCACGCGGATACTCCGGCACCGGACCCGTGCAGCAGCAGCACGGGCGCACCGTCGCCCACGTCGTGATAGTTGGTGTCGTAGCCGCAGGTGTCCCGGGTGCGGCCGATCTCTGGGTTGTCCGTCGACATGATGTTCTCCTGATTGGGGTGTTACGACAGGGCTGGGGTGACGGCCGTGAGTAGGTCGTCCTGGATGAGCGCCGGCGGCGGATAGGCCCGCTTGCTGTGGGTCAGCCCGGTCAGCACGAGCAGTTCGCACATCTTGTAGGCGATGACGCCCGGATTGATCACCGGGACGTCGAGGGCTTTCTCCAGATAGGCGTGGGATTGGTGCATGGTGGTGGAGCCCAGAATGATCACGTCGGCACCGTCTTCATCAATGGCAGCCCGGGCTTGGGCCTGCAGCGCCTCGAAGATGAAATCCTCTTTGCCGGCGAGCAATTCGCTGGCATTGGGTGCGACGCCCACATCGCGAACCGACGCCAGGCGGGCCGTGAGCCCGTGCTCGCGCGCTGCCTTGTGGTAGAGCTCGTGCCATTGTGGCCACATGGTGATGACGGAGAACTTCTTGCCCAAGAGCGCGGCCGCCAGCATCGACGCTTGATTCGGGGCGACCACCGGAATGCTCAGCCGGGAACGCAGCGCCGCCAGTGCCGAGTCACTCATCGAGTTGACACACACCGCGGCATAGCCCTGTTCCTCGGCGCGGCATCCGGCGTCCAGCACGAAAGCGTCGGCGAGGGTGGTCTCGTACGCGCTGTCGAGGGTCGTGCCCCCGGCGCGGACGGCGACGAAGACATTCTCGAAGCCGGGGAACACCGCTTCGGCCGGAATCTGCGCCGCGAACGCGTCGACTGCCTGTTGCGGCACCGGGACCGGCACGATGTTGAGGATCTTGCGGTGCAGTGTCACAGGTCGAGTTCCTCTCGGGTGCGGGTCAGGGTGTCGACGACCGCGTAGGCGACCGCGCGGACGGCGGTCATGACGTCATTGACCGATGCGACGCCCATCCCGCCGAGTCCCTCGTTGAGTTCGGCGGGGGCGGCGGCCGGTGGCCAGGGGTAGCCGATCCGGGCGGTGGGCACGCCGAGACGGCGGATGAGGGTGCCGTCGGTCTGCCCACCGAGCAGTGGCGTCGATTCGTAGGGCTGGCCTTCGACTTCTTCCCAACCGCGCCTGCAGGATTGGATGATCCAGTTGTCGGGATCGGTCATGCCGCCGGGCAACGAGCCGTACATCTCCCAGTCGAGCTCGAGGTCCGGTTCGGCAGCCCGGATTTCCGCGATCAGCTGGGCGAACTGGTGGCGCACCTCACCCGGGGTGGTTCGGGGGTTGACGCGCACGTCGAGGTAGATCTCAGTGGTGGCAGATGGGAAAGCCGGTTTGTCGGGGGAGCCGGAGCGGACCGCTGAAATCCAGCCTTCGGGGATCGTGGTGCCCGCGGTGTTGCGGGCGGTGTACTGCGGCAGCCACGCCTCGATGCGCTGGATCACTGTGGCAGCCGGGACGATCGATGATCGGAAACCCGGTGTGCCCCTGGCAATTCCGGCGTAACCGTAGGTACCCCGCACAGAGACCTTGAACCAGCACATGCCCGGCTCTTCGGGAAACACCGCCCACCACGGTTTGAAGACGATCGCGTGATCGGGCATGGCGCCGTGGGTGAGCAGATGGAAAATTCCGTTGCTCATTCCCGCCTGGTCCCGACCACTCATGCTGACGGGCATGCCACCGCCGGCGAAACCGATTGCCAGATCGCCGATCAACGGGATTCCCGACTCGATGACCGCATGGGTGACCTCGGTCAGCCCGGCCACCATGCACTTGGGATTCGAGGCGCCCAAGCCGATCACCAGATCCCCGTCGACGCGGGCCTCGGGCAGCATGTCCGGGCGCAGGCGAGGCCCGACCCAGGGGACGTCGGACTCGGGATCGATGTGCGTGTCGATGGGCGCGTACAGCAGCAGCCTGCTGCCCTCGCCGGTGCCGAGCCGTTCACCGAATGCGTTGCCGCTGTGCTCGTTCATCGGCTGGTAGCCGGCTGCGATGCCAACGGTGTCGCGCAGGTAGCCGGCCATGAACTCCGACGCCGGGCGTTCCAGTCCGGTCGGGCTGTGAATGTTGATCAGATTGACCAGGAGGTCGCGAAATCGGTCTGGATTCAACCGATCACACACGGCTTGGTACATGGCGCGACGGGTGTCGGTTACGGAGCTGGTCATCACTGTTCCTCGGGTAGTGCGCAACGCGCGGTGAGGCCGGCGCGGTCGGTCAGGCAGGTGGCGATCCGGACCAGGGCGTGGTCGGCTTGCGGCGGTGCGATGAGTTGCACGCCCAGCGGTAGCCCAGCGGCCCCGGCTTCGATCGGCAGGCCGACCGCGGGCAGCCCGGTCACACTGGCGAGCTTGTTGAATACCGGATCGCCGGTGCTGGTCAGGCCTTCCGGGGCCTCGCCGGTGGCCGCCAACGTGACGAGTACGTCGACATTCTGCAGCGCCGCCGACACGAACCGGGTGCAGTCCTGGACCACCGCGCGCGCCTGCTGAATGTTGTTGGGAGTCGCCGCCCGGCCCATGGCCAGGAATTCGGTCAGCTGGGCGCTGGCCTGGCCGTGACCTTCGCGGTGCAGGCGGGGGGATAGCGCGTGCGCCGCCTCGGCGGCCATGATGAGCGTGTGACCGGCGTCGAGGTCTGTGAGGGCGCCGGGGACGTCGATGTCGCTGACGTGGGCGCCCAATTCTGCGAGCCCGGAGATGAAGCGTTCCAGCGCAATGGACGCCGACGGGGTGGCCCGGTCGCTCCACGGCGGCCGCAGCACGCCGACCCGAAGCCGATCGGTGGACGGCAGGGTCGTCGTGGCGTGCCGGTGGGTGAGGACGGCGTCCAATTCGCCGAGCCAGGCCGGGTGGCGCGCGAACGCGCCCACGGTGTCGAAACTCAAGGCCACCGGCAGCACACCGTCGAACGGCCAGCGGCCGTAGGTCGGCTTCAGCGTGAACACGCCGCAGTAGGACCCTGGTCGCAGCACTGAGCCCGCGGTCTGGGTGCCGAGTGCGATCGGGACCTGCCCGTCGGCCACGGCCGCCGCGGACCCGCTGGACGAACCGCCCGGAGTATGGCCGGGATTGTGCGGGTTGCGGGTGGCGCACGGCCGGTAGGTGGCGAACTCGGTCGTGGCTGTCTTGCCCAGGATCACCGCCCCGGCATCGCGCAGCCGTGCGATCACGTCGGCGTCCCGCACCGGGCGATGGCCCGCCCACAACTCGCTGCCATAGGCGGTGGGCTGATCAGCGGTGTCGATGATGTCTTTGATCCCGACCGGCACGCCATGCAGAGCCGTGCGCGGTGGCTCGGCGTCGCGGGCCCGGGCTTGCGCGTGTGCCAGCTCGGGGTCCAGGTGGGCCCAAGCATGGATCAGGTTGTCGCGCAGGCTGATCCGATCCAGATATCGCTGCACGGTGGCAGCCGCCGTCGTCGGCGCGGGTGCGCTGAGCATCAGCCGGCCCGCTGGACGACGTGGCCCCAGCGGGCCGGGGCATCGTAGGTCTTGACCACCCAGTCGTCACCGACCACATCGCCACCCCAGCCGATCTCGATCCCGAACCCCGAAGGGGTGGCGAGGTAGAACGAGGTGACACCGTCGTTGGTGTGGCGACCCAGCGTCATCTTGAGGTCGACGCCCGCACCGCAGATGCGGTCGTAGGCCCGGCCGACATCGTCGAGAGTCGCGGTTTCGATCATGAGGTGGTTGAAGTCGCCGCCGCGGAATCCGAAGCACTCGTTCATCAATGCCACGCTGTGGTGGCGCGGATTGCAGTGTAGGAAGGTCGCATCCGCGCCGTCCCAGACGATGTAGTCGGTCAGTTCGAAACCGAGCACCCGGGTGTAGAAGTCCACCGCGGCCGGATAGTCCCGGCACATGTAGACGACATGACCGAGCCCCAGATCGCCGGTGACGAAGCCGCTGATCACACCGCCCTGGATGACGGGGGATAGCTCGGATACCGGCCCGACCACCACTTCGGTCCGGAAACCGTCGGGGTCGTCGAATCGGAAGCCCGACTGCGCCTTTGGGGGCTCAGGGGTGTCATCTCCGACCCAGCCGACCGCGATGTTCTCGGCGGCGACTGCCTCGGCGAGCCGATGCAATTCGGCGGGTGTATCGACCTCCCAGGTGACCCGCCGGATCTCGTCGGTCGATCCGGGGTACAGCGCGATCCGGTGGTGCCGATCGTCGAGCCGGACCAGCAGGGGGTCCTGTGGCGACGTGCGGGGACGCACGTCCAGCTCGAGCAGGTCGACGAGCAGATGATGCCAGGCGTCGATATCAGCGACGGTGACGGCGAAGGCGCCGAGCCGCGCAATGCTCATTGTTGTTCCAATCACTTTGTGAACAAGGATTTTTCAGCTGGGAAGAAATTGCTCGGTGTGGATATTGGCGCGCGGCAGACCGAGCTCCTGTAAGCGGGTGAACGCGGCGTCGATCATGGCGGGCGGACCACACAGATACGCCGATGTCGCCGGGTCGCTGACGTCGTCGGGGGTCAGGACACTCACCGGATTGCCGACCAGGACCCCAGGCTGCTGGTGGGGCTCGTCGGCCGTCACCCGCACCGACAGGTTCGGCATGAAGCTGGCCCGGCCCTCGAGCTCGTCGAGATGGAACAGGTCGCGGGTTCTGGTGCAGCCGAAGATCAACCGGATCGGTTTCTTGCCACGAGCCAATTGGAGTTTGTCGAGCATCGACAGCATCGGCGCTAGGCCGGTGCCGCCGGCCAGCATCAATACCGGGCCGGCGTCGGAGGCCAGACCGAACGACCCCAACGGGCCCTCGACATCGATCTGCTCGCCGATCGTGGCGCGGTCGCGCAGGTAGTCCGACATCGTGCCGGCGGGCAGGAGCCTGATGGTGAAGGTGAGCTGGCGCTTCTGCCGTTCACCCGAGGCCATCGAATACGACCGCCACTCCCCGGTTCCCGGAACCCGGAGCCGGGCATACTGCCCAGGCCGGAAGGCGAACGACACCTGCTTGGGCAGTCGCACCGTGAGCTCGACAACGGTTTCTGCGAGCTGCTGCAGACCGGTGACCTTGGCCGTGGCCTGCCGCAGTGGATACTCGTCGAATACCGAAGCCGGATAATCCAACTCGACCTCGGTATCGGCTACCGCCCGTGCCTGACAGAGCAGGCGCATGCCGTCGGCCATCTCGTCGTCGCTGAGCGGGTAGATCCGGTTGTCGGGCATGACGAGCGCCCCGTCGCGGACCCGGCCGACACATGTACCGCAGGTGCCGATGCCGCACTGGCTTGCCAGCCGGACGCCGGTGGCGGACGCCGCATCGAGCACTGATTGCCCTTCGGGCACCAGGATTTCCTTGCTCGTGTCGGTGTAATGCAGTCGTACGCAATGGGTGCGCGCCACGGCGTCGGCGTCGGGTGGCTGCTCGCTTGCCAGGATGGTCATCTCCTAGTCCTCGTCCTGGTAGGGGGACTCGAAGAAGCCCCGTGGATGCCGGGCGGCCAACTTGCGCCAGGCGACGATCGAGTAGTCCATGTCGCAGAGCACCTCGTTGTTCCACCCGTCGAAGCGGGTGTAGTGCTCCTCCGTCGCTTCCCGCGCGAACACGTCGCTGTTGTTGAAGCCTTCGAGCGCAAGGGGTTTGAAGAAGTGCTCGTATTTGAACTCGAACTCCTTGCGGGCATCGTCGTCGGCGACGCGGGTGGCCACCACTTCCCAGTACTCGTGATGGTGGTCGTCGATCGGGACGTAGAACTCGTACTGGACGTGATCGGTGATCGGCCAGTGCTCGACCATCAACGTGCCGGGAACCCAGAGCGATGTGCGGAAGTAGTGCGGCACGGTCCCACGGGACTTGATGTCGACCTTGGGGTTCTCCAGCACCGGCTGGTATAGATCCGGCCGGTCGTACCGATTCATGACGCCCTTCGGGCCGTCCGGGATGTCGATCTCCTCGGTGGCCTCGTTGGACAGCGCGTTGACACCCAGCGGCAGCGCGCGATCGAGCGCGACGAGGATCTGGTTGTCCCAGTGCACCAGCAGATGGCCGGGGTCCAAGCCGTTCTCGGCCGCCAGTCGCCAGTTGCCGACCAGTTTCCGGTGAATCCCGCGGATGACGATGCCCTCGTCGGTCAAGTGGGGCACCGGTGTGTCGTTGGGGTCGTTGGTGACGTGCGCCGGCAGGTCGGACGTGAGCGGCGGCGGGGTTCCGTAGTCGGCATCGCCGACGAACACGAAGATCATCCCGTTGACCTCTTCGACGGGATAGGTGCGCACACCCACCCGCCCGATGAGCGAATCCTCTGGATTGCCAACGATTGTCGTCAGCTTTCCGTCCGACACGTCGTAGGTGTAGCCGTGGTACCAGCAGCTGACGGTCCCTTCGGACAGGCACATCGGCTTTGCGGACAGCTTGACGCCACGGTGGATGCACCGGTCCGAGAGGGCGTACACCCTGCCGGCTGAGCGGCGCAGTGCGATGTCGTGGCCACCGATGGTGATGCCTTTGAGGCCGCCGTCCGCGAGTTCGTCGGAGAACAATGCGGGGTACCAGTGGTTTGCGTAGCCCCAATCTGCCTGGACGTACGGGGCGTAGTGCCTGGTTACCGCGGACGAATTGCCGCTGTGGCTATCGACGGACATCAATGACCTCCATGGGATATGGCTCCGCGCCGTCGGGCGCGGTCGAGATTGGTGAGGCATCCGGATCGGCGAAGGTGTGGTCCGGAAGGCTGGACACGATCACGTGTCTGCAATCACACTACTGATTATCGATGGAGAATCAATAGAGATTCAATAAATTAACAATGGTCCACGTTGCGGTCCGATCCTGTGACGTGTTGAGTGGAGGACGATGAGCGCTAGTGACGTGCCGGCGGACAAAGGCGTAGGTGCCGGCCAGCCGCAACCCCTTGAGCCGGAACGCCGTTGGCACCTCGCCCAGGACGGTTACGAAGAGGCGATGACCGCATTCGAATTCGCCCTGTTACAGGTCGACGGCGAATTCCAGCGGTTCGCGGTGCATGCGATGCAGGTGGCCGGCGACCTCGATCTGACCGTCAACGAGGTGGTCGCCATGCATGTGGTGCGGATGCAGGAACGGCCGAAGGACACCGCGACCATCGCGCAGCTGACCAACCGTGAGGACCTGCCCAATCTGCAGTACAACCTGCGCAAGCTGGTGACCATGGGGCTGCTCGAACGCACCAAATCCGGCACGTCGGCGGTGTTCCGGGTGACCGACAAAGGGCGTGAGATCACGGATCGCTATGCCGCGCTGCGTCGTCAGATGCTCACGTCCAACCTGACGGAGCTGGCAGACGTCACCGCGAAACTGCAGCATGCGGTGCGCTCGATGAATGTGCTGACGGGTCTGTACGCGGCCGCGAGTCGCGACCTGGCCACCATCAATCCGGCTGTCATGTTCCCGTCACCGAACGGCTCCGGGGGGGGGGGGGGGGGGGGGGGAAAAAAAAAAGGA
>NZ_JBYTCM010000010.1:139701-190686 GCF_058790275.1 Mycobacterium sp. FW102-FHT13B02
CTCCCCCCCCCCCCCCCCCCCCCCGAGCCCGAGGCCTGATTCGCGCGCCGGGCTAGCCGTAGTCGGCCAGCAGGGCCTTCTTCTGCACCTTGCCCATCGCGTTGCGTGGCAACGCGTCGACGAAGCGGATCTCGCGCGGGCGCTTGTGGACTGACAGCGACGACGCTACGTGGTCGATGACCGATTGCGGACTCAGGCTATCGCCGACCACGTACCCGACGATGCGCTGGCCGAGATCGGGATCCGGTACGCCGACGACTGCGGCCTCGAGGACCCCTGGGTGGGTGAGCAATGCGTGCTCGACCTCCCCGGCGCCGATCCGATAGCCGCCGGATTTGATCATGTCGACGGACTCCCGGCCCACGATCCGATGAAAACCGCCGGGATCGATGACCGCGATGTCACCGGTGCGGAACCAGCCATCCGGGGTCATGGTCTCAGCAGTCTTGGCTGGGTTGTTCAGGTAACCGTCGAACACCGTCGACCCGGCAATCTCCAACTGCCCCAGCGATTCTCCGTCATGTGGTGCCAGCTCGCCGGATTCGGTGCGGATGCGAGTCCGTACCCCGTCGACAGGCAGGCCCACCCAGCCTGGCCTGCGTTCGCCGCTGTATCGGGTGCTGAGTGTGATGATCGTTTCGGTCATCCCGTACCGCTCGACAGGGGGCGTGCCGGTAAGTGTGGTGAGCGTTTCGAACACCGGTACCGGCAATGGTGCACTGCCGGAGACCAGCAGTCGCGCCCCGGCCAGGGCTCGAGCCGAAACCGGATCGGCGCACACGCGCGACCAGACGGTGGGCACTCCGAAATAGAGCGTGCCACCGGCGGCGGCGTACAAGTCGGGCTTGGGGCGAACTGTGTGGATCAGCGGGGAGCCGATCCGCAGCGCGCCCAGGACCCCGAGCACCAGGCCGTGCACGTGGCACAGTGGAAGTCCTTGCACCAGAACGTCGTCGGCGTTCCACTCCCACGCGGCGGCAACCCCGTCGATGCCCGCGGCGATGGCGCGCCGTGACAGCACCACGCCCTTAGGGGCTCCGGTGGTGCCGGAGGTGTAGACGATCAAGGCTGCCGATGATGGGTCGGGTTCGGTCCAGGTGGTGCTGGAACGCGCGGCGGGATTGATCGCCAGAATCGGCAGCGAGGTATCGGGACGCGGCGCTCCGGCCCAGATCTCGGCGCCCGAATCGGCCAGAATGTGGCCGAGCTCGGCGGAGCCCGAATCCGGCGGCACGGGTATCGCCGGAACGCCCGCGAGCAGGCACCCGACCACCGCGATCACCGATTCGATATCGGGCGTCGCGTTGATCGCGACGGCCCGGGAGTCGCCGACTCTGTCCGCGACCGCGCCGGCTGCCTCCAACAGTTCTGCGGCGTGGAGCGAATGATCGCCAACGGTCACGGCCGGCCGGTGGGCGTCGCGATGGTTGTGGATTGCGTGAAGCAAAGGGACTGTCATTGACCAGCGCCTTCTAGATAACGGTCCATAATATGGACCGATGGACTATATTACGGACCAACGCTAGGGTGTCGATTCGCCAGGCGTCAAGTGTGAAAGGAGGGCGGGGTGAACAGCGTGCTTACCGCTCTGCGGGTATTCGAGGAGGTCGCGACCGCCCAGCCTGTCGGGTTGAGCGAGCTCACCCGTCGGCTGGGGATTCCGAAGACCACTGTGCAGCGCAATCTGAAGACCCTGGCCGAAGCCGGCTGGCTCAGGCCAACCTCCGACGGCAGCCGTTGGGAGATAACAGGTTTGGCCTACCGGCTCGGTAGTGCGGTGGCCACCCGAGACAACCTTCGGGAGGCTGCCTTGCCCGAACTGGCCGCGCTGCAATCGATCACGGGAGAGACGGTCCACCTCGCCGTGCCGGACGGAGATGAACTCGTGCTCGTCGAACGACTCGACAGCTCGCATCAGCTCCGGGCATTCCTGCCACTGGGTACCCGGTTGCCCTTACACGCCGCCGCGACGGGCAAGGCGTATCTGGCGACGCTGGACGACGCCCGGATCGCGGCGTATCTGGCCGGCGCGCCGGCCAAGGTCACCGCCAACACGATCACCGACCCCGAGTGGCTGTGGGAAGAGGTGCGCGCCACCCGGCAGCGTGGCTATGCCGTCACCGTCGAGGGTCTGCACGACGGCATATCCGCGGTCGCGGTCGCGGTACGCGGGCGTGATGGCTTGGCCCGGGCCTGCTTCAGCATCTCGGGGCCGTCGGCGCGGATGACCGCCGATCGGCTCATCGAATACGCCGCGGTCGCACTGAACGCTCAAGCGGCAATTGAGCGTTCGCTGGACTGAGGCGCAGCCGGGCTTCTGCGACCGCAGACTACAGATCCAGCGCCTGATAGGTCCGCTTCACGAATTTCGGTCGCGCCGAACGGAGTTTGGCCTGTGAGGCATTGCCGGCGACCGCTACCGCGGCATCGACGCTGAGCTCAGGCTGATTCTGGATCAGGTAGATCAGGATCAGGTTGGCGCTCGGGTCCGCCTGCCACCAGGTACCGAACGCGCCCGGCCAGCTGAACGTGCCGGGGCCGCCCGGACCGAAGAACGGCGTGGCTTTGGCCTCGTCGGTCACCAGCGACAGGTTCAGTCCGAAGCCGCGGCCGATCCAGAACGGCGCACCGAGGAAGTTCTGCGACTTCTGCTCGGCGGTCAACCGATCGGTGCGCATCGATCGCACCGATTCCTCCGACAGCACCCGCACTCCATCGACCTCGCCGCCGGCCAACAGCATCCGCGCGAAGGTCAGGTAGTCGTCGACGGTCGACCAGAGACCGCCGCCGCCGGCGCAGAACGTCGGAGGCACCACCTGCGGCGGCCCCATCTTCCCGGGCTGCAAGCGCAAGGTGTCTCCGTCGGCTGCCAGCTGATACATGGTCGCGGCACGACGCCGGCCGGAGTGCGTCACGGCGAAGCCGGTGTCGACCATGCTGAGCGGTTTGAAGATGCGCTCCGCCAACACATCCGGCAGCGGCTTGCCCTCGATGCGCGACAGGATGAAGCCCAGCACGTCGGTCGACTGGCTGTAGGTCAGGGCGTCACCGGGCTGGTGGGCGAGCGGCAGCTGCCCCAGCTCGGCCAGCCAGCGGTCCGGGTCCTGCAGCGACTGCAACTTGTTGTACGCCTTGCCCAGCGGCGCCGGCACCGTGAACCCGTAGGCCAGGCCTCCGCGGTGGGTCATGAGGTCCTCGATGGTGATGGGCCGCCGGGCGGGCACGGACCGCTCCAAAGGTCCGTCGAGGCTCGTCATCACCCGCGGGTTGGCCAGCTCGGGCACCCAGTTCGCGATGGGATCGGTCAAGGCCAGCCGGCCCTCGTCCACCAGCGTCATGGCCGCCGCGACGGTGATGGGCTTGGACATCGACGCGATGCGAAACACGGTGTCGCGCTCCATCGGCAGCTTGGCTTCCACGTCGCGGTGGCCGAGCGTGTTGACCTGCCGCACCGCGCCGTCCTGCCACACCAGCGTGACCGCGCCGGCCAGCAGGCCGGTGTCGATCGCCGCGCTGACCGATTCGGTGTTCGCGTCGAGATTCACCCCGGTCACGTTAGCCGGTGATGCGGAGGCGCTCGCGGTGCCGTCCGAGCCGGCGGGAAGGTAAATCGATCGGCAGCGGCCACTCGGTAGGCAATACTGCCTGACGTGGCTGCAGACGCGTCGACCCCGCACACACCGATGAACAAGGTGGCATTCGCCAGTTTCATCGGTACTGCGATCGAGTTCTACGACTTCTACATCTATGGGACGGCTGCGGCGCTGATCTTCCCGCAGGTGTTCTTCCCGAACCTGCCGCCCGCTATGGCGACCATCTCGTCGCTGGCGACCTTCGCGGTCGCGTTCCTGGCCCGCCCGGTCGGCGCGGCGGTTTTCGGGCATTTCGGCGACCGGCTGGGCCGCAAGAAAACTCTGGTCGCGACGCTGCTGATCATGGGTCTGTCCACGGTTGGCGTGGGGTTGGTGCCCAGCTCGGCGTCGATCGGTCTCGCGGCGCCGATCATCCTGTTGACCCTGCGCGTGTGCCAGGGCTTCGCCGTCGGCGGCGAATGGGCGGGCTCGGCACTACTGAGCGCCGAGTACGCCCCAGCCGGAAAACGCGGTACCTACGGCATGTTCACCCAGCTGGGTGCCGGGGCCGGCCTGGCCGTCAGCAACCTGGTGGTGCTGATCGCCAACGTGACGATCGGGGAGAAGAGCCCGGTGTTCCTGGACTGGGGCTGGCGGCTGCCGTTCCTGTTCAGCGCGGTGCTGCTGGCGGTGGCGCTCTACGTGCGGCTGACCATCGACGAGACCCCGGTGTTCCTCGCGGAACAGAAGCGCGGGACGGTGCCGCGGGCGCCGCTGTCGGAACTGGTGCGCCGACAGGGCAAGCAGGTGCTGCTCGGTGCCGGCTGCATGGTCGGCATCTTCACCATGAGCTTTCTCGGTGGCACGTACCTGATGAGCTACGCCAGCACCCGCATGCACCATCCGCGGACCCTGATCCTGTCCGTCGGTGTCCTCGCCGGGGTGGCCCTGATGGTGTTCTCGGCGATCTCGGCGGTGCTGTGCGATCGGTACGGCCGGCGGCCCATCATCCTGCTCGGGTTCGGGCTGGCGCTGCCATGGGCGTTCCTCGTCATGCCGTTGATCGACTCCGGGTCGCCGGTGGCGTTCGCGGTGGCCATCGCCGGCATCTTCTGCATCTTCGGGCTGGCCTACGGCCCCATCGGCGCGTTCCTGCCTGAGACGTTCGCCACGCGCTACCGCTACACCGGCGCCGGTATGGCCTTCAATCTCGCCGGCATCGTCGGCGGCGCGCTGCCGCCGGTGGTCGCCGGGCCGCTGGTCGCCGCCCTCGGGAGCTGGGCCATTGGGCTGATGATCGCCGTCTTCGTGCTGGTCAGCATCGCGTGCACGCTGGTGTTGCCCGAAACCCGGGGCGCTGAACTCGACGATGCGCAGGATGAGATGCGTGATGGTGACGCCGTGGCGGCCTGCTAAGCTACGCGGCTAGTTAGACGTCCTTTAACGACCCGTCCAGAGAGGCGGAGAAGGAGGTCAGGTAGCTCGTGGCTGTCACAGGTAACGATGCAACTGGCGTGCCCGGCGGCTCCGACCGGGAATTGCTGTCCGCCGCCGATGTCGGCCGGACCATCTCGCGCATCGCCCATCAGATCATCGAAAAGACCGCGCTCGACGCGCCGGACGCCCCGCGCGTGGTGCTGCTCGGCATTCCGACCCGCGGCGTCACCCTGGCCGCCCGGATCGCCGAGAAGGTCAAAGAATTCGCCGACGTCGACCTGCCACACGGCGCGCTCGACATCACGCTGTACCGCGACGATCTGAACTTCAAACCGCCGCGGGCGCTGGCGTCGACCTCGATTCCCGAAGGCGGCATCGACAACACGACCGTGATCCTCGTCGACGACGTCCTGTACTCCGGCCGCTCGGTCCGTTCGGCGCTGGACGCGCTGCGCGACATCGGCCGACCGCGCATGGTGCAGCTGGCGGTGCTCGTCGACCGCGGCCACCGCGAACTGCCCATCCGCGCCGACTACGTCGGCAAGAACGTCCCGACGTCGCGCAGCGAGAACGTCAAGGTGCGGCTTTTGGAGACAGATGGAACAGACTGCGTCGCTATCGCACCCTATGGAGGACCCACCAGGTGAAACATCTGCTGTCCGCCTCGGACCTGAGCCGCGATGCGGCGACGGCCATCCTCGATGACGCCGACAGGTTTCGCGAAGCGTTGCTGGGCCGCGACGTCAAGAAGCTCCCGACGTTGCGCGGCCGCACCGTCATCACCATGTTCTACGAGAACTCCACTCGTACCCGGGTGTCGTTCGAGGTGGCCGGCAAGTGGATGAGCGCCGACGTCATCAACGTCAGCGCTTCCGGGTCCTCGGTGGCCAAGGGGGAGTCGCTGCGGGATACCGCGCTGACGCTGCGCGCTGCGGGCGCCGACGCCTTGATCATCCGGCACCCGGCTTCGGGTGCGGCACAACAACTTGCGGAGTGGACGCGCGAAGAGCACGGCGGACCCAGCGTCATCAACGCGGGCGACGGCACCCATGAACACCCGACGCAGGCACTGCTCGATGCGCTGACCATCCGGCAGCGGCTCGGCGGCCTCGAGGGCCGGCGCGTGGTGATCGTCGGTGACATCCTGCACAGCCGGGTGGCCCGCTCCAACGTCTCGCTGCTGTCGACGCTGGGCGCCGAGGTGGTGCTGGTGGCGCCGGCGACACTGCTGCCGGTGGGGGTTTCGGAGTGGCCGGTGACGGTGTCGCATGACCTGGACGCCGAACTCCCGGCCGCCGACGCCGTGCTGATGCTGCGCGTGCAGGCCGAGCGGATGAACGGCGCGTTCTTCCCGTCGGCGCGCGAGTACTCGGTGCGCTACGGGCTTTCGGAGAAGCGCCTGGCCGGGTTGGGCGAGGACACGGTGGTGCTGCACCCCGGTCCGATGCTGCGCGGCATGGAGATCGCATCGTCTGTGGCGGACTCGTCGCAATCAGCTGTACTGCAACAGGTTTCGAATGGGGTGCATGTTCGCATGGCAGTGCTGTTCCAGCTTCTCGTGGGCGCCGGCCGGGAGGTGATCGCATGAGCAAGACCACGGTGATCTCCGGGGTCCGGCTGTACGGTGAGGGTGAGCCGGTCGACGTGCTGATCGCGGACGGCCAGATCGTTGAAATTGGATCGGGGATCGGTTCCGAAGCCGACGAGGTCATCGACGCCACGGGCCAGATCATGCTGCCCGGCTTCGTGGACCTGCACACCCACCTGCGCGAGCCCGGCCGCGAATACGCCGAGGACATCGAAACCGGTTCGGCGGCAGCGGCGCTCGGCGGGTACACCGCAGTCTTCGCCATGGCCAACACCGACCCGGTCGCCGATACCGTCGTGGTCACCGACCACGTCTGGCATCGCGGGCAGCAGGTCGGCCTGGTCGACGTGCACCCGGTCGGCGCGGTCACCGTCGGACTCGACGGCAAGCAACTCACCGAGATGGGCCTCATGGCCGCCGGTGCCGGGCAGGTCCGGATGTTCTCCGACGACGGCATCTGCGTGGACGATCCGCTGGTGATGCGCCGGGCCCTGGAATACGCTGCGGGACTTGGGGTCCTGATCGCTCAGCACGCCGAGGAACCTCGGCTGACCGTCGACGCCGTCGCGCACGAAGGCCCGAACGCTGCCCGGCTGGGATTGGCCGGCTGGCCGCGCTCGGCTGAAGAGTCGATCGTGGCCCGGGACGCGATCCTGGCCCGCGACGCCGGCGCCCGGGTGCACATCTGCCATGCCTCCACGGCGGGCACCGTCGAGCTGATCAAGTGGGCCAAAGCCCAGGGCATCTCGATCACCGCCGAGGTCACCCCGCACCACCTGCTGCTCGACGACAGCCGGCTGGCCGACTACGACGGCCGCAACCGGGTCAACCCGCCGCTGCGTGAGGCCAGTGACGCCGAGGCGCTGCGCCAGGCCCTGGCGGACGGGGTGATCGACTGTGTCGCAACCGATCACGCCCCGCACGCCGAGCACGAGAAGATGTGCGAGTTCGCGCACGCGCGTCCGGGCATGCTCGGCCTACAGACCGCGCTGTCGGTCGTCGTGGAGACCATGGTCGCACCGGGCCTGCTCACCTGGCGCGACGTCGCCCGCGTGATGAGTGAGGCCCCGGCCGCCATCGTCGGCCTGCCCGACCAGGGCCGCCCGCTGGCGGTCGGTGAACCCGCCAACCTGACCGTGGTGAATCCCGACGCCACCTGGACAGTGCAGGGCACCGACCTGGCCAGCCGCTCGGACAACACGCCGTACGAGTCGATGACGCTGCCCGCCACCGTCACGCTGACGATGCTGCGCGGCAAGGTCACCGCGCGGGACGGGCGCAGTCCGGCATGAACACGGGGACTCTGATCACCTACCTGGTGCTGGCCGCCGTCGTGGTGGTACTGCTCGGGTTCGCGATCCGGCAGATGCTCAAGGGCTGGATGCACCGAGTGCAGCGCCAAGCCGGCGCCGTCGGACTGCTGCCCGCACTGCCGGACACCGTAGGACCGGCGACCGTGCCCGCCACCAAGGGCATGTACATCGGCAGCACCTTCGCGCCGAGCTGGCAGGACCGAATTGCCGTGGGCTCCCTCGGATTTCGCAGCAAGGCCGTGCTGACGCGCTATCCCGAGGGGATCATGCTGCAGCTCACCGGAGGTAGTCCGATCTGGATTCCCCAGGAGTCCATCACCGCCATCCGCACCGAGCGGGCCATCGCCGGCAAGGTGCTCACCTACGACGGGATTCTGGCCATCCGGTGGAAGCTGCCGTCGGGCACTGAGATCGATACCGGATTCCGTAGCGACGACCGTCGCGAACTGGCCAAATGGGTTGAGGAGGACAGCAAGTGACCCAGACCGATCAGACTGCCGTACTCGTGCTGGAGGACGGCCGGGTGTTCACCGGAACGCCGTTCGGCGCCGTGGGCGAGACGCTGGGTGAGGCGGTGTTCTCCACCGGCATGTCCGGCTACCAGGAGACGTTGACCGATCCGAGTTACCACCGGCAGATCGTGGTGGCCACCGCCCCGCAAATCGGCAACACCGGCTGGAACGGTGAGGACAACGAGAGCCGCGACGACAAGATCTGGGTCGCCGGCTACGTCGTCCGCGACCCGTCGCCGCGCGCCTCCAACTGGCGCGCCACCGGCACCCTCGACGACGAACTGGTGCGTCAGGGCATCGTCGGTGTCGCGGGCGTCGACACCCGAGCCATCGTGCGGCACCTGCGTAACTTCGGCTCGATGAAGGCTGGCGTCTTCTCCGGTCCGGCTCTGGCCGACGTCGACACGCTGGTCGAGCGCGTGCGCAACCAGCCGTCGATGCTGGGCGCCGACCTGGCCGGCGAGGTCAGCACCGGTGACCGGTACGTCGTCGAGCCCGTTGGTGCGGAGCGCTTCTCGATTGCGGCCGTCGACCTCGGGATCAAGACCAACACCCCGCGCAACTTCGCGGCCCGCGGCATCCGCAGCCACGTGCTGCCGTCGTCGGTCACGTTCGACGAGGTGGCCGCCCTCAAGGTCGACGGCGTGTTCTTGTCCAACGGCCCGGGTGACCCGGCCACCGCCGACCACATGGTCGAGTTCACCAAGCAGGTGCTCTCGGCCGGAATCCCGTTGTTCGGCATCTGCTTCGGCAACCAGATTCTCGGCCGTGCGCTCGGTCGCTCGACCTACAAGATGACCTTCGGCCACCGCGGCATCAACATCCCGGTCGTCGAGCAGGCCACCGGCCGCATCGCGATCACCGCGCAGAACCACGGCTTCGCGCTCGAAGGGGAAGCCGGGGAAGAGTTCGACACTCCGTTCGGCCGCGCAGTGGTCAGCCACACCTGTGCCAATGACGGTGTGGTGGAGGGTGTTTCGCTGCTCGACGGACGCGCGTTCTCGGTGCAGTACCACCCCGAGGCGGCGGCCGGTCCGCACGATGCCGAGTACCTGTTCGACAAGTTCGCCAACCTGATGGCAGGGGAGGGCAAGTAATGCCACGCCGCACAGACCTCAACCACGTCCTGGTGATCGGGTCCGGACCGATCGTCATCGGCCAGGCCTGCGAGTTCGACTACTCGGGCACCCAGGCCTGCCGCGTGCTACGCGCCGAGGGCCTGCAGGTCAGCCTGGTCAACTCGAACCCGGCGACCATCATGACCGACCCGGAGTACGCCGACAACACGTATGTCGAGCCCATCACCCCGGCTTTCGTCGAGAAGGTGATCGCCCAGCAGGCCGAGCGCGGCAACAAGATCGACGCCGTGCTGGCCACCCTCGGCGGGCAGACCGCACTGAACACCGCTGTCGCGCTGCACGAGAACGGCGTACTGGAGAAGTACAACGTCGAGATGATCGGTGCCGATTTCGACGCCATTCAGCGCGGTGAAGACCGGCAGAAGTTCAAGGACATCGTCGCCAAGGTCGGTGGGGAATCGGCCCGCAGCCGGGTCTGCCACACCATGGATGAGGTCCGCGATACCGTCGCCGAGCTGGGCCTGCCCGTGGTGGTCCGGCCGTCCTTCACCATGGGTGGCCTGGGTTCCGGCATGGCCTACACCAAGGAAGACGTCGAGCGGATGGCCTCGGAGGGTCTGGCGGCCTCTCCCAGCGCCAACGTGCTGATCGAGGAATCGATCTACGGCTGGAAGGAATACGAGCTCGAGCTGATGCGCGATCACCGCGACAACGTCGTGGTGGTCTGCTCGATCGAGAACTTCGATCCGATGGGTGTGCACACCGGCGACTCGGTGACCGTCGCGCCCGCCATGACCCTGACCGACCGCGAGTACCAGAAGCTGCGTGACCTGGGCATCGCGATCCTGCGCGAGGTCGGCGTCGACACCGGTGGCTGCAACATCCAGTTCGCCATCAACCCCGCCGATGGCCGCCTGATCGTCATCGAGATGAACCCGCGCGTGTCACGGTCCAGTGCATTGGCTTCCAAGGCAACGGGTTTCCCGATCGCCAAGATCGCCGCCAAGCTGGCCATCGGCTACACGCTGGACGAGATCGTCAACGACATCACCAAGGAAACCCCGGCCTGCTTCGAGCCGACCCTGGACTACGTCGTCGTCAAGGCGCCGCGGTTCGCGTTCGAGAAGTTCCCCGGCGCCGACCAGACGCTGACCACCACCATGAAGTCGGTGGGTGAGGCGATGTCGTTGGGCCGCAACTTCATCGAGGCGCTCGGCAAGGTGATGCGGTCGCTGGAGACCAAGCGGGCCGGGTTCTGGACCGGGGACGATCCCGACAAGACGCTCGACGAGCTGCTCACCGGCCTGCGCACCGCGACCGACGGCCGGCTCTACGACATCGAACAGGCGCTGCGCCTTGGTGGTTCGGTCGAGGTCGTGGCCGAGGCATCTGGCGTGGACCCCTGGTTCGTCGACCAGATCGCCACCCTGGTGGCGCTGCGCGGCGAGCTCGTCGACGCCCCGGTGCTCGACGAGCGTCTGCTGCGCCGGGCCAAGCACAGTGGCCTTTCGGACCGCCAGATCGCCGCGCTGCGGCCGGAATTGGCGGGCGAGGCCGGCGTGCGCGCGCTGCGCGAGCGGCTCGACATCCATCCGGTGTACAAGACCGTCGACACCTGCGCCGCCGAGTTCGACGCCAAGACGCCGTACCACTACAGCAGCTACGAGCTGGACCCCGCGGCCGAGACCGAGGTGGCGCCGCAGACCGAGAAGCCCAAGGTGCTGATCCTGGGCTCGGGCCCGAACCGCATCGGCCAGGGCATCGAGTTCGACTACAGCTGCGTGCACGCGGCAACAACATTGAGCCAGGCCGGTTTCGAAACCGTCATGGTCAACTGCAACCCGGAGACCGTCTCGACGGACTACGACACCGCTGACCGGCTGTACTTCGAACCGCTCACCTTCGAGGACGTGCTCGAGGTATACCGCGCCGAGCAGGCTTCCGGGGCCGGTGGTCCGGGCGTGGTCGGCGTGATCGTGCAGCTCGGTGGCCAGACGCCGCTGGGCCTGGCCGAACGGCTCGAGAAGGCAGGGGTGCCCGTCGTCGGGACCAGCCCCAAGGCCATCGACCTGGCCGAGGACCGCGGCGAGTTCGGTGAGGTGCTGCGCTTGGCGGGGCTGCCCGCGCCGCGCTTCGGCACCGCGACGAGTTTCGAGCAGGCCCGGCGTATCGCCTCCGACATCGGCTACCCCGTGCTGGTGCGCCCGTCGTACGTGCTGGGCGGCCGCGGCATGGAGATCGTCTACGACGAGCAGACCCTGCAGGGCTACATCGAGCGCGCCACCGAGCTCTCGCCCGAGCACCCGGTGCTGGTCGACCGGTTCCTCGAAGACGCCATCGAGATCGACGTCGACGCCCTGTGCGACGGCACCGAGGTGTACATCGGCGGCGTGATGGAGCACATCGAGGAGGCCGGCATCCACTCCGGCGACTCCGCGTGCGCGCTGCCGCCGGTCACGCTGGGCCGCACCGACATTGCCGCCGTGCGCAAGGCCACCGAGGCCATCGCCCACGGCATCGGCGTGGTCGGCCTGCTCAACGTGCAGTACGCGCTCAAGGACGACGTGCTGTACGTGCTCGAGGCGAACCCGCGCGCCAGCCGCACGGTGCCCTTCGTCTCGAAGGCGACCGCGGTACCGCTGGCCAAGGCGTGTGCCCGGATCATGCTGGGCGCCACCATCTCGGAGCTGCGTGCCGAAGGCATTCTGGCCGCCGAGGGCGACGGCGCCACCGTCGCGCCCAACGCGCCGATCGCGGTCAAGGAAGCCGTGCTGCCGTTCCACCGGTTCCGCAAAGCCGATGGCTCGCAGGTGGATTCGCTGCTCGGGCCGGAGATGAAGTCCACCGGCGAGGTCATGGGTATCGACAGCGATTTCGGTACCGCCTTCGCCAAGAGCCAGACCGCGGCCTACGGCTCGCTGCCCTCGGGCGGCACCGTGTTCGTGTCGGTGGCCAACCGGGACAAGCGCTCGCTGGTGTTCCCGGTCAAGCGCCTGGCCGACCTCGGCTTCCGGGTGCTGGCCACCGAGGGCACTGCGGAAATGCTGCGCCGCAACGGCATTCCGTGCGAGGTCGTCCGGAAGAACTTCGAGGAGCCCAGCCCGGATCGGCCGGCGATGTCGGCGGTCGACGCCATCAAGGCCGGCGAGGTCGACATGGTGATCAACACGCCGTACGGCAACTCGGGTCCGCGCATCGACGGGTACGAGATTCGCTCGGCTGCCGTGTCGGCCAGCATTCCGTGCGTGACGACGGTGCAGGGCGCCTCGGCAGCGGTGCAGGGCATCGAAGCCGGCATTCGCGGTGACATCGGGGTGCGGTCGCTGCAGGAGCTGCACAGCCAGCTGGCCGAGAAGTGACCTTCGGCTCGCGGCTTCGGGCCGCCATGGCTCGGCGGGGTCCGTTGTGCCTTGGCATCGACCCGCACCCGGAGCTGTTGGCGGCGTGGGGCCTGCCGGTGTCGGCGGACGGCGTGGCGAAGTTCAGTGAGATCTGCGTCGAGGCATTCGCGGGCTTCGCGATCGTCAAGCCGCAGGTCGCGTTCTTCGAGGCCTACGGATCGGCGGGCTTCGCGGTGCTGGAGCGGACCATCGCCGGATTGCGGGACGCCGGGGTGCTGGTGCTGGCCGACGCCAAACGCGGCGACATCGGTTCCACCATGGCCGCCTATGCCCAGGCGTGGGCCGGCGACTCACCGCTGGCCGCCGATGCGGTGACAGCGTCGCCGTACCTCGGCTTCGGCTCGCTGCAGCCGCTGCTGGACGTCGCGGCCGCGGGCGGCCGCGGGGTGTTCGTGCTGGCCGCCACGTCCAACCCGGAGGGTGCTTCGGTGCAGCGCGCGGTGACCGGTGGGCGCACCGTGGCGCAGTCGATGGTCGATTCCGTCGCGTCGGTGAACAACGCTGCGGCGGTCAATGCCGCCGGCGACGGTTCGGTCGGCGTCGTCGTCGGTGCGACGCTGACGAAGGTGCCCGATCTGTCCCAGCTGGGCGGACCGGTGCTGCTGCCCGGCGTCGGCGCCCAGGGCGGACGCCCGGACGCGCTCGCCGGACTCGGAGGGGCCCGGCCCGGCACGCTGTTGCCTGCGGTGTCCCGCGAGGTGCTCCGTGCCGGACCGGACGTCGCCGCCGTGCGCGCAGCGGGGGAACGGCTGCGCGACGCGGTGGCCTATCTGGCCGGATAACCCGTCACAGCGGGATCCAGATCGGGCCCAGCCAGAAGCCCCAGGCGTTGAAGCCCTGGTCGAACACGGGGTTCACCCACTGGCCGTTGTACGCGAACGGCTGGTGGTCCCAGCGGGCGTCATCGATACCGCGGTGGTACCAGTCGCGGCCGCGGTCATCACGCCAGCCGTCGCGGTCGTGGTGCCAGTCGACGCCGCGCTGCCAGTCGCCGTCGCCACGCCCCCAGCCGCCGTCGCCGCGGTGGTCGTTGTGCGGACCCCAGCACGGTGCGCCCGGCCCGCACCACGGATCGGCACTGGCTGTCGCCAGGCCGATGCCCAGCAGCCCGGCGGCCCCGATCCCGGCTGCGAGCGTGGATGCGGTTAGCGCCCTCTTCACCTTCATAGCTGACTCCATTTCTGAGCAAAGTGGCCTTCTGCATTAGTCGCGGGCGGTGTTGTCGCCACACGCTGGTGACCATATGGCGGTCCGATGGGCACACACTTAGCTGAACTTAGGTGTGTGCTGTGTGCGCGATGACGGCGCGCAGATCGTGATGCCCGGCATCGCCTGCTCGGAGGGTCACCGGTTGTGAATATGTGTGGTGAAAGGTGGTTTCGTGGTCGTGATCAGGGCGGCGTCGCTGCTTCACCGACCACCGCGCGCCACTGACGGGCGGTTTGCCCGAGGCAACAGAACGGCCCATCACTTGACGTGATGGCCCGTTCTGTTGCCTGGCGCGGTTATCCGTTGTCGATCACAGCGGGATCCAGATGGGGCCGAGCCAGAAGCCCCAGGCGTTGTGCCCGTTGTCCCACACCGGGTTCACCCACTGGCCGTTGTAGTCGAACGGCTGGTGGTCGAAGCGGGCATCGTCGATGCCGCGGTGCTGCCAGTCGCGGCCCTGGTTGTCATGCCAGTTGTCGTCACGGCCGACGGGCGCGGCCGGTCCACGGTTGTCGCCGCGGTGGTCGTCATGCTGGCCGCACGGCGCGTTCGGCGGGCACTGGCCCGGATCGGCGTTGGCGCCGGCCAGGCCGACGCCGAACAGCCCGGCGACACCGATGCCGGCGGCCAGGGTGGATGCGGTCAACGCTCGCTTGAAGTTCATCGCTGCACTCGGTCCTCTACTTCTCGTGGGTCCTCTTCATGTCGTGGGCGTGATGCCGCCGCACTGGAGCCAAAGTTAGGACTGCCTAATGTGTGCGCACTTTGGTGTCGATAGGTGTGTGCTGTGCGTGCCGCAACAGTTTGGCCACGGTGCGCTGGCTACTGACTGTGGAACGAGTGCCTCTACGGGAAAACGTTGGGCCAGAAACGTTTTGGTAACAATCATCACCGCGGCTGATGGCAGACGTGTTCGGGGGTGCCGGTGATCGCGGCGCGGATGAGTTTGCCGGGTCCGCTCGAGGGTGCGGATCTGAGCCGGGTGGACGCGTCGGCGCAGTGCCTGCCAGGTCGTCGAACCGGCCGCAACCTGTGGATTTGGGCGGTCGAACCGCCCAAATAGGTGTCGCTGGGCCGCGAGTGCGCCACCGGTGTGCACCGACCCGCTCGCACTCGGCACCGACACGCCCGACACGCCGTGACCTGCGAAAATTTTCCTGAATGACCCCGGATGGCGGTCCGAAAATCGGGCGGGCCGACTCCCGGCAGAGCTGTCGTCGACCCGCTGAGTGCTCAAAACCGTTGATACGCAGGCATATTTGTGTCGGATGCGACGGATATTCGAGTGCGCAGAGCTTGCACTCGGCGGTCGCCGGGAGCCGCCGTTCGCACTACACGCTGGGCTTTTAGCTTCGTTACCCGGGGGGTGGGGTTAGCGCTTGTCGGGAAGCGTGGGTACGGTCGTCGTCGCTGGCTGGTTAACCCAGCCGTGAGAAGAAATTATTGACGGAGATACGGAGGAACCCCGTGGCCCTTCCCCAGTTGACCGACGAACAGCGCGCGGCAGCGTTGGAGAAGGCTGCTGCCGCACGTCGAGCACGTGCCGAGTTGAAAGACCGGCTCAAGCGCGGCGGCACCAACCTCAAGCAGGTCCTGACGGACGCCGAGACCGATGAGGTCCTCGGCAAGATGAAGGTTTCCGCTCTGCTGGAAGCCCTGCCCAAGGTCGGCAAGGTCAAGGCGCAGGAGATCATGACCGAGCTGGAGATCGCTCCGACCCGCCGTCTGCGCGGCTTGGGCGACCGTCAGCGCAAGGCCCTGCTGGAAAAGTTCGACTTTTCCTGATCTGACGCACGACTGACGAGCAGTAGGGGCCGGACGGCGATGAACCGTGTTGTTGTGTTGTCCGGCCCCTCTGCCGTGGGTAAATCCACGGTCGTGCGTTGCCTGCGCGAGCGGGTGCCCGACCTGCATTTCAGTGTTTCCGCCACGACGCGCGCAGCGCGTCCGGGTGAGGTCGACGGTGTCGACTACACGTTTGTCTCGGCCGAAGAGTTCCAGCGCCTCATCGATGAGGGCGAGCTGCTCGAATGGGCCGAAATCCATGGCGGGCTGCAGCGCTCCGGCACCCCGGCCCGACCCGTCCGGGAAGCCATCGCCGCTGGTCACCCGGTGCTTATCGAGGTCGATCTGGCCGGCGCCCGCGCCATCAAAGAATCCATGCCCGAGGTGTTGACAGTGTTCCTCGCGCCGCCCAGCTGGGCAGCGCTGGAGAGCCGGCTCGTCGGCCGCGGCACCGAGAGTGCCGAGGTGCAGGCCCGCCGCCTGGATACCGCGCGGGCCGAACTTGCCGCTCAGGACAGTTTCGATGTGACTGTTGTGAACAGTCAGTTGGAATCCGCCTGTGCAGAATTGGTATCCTTGCTGGTGGGCCGCTGAGCGGTCTGCGCAACACCCGCACAGATATCGCTGATAGCGACGCCAATCTTTACACCGAACGCCGGGAGAATCCTTCGTGAGCACCACTGTCGAGAGCATCGACTCCGACGCCGCCATCGCCTACGACACGCCGCTGGGTATCACCAACCCGCCCATCGACGAGCTGCTGGACCGGGTGTCGAGCAAGTACGCGCTGGTGATCTACGCCGCGAAGCGTGCGCGCCAGATCAACGACTACTACAACCAGCTCGGCGACGGCATCCTCGAGTACGTCGGCCCCCTGGTCGAGCCGGGCCTGCAGGAGAAGCCGCTGTCGATCGCCATGCGCGAGATCCACGGCGACCTGCTCGAGCACACCGAGGGCGAGTAAGGCCGCGTAGGCGCCGGACATGGCCGACCGCAAACGCATCGTCGTCGGAGTCGCCGGAGGTATCGCCGCCTACAAGGCGTGCACCCTGGTTCGTCAGCTGAGCGAGGCCGGTCATTCGGTCCGCGTGGTGCCGACCGAGTCGGCGCTGAAGTTCGTCGGCGCCGCCACCTTTGAAGCCCTGTCCGGCAATCCCGTGCACACGGGAGTGTTCGAGGACGTCTCCGAGGTGCCCCACGTCCGGTTCGGTCAGCAGGCCGACCTCGTCGTGGTCGCGCCGGCCACCGCCGATCTGATGGCGCGCGCGGTGGCGGGACGCGGCGATGATCTGCTGACCGCCACCCTGCTCACAGCGCGCTGTCCGGTGCTGTTCGCTCCGGCGATGCACACCGAGATGTGGATGCACCCGGCCACCGTCGACAACGTCGCCACCTTGCGGCGCCGCGGCGTCGTGGTCCTGGAACCCGCGTCCGGGCGTCTCACCGGCGCCGACAGCGGTGCCGGACGGCTGCCCGAGGCCGAAGAGATCACCACGTTCGCCCAGCTGCTCCTGGAGCGCGGTGACGCGCTGCCCCGAGACCTGGCCGGAGTCAAGGTCGTCGTCACGGCCGGAGGCACCCGCGAGGCCATCGACCCCGTCCGCTACATCGGCAACCGCAGTTCGGGCAAGCAGGGCTACGCCGTGGCCCGCGTCATGGCCCAGCGCGGTGCCGAGGTCACCCTGATCGCGGGCAATACCGCCGGCCTGGTGGACCCAGCCGGCGTCGACGTCGTGCACATCAGCTCGGCGGCGCAGCTGCGGGACGCGGTCTTCAAGTACACGCCCGACGCGCAGGTCCTCGTGATGGCCGCCGCGGTGGCCGACTTCCGTCCTACCGAGGTAGCGACCACGAAGATCAAAAAGACGCACGGTCCCGGCGAAACGAACGACGCGCCCGTCATCGAACTGACGCGGACCGACGATATCCTGGCCGGCGCGGTGCGGGCGCGCACCGACGGTCAGTTACCGAACCTGCGGGCCATCGTCGGATTCGCCGCCGAGACCGGCGATGCGAACGGCGACGTGCTGTTCCATGCGCGGGCGAAACTGCAGCGCAAAGGCTGTGACCTGCTGGTTGTCAACGCGGTGGGCGATGGCAGGGCCTTCGAGGTCGACGTCAACGACGGCTGGCTGTTGGCTGCGGACGGGGCGGAATCCGCCCTGGAGCACGGGTCCAAGACCTTGATGGCGAGTCGCATCGCCGATGCGATCACGGCCTTCCTGCACGGCAAGGACGAATGAACATCGCCTGGACCGCGGCGCGGAACGGGTTTGCTGCGCAGGGGTAGACGACAGTGGATAGCCGGGCGCGGATATTATGCGCCGGACCAAAGTTTTGGAAGGGATTTGCGACGTGAGTGAAGGTCGGCTGTTTACCAGCGAGTCAGTGACCGAAGGACATCCGGACAAGATCTGCGACGCCATCAGCGATTCGGTGCTCGACGCGCTGCTCGAGCAGGATCCCAAGTCGCGGGTCGCGGTGGAGACCCTGGTGACCACGGGTCAGGTGCACGTCGTCGGCGAGGTGACCACCAGCGCCAAGGAAGCGTTTGCCGACATCCCGCTGATCGTCCGTGACCGCATCCGTCAGATCGGCTACGACCACTCCGACAAGGGGTTCGATTACGCCACCTGTGGCGTGAACATCGGCATCGGTGCGCAGTCCCCGGACATCGCCGCCGGCGTCGACACCGCCCACGAGGCGCGCGTCGAGGGCGCCGGTGACCCGCTGGACGCCCAGGGCGCCGGCGACCAGGGCCTCATGTTCGGCTACGCCATCAACGACACTCCCGAGCTGATGCCGCTGCCCATCGCGCTGGCGCACCGGCTGTCGCGGCGCCTCACCGAGGTCCGCAAGACGGGCACCGTCGACTACCTGCGTCCCGACGGCAAGACCCAGGTCACCATCGAGTACCGCGACAACGTCCCGGTCCGCCTGGACACCGTGGTGCTGTCCACGCAGCACGCCGAGGGCGTCGACCTGGACGGCACGCTGGCCCCGGACATCCGCCGCCATGTCGTCGAGACCGTGCTGGCCGACCTGGCGCACGACACCATGGACACCTCCGACTTCCGGCTGCTGGTCAACCCGACCGGCAACTTCGTCGTCGGTGGCCCGATGGGTGACGCCGGCCTGACCGGCCGCAAGATCATCGTCGACACCTACGGCGGCTGGGCCCGCCACGGTGGCGGCGCCTTCTCGGGCAAGGACCCGTCAAAGGTCGACCGCTCGGCGGCGTACGCGATGCGCTGGGTGGCCAAGAACGTCGTCGCTGCGGGCCTGGCGGACCGCGTGGAGGTCCAGGTGGCCTACGCCATCGGCAAGGCCGCCCCGGTGGGTCTGTTCGTCGAGACCTTCGGCACCGAGCACTTCGACGTGGCCCGCATCGAGAAGGCCATCACCTCGGTCTTCGACCTGCGTCCCGGCGCCATCATCCGCGACCTGGACCTGCTGCGCCCGATCTACGCGCCGACCGCCGCGTACGGCCACTTCGGCCGCACCGACATCGAACTGCCGTGGGAGCAGCTCGACAAGGTCGACGACCTGAAGGCCTCGGTCTAAGCCTCTTCTGCACAAGCGAATGTCCCCGTACGCCATGGCGTACGGGGACATTCGCTTGTGGTCGGCAGTATCAGCCGACCGGAGATGCCAGACTCGGGGTGCGGCACACCGCTGCCGCGTCGGCGACCGGGAGGGCACGATGAGCCGAAACACCTTGGGACAGTTGGTCCGTACCTGCGTTGACACCGCGTTGACGCGCCGCGCCGAGTGGGATCGGCTTGACGCCGCCGTCGGCGACGGGGATTTCGGTAGCAGCGTGGCCCGCGGTGCCCAGGCCCTCGCCGCCCACTGGGACGCGCTGGAGCGCGGCACGGCCGAGAAGTTTCTGGGTGCGGTCGGTGCGCTGCTCCGTCGCGAAATGGGTGGCAGTTCGGGACCGTTACTTGCGGTGGCATGTGAACGCGCCGGTGCTGCGGCGGGTGACGTCGAGACGATCGACATTGCGACTGCCGCGGCGATGCTGCAGGCCGCGGCGGCGGGCGTCGCCGAGTACGGCCAGAGCGCGGTCGGTGACAAGACGCTTCTCGACGCCCTCGTCCCGGCTGCTGATGCCGTCGCGCAGGTCGCTGCGCAGGGCGGCGACACCGCAGCGGCATACCGTGCGGCGGCTGCGGCCGCCGCGAGCGGTGCCCGCGCCACCCGGGGCTACGTGGCACGGCGCGGGCGTGCGGTGTACTCGGCCGAACGCAACGTCGGCGCGCCCGATCCGGGCGCGGTGGCGGTCGCGGAGATCGCCGCCGCGGTGGCGGCCGGGGCCGGGGTCGAGGTGCCGGATCTGAGCGACCTGCAGCCCCAGCCGACCGAGCCGGTCGACACTGCCGATGCGGTCTCCTCGACGAAGAAGTTCCTCAACGATCCCGTCCACGCCGCCCTCGACAGCCTGGCAGGCCTCGCTCGCTCGGTGCCGGAACTCGTTCGGTGGGATGACGTCGAGCAGATCATCGTCCGCGCGACACCGTTACCCGCTGGACAGGTCGGATTGGTATCCGGCGGCGGTTCGGGTCACGAGCCGCTCCATGCCGGATTCGTCGGGCCGGGGATGCTGACGGCCGCGGCACCGGGTGCGGTGTTCGCGTCGCCGAGCGTCGACCAGATTCTGGCTGCCACCCGGGCCGCTGCCGCGGGCGGGGGCGTCCTGCACATCGTGAAGAACTACACCGGTGATGTGCTGAACTTCCGGCTTGCGGCCGAAGCCGCTCAGGCCGAGGGAATCGACGTGGCGAGCGTGCTGGTCGACGACGACGTCGCGGTCAGTGACTCCGCGCACACCGTCGGAAAACGTGGCACCGGGGCAACACTGTTCGTCCACAAGATCGCCGGCGCGGTCGCCGAGGCCGGCGGCACGCTGGAACAAGTACGCTCAGCGGCTGACGATGTCGTGCGGCGCAGTGCCAGTTTCGGGTTCGCACTGACGTCGTGTTCGCCGCCGGGGGCGGGTCCGATCCTGATTCTCGGCCCCGACGAAATCGAGGTGGGTGTCGGCATTCACGGCGAGCAGGGCAGGCGGAGCGATGTGGTGCGCCCCGCCGCGGACCTGGTTGCCGAGGCTGCTGACATCCTGGTCGCCAGTCTGGAACTCGGTGCCGGCAGTCGCGTGGCTGCGTTGGTCAACGGGATGGGCGGAACTCCTCTGATGGAGCTGTACATCCTGTTCAACGATCTTGCCGACGAGCTCGCGCGCCGGCACATCAGCATCGAACGAAATCTGGTCGGCAATTACGTCACCAGCCTCGACATGGCCGGTGCGTCGTTCACTCTCATGGCCTTCGATGAGCAGCTGGCCACGCTCTGGGACGCGCCCGCGCACACCGCCGCATTACGTTGGGGCTGTTAGTACCGGCTCCAGCCGGTTCGTCCGGTGTAACCGGTGCAGGGCCAGTGCCACCAGCAGGCTGATGGCCGTCAGCGACACCCAGATGAGTGCGGGCCGCCCGGCCTCACGAGCGGTCTGCATCAGCGCACCGGTGGCCAGGTTTCCCACCAGGATGCCGATACCGACGATGGTGTTGTAGAAGCCGTAGTACGTCGCGACCAGCCGGTCGCCGGCGAGCGACACCACGGTGTCCATCTCGAACGGGTAGACCGCCGCCGACCCGACCGCCAGCAGCGCCGCCGTCAGCAGCAGCGCGGCGACCGCGGCGGGAACGCCCCATCGGTCGTCGGGCACGACGATCAGCGGGACGAACGCCGCGGCCAGCACCAGCACCCCGATGGTCAGCGACTGGGCGCGGCCGTAGCGTGCGGTGAACCAGGCCGTGATGCGCAGCTGCCCACCGATGGCGACCAGGCCCGACACCGCGAACACCGCTGCCACGATAGCTGATTCGTGGTGCGGCGCGAGTACCCCGGCGTGCAGCGGCAGTGCCAGGTACACCTGGAACGTCACCACGTAGGTGCCGACCATCGCGGCGGCGAACAGCAGGAACGGCCGGTTGGACAGCACCGTACGCCAGTCGTGCAGGACCGGGGCGCGTTCGGCGACAGCATGACCGGCATGGTCCTTCGGCAGCGCGAACAACTGCGCGATGGTCAGCACCGCGAACACCGCCGCTGCCATGCCTGCGGTGACCCGGAAGTCGAGCGCCAGCAACGCCAGTCCGACGAGCGGCCCGGCCAGGATGCCGCCCTGATAGAAGACGTTGAACACCGTAAACGCCGCCACCCGGCGCTCGCCGGAGTCCTCGGCGAGGTAGGCCCGCACCGCGGGGTTGAACAGCGCGCCCGCGAAACCCGTTGCCGCCGAGGCGATGAGCAGAGTCGGTAAGGACTGCGCGACCGCCAGCAGGCCGAAGGCCGCCGTGCGTAACAGGCAACCCGCCACGATGAGCGGTTTGTAGCCGAGCCGGTCCGCCAATGTCCCACCGACGATGAACATGCCCTGCTGCGAGAAGTTCCGCACCCCGAGCACCAACCCGACGGCCCAGCCGGCCAGGCCGAGTGGACCGGCCAGATACCCGGCCAGATACGGCATCAACATGTAAAAGCCGAGGTTGATGCCGAACTGGTTGAGCATCAGCATCCGGCTGGGCCAGCCGAAGCTGCGGAACTGGGTGAGTACTGCCATCAGAGTTCCTTCCTCACCGTGACGCCGCAGCGGGCTTGCGCACCGTGCCGCAGCGGGTCCACGAATCGACCACGTGCTCAGCGGGATCGGCGATCACCGCGGGTTCGGCCGGCGGGTCGATCCCGAGCAGGTTGTGCTCTCGGCAGTAGTCGTCGTTGTAGACCGTGTCGAAATACCGTTGCGGGCCGTCGGGAAAGATCGCGGCAATGGTCGTGTCCGGCCCGTGGTGGCGGGCCGCCCACCCGGCGACCAGCGCCACCGCACCACCACTCCAACCGCTGCTGGCGTAACTGGTCGCGGCGAGCGCCCGGCATGCCCACACCGCTTCGGCGGGCGCCACCCAGTGCACTTCGGCGAACGCGCCGTAATCGACGTTCTCCGGATAGATGCTCGACCCCAGCCCGCGCATGAGCCGGCTCTGCGCGGGCTGCCCGAAGATCGTCGAACCGATGGTGTCGACGCCGATCAGCTCGAGGTGAGGGTTGAACTCACGCAACACTTTTGCCACTCCGGCCGAATGCCCGCCGGTGCCCACCGAGCACACCAGGATGTCGATGGTGCCGAGCTGTGACTGCAACTCGAGGGCGAGATCACGGTAAGCGTCGACGTTGTCGGGGTTGTTGTACTGGTCGGGGTACCAGGCGGTGGGGTCACCTGCCAGGATCTGGGTCACCCGGTCCCGGCGGGCCTGCTGCCAGCCGCCCGTCGGGTGCGGCTCGGTGACCAGGTCGATGTCGGCGCCGTAGGCCGCGAGCATCCGCAGCATCATCGGTTCCATGCCCGGATCGGTCACCAGTGTGACCGGATGGCTGTACACGGTGCCGACCAGAGCAAGTCCGAGTCCCAGTGTGCCGCTGGTGGATTCGACGATCCGTGCCCCGGGCAGCAGGTCGCCGCGGGCCCGGCCGCGCTCGACCATGTACATGGCGGGCCGGTCCTTCATGCCGCCGGGGTTGACGCCTTCGAGCTTGGCCCAGAACCCCCGGTCCCCGGTGGTGAACGGCGCAGAGATCCGCAGCACCGGAGTGCCGCCGACCATGGTGCCCGGCCGGTCGTAGCGGGCCAGCCGGCACGGCCCGGCCGCCGGGCGAGGCGATTTTCTGGGCAGGGTGAGGTTGGACGAATTGTTCATGAGTGCATCACTTTTCGCTGGAGCCGCGGTGCGGCAGCGGAATCGGACAGCGAACACCGATCGACCACGGAGCGTGGCCGATCTGCGCTGACCGATCAGCGTCGGGAGATGCAGAGCCGGGTCAGGACCACCCGCCCGGTGTGAATCGCAGCCGCGCGCCGGGGCGGACCCCGGCCGGTCTCGAGCGCCATCGCGGGCCAGCGCACCACCAGGACGCCGAGCGTCACCACCAGACCGAGAGCCAGGAGAGTGGAGCCGGAGCGGGGGAGTCCGGCGGCGGTCACCAGTTCTGGGGCCGATGGCGCCGAGCCGTCCCGCACGTGCGGGTGTTCGGGGGTCACCGACGGCAGCGTGTGTCCGGGGGCGACGATTTCGGGGGCGGCGTGCGCATGCGATGCGTCAACGGGCTTGGCGTTCAACTGGATTCCCAACCCGACACCGAGCACGGTGACGAGCAGCACGGCCGCTGCCCGCCATCGGATCGGCCGGGAAGTCACGTCCGCGACTGTACCGACGTTTCGGCGGCTATAGCCGGGGTGATGGCAACGCGTGCGGAAAAGTTACCGGGTTCAAAGAACATTCATATCGGGCCGCCGCGAACACTCAAGCGCTGAACTCGTAGTCGTCGAGGTCGAACCGGCGGCTGCGGACGTAGGCCTCCACAGTGGTGGCCGGCCGCAGGGGCACGTCGCCGTTCTTGTCGAAGTAGTAGCTGTTGGCGCTCTGGCAGCTGTCCTGCCAGAACACCTGCCGGTGGCGTTTGCGGAGCATCTCGGCGAAGTAGCGGTCGTTGGCCTCCCGCGACACTTCGATCCGGTGGGCGCCAACTCTTTCCGCGCGCTGCAGACACCGCACGATGTGGTGCACCTGGGCTTCGATCAGGGCGAAGTAGGACGAGCCCACATAGCCGTACGGGCCCATGACGGTGAAGAAGTTCGGGAAGCCGGGGATACTGACGCCTTCGTACGCCTGCAGTCGCTGCGTCTCCCAGAACTCGCCGAGGGCGTGGCCACCGGCCCCGGTGACGGGAAACGTCGGCACGCTGTCGACGTCCATCACCTTGAACCCGGTGGCCAGAATCAGCACGTCGACCTCGTGCTCCTGCCCGTCGGCGGTGCGTACCCCGGACGGTGTGATCCGCTCGATGGCTTCGGTTACCAGACTGACGTTTTCGCGGTTGTACGTCGCGAGGTAAGTGTTGTGGAAGCCGGGGCGTTTGCAACCCACTGCGTAGCGTGGGGTGAGCTTGTCGCGGATGACAGGATCGTGCACCTCGCGGCGCAGGAACGACCGGCCCATCCGGGCCGCGCCGTCGGCCAACGGGAACACGCTGTAGTACTGCGCGGACAGCGGGAACGTGAGCTCGACGTAGGCCTGGCTGGCCAGCCGCTGCAGTGCCTTGCCGCCGGGGATGCGCATGGCCCAGCGGGCCGCGGCCGGCAGGGGCACGTCCAGTTTGGGGAAGCACCAGATGGGCGTGCGCTGAAACACCGTGAGGTGGTCCACGATCGGCGCGATCTCCGGGATGACCTGCACCGCCGAGGCGCCGGTGCCGATGATCGCGACCCGCTTGCCACTCAGGTCGATGCTGCTGTCCCAGCGCGCGGTGTGCATCGTGATGCCCGCGAAATCGGCGACGCCCTCGATGTCCGGCGGCTTGGGCACCGTCAGCACGCCGCTGCCGTTGATCAGGAACCGTGCCGTGATGGTGCCGGAATCGGTCTGCACGCGCCACAGGTCGGCGTCGTCGTCGTACTCGGCGCCGGTGACGTGGGTGCCGAAGCGGATCCGGTCCCGCAACCCGTACTTGTCGACGCAATGCTCGGCGTAGGCCTTGAGTTCGTGGCCCTTGGCATAGGTCCGGGACCAGTCCGCGCTCTGCTCGAAGGAGAACTGGTAGGAGAACGACGGGATATCCACGGCGACACCGGGATAGGTGTTCCAGAACCAGGTCCCGCCGGGCCCGGAGCCGGCTTCGAGGATTTGGTAGTCACCGAGCCCGGCCCGGTCCAGCAGGATGCCGGCCCCGATCCCGGAGAAGCCAGCACCGACGATCACGGTTTGGACATCAGGCTCGACATCAGGCGTTGTCATGTGTCGTCATCTTTCCGCGAGCAGACGCAAAACTGTCGCTTTTGCGGCAAAATGACAGTTTTGCTGGGGGTACCACCCGCTTGCGGGGAGTGCTCGCGAAGAAAACCGTCAGGCGTAGAGGGCAGCCTTCAGGGCCGCCAGGCCGCGGTCGGTAGCCTCGGTCGCCACCGGCGACGCCAGCGCGAGGCTGACGAAGCCGTGCACCATGGTCGGTTCGTTGCTCAACTCGACCGGAACCCCGGCTGCGGCGAGCAGTTTCGCGTAATGCGCGCCGTCGTCGCGCAGCGGGTCGTGCTCGGCCGTGCCGATGTACGCCGGCGGCAGACCCTCCAGCGAGTCGGCATTCGCCGGGGCCAGGTCGGTCGGCAGCGTCGAGGCGTCGCTGAGGTCCATGCCGGGCAGGTACCACGACATGAAGGCCGCGGTCACGTTGCTGTTCAGCATGGGGGCGTCGGCGTTCTCGGTGAACGACGGCAGCGTGACGTCGCCTGTGGTCGCCGGGTACCAGAGCAGCTGGAACGCCAGGTCCGGGCCCGCGGCGTCGCGCGCCCGCTGCGCCATCACGGCCGAGATGTTGCCGCCGGCCGAATCGCCGGCCACCGCGAGGCGCGTCGGGTCACCACCGAGTTCAGTGGCGTTCGCGCCGACCCACTGCAGTGCGGCCCACGAATCCTCGATGCCGGCCGGGAACGGATGCTCGGGCGCCAACCGGTAGTCGACCGACACCACGATCGCGCGGGCGCCGACGGCGTGGGCGCGGGCCACATGGTCGTGGGAATCCAGATCGCCGATGGCCCAGCCGCCGCCGTGGTAGAAGACCACGACCGGCAGCGGACGCGTCTCACCGTCGATGGGCGGCCAGTAGACCCGCGCCGGAATCCGGCCCGCATCACCGCAATCGAGCACGCGGTCCTCGATCCGCAGGTTCGGCAGCATCGCGGCGGGCGGCCGCACCGCGGCGAGCTTGGCCCGGGCCACCTCGACGCCGTCGTCGATGGTGAACTCCAGCGGCACGGCGTCCAGCAGAGCTTTGAGGATCGGGTCAATGCCGGGGCGGCCTGAGGACGTCACAGCGTCGGGCTCATCCAGAGTCATGCCTCAGGCTAACGCGACTCGGAGTGCGGCGATGGCGCGGTCGGCCGCCTCCGTCGTCGCCGGCACCACACCGTGGTAGCCCAGGTAGCCGTGCACCAAGGTCTCGGCATTGTGGACCTCGACGGAAACCCCTGCCGCGGTGAGCATCTCGCCGTACCGGATGCCGTCGTCGCGCAGCGGGTCGTGGCCGGCGACGGCGATGTACGCCGGTGCCAGCCCGGCCAGGGACTCGGCGCGCGCCGGCACCAGGGCGGCCGGTGGGTTCCGTAGGTCGACACCCGTGGCATAGAGCAGCGAGAAACCGCCGACGTCGTCGCGGCCGAGCACCGGCGCGTCTGCGTTCTCGGTGAACGACGGCAGCGTCGTGTCCCAGGTCGTCGCCGGGTACCACAGCAGCTGGGCGCGCAGCGGGATACCGGCGTCACGAGCCAGTTGGGCGACCACGGCGGCGAGGTTGCCGCCGGCCGAATCACCGGCAACCGCAAGACGATTCGGGTCACCACCGATCTCGCCGGCGTTTGCGGCCACCCACTGGGTGACGGCCCAGACATCGTCGACCGCGGCGGGAAAGGGGTGCTCGGGGGCCAGGCGGTAATCCACCGACACCACCACGGCGCCGGTCCCGGCGGCATGCAACCGGGCGGTGCCGTCGTAGGTGTCGAGATCGCCGACCACCCAGCCGCCGCCGTGGAAGAACAGCACCACGGGTGCCGATGGTTCGACGTCCGCGGGCCAGTAGATCCGGACCGGCACGCGTTCGATGGCGCGGTCCTCGGCGCGGACCTCGGGGAACACGGCCTTGCGGGGCAGCTCACGGAACCGCGCCCGGGCGGCTTCGACGCCGCCGTCCATGGTCAATTGGAACGGAACCGCTTCCAGTACCTTTTCCAGAATGGGATCGAGCGGGGGACGCACAGTGTCCGACATGAGTTCACCGTACGCACCGCGCTGGCGGGTGTGGGTGGCGGCCGCTGTCGTCGCCGCCGGCTACGGCGTCTTTCTCATCGTGACGGCGCTGCGGTTGCCGCCCGGTGCGGACCTGACCGGCCAGTTCGCCCTGCAGCCCGAGATCAAGGCGCTGCCTGCGCTGCTGCTGGCGGTGGCCGCGGCCGGACACGCGATCGTGCGCGAACGCCGCTGGCTGATCGCCGCACTGGTGTTCTCGGCAGGCGGCGACTTCCTGCTGGCCATCCCCGGATGGCCGCTGGGATTCGTGTTCGGGCTGGGCTCGTTCCTGATCGCGCATCTGTGTTTCCTGGCGGCCCTGCTGCCTCTCGCCCGGCGGACCCCGGCCGCCACCGCCGGCGCCGGGGCCTTGGTGGTCATCTGTGTCGGGCTGATCGTCTGGTTCTGGCCGAGCTTGGTCGCGCAGAAGATGACCATCCCCGTCACCGTGTACATGGCGGTCCTGGTGGCCATGGTGTGCACCGCGCTGTTCGCCGACCTGCCGACCCGTTGGACCGCGCTCGGTGCACTGTGTTTCGCGGTGAGTGACGGCATGATCGGGATCAGCAAGTTCGTCCTCGGTGACGAGACGCTGGCAATACCCATCTGGTGGGCCTATGCCGCGTCGTTGCTCCTGATCACCGCCGGATTCTTCGCGGGCCGGACGGTGGCGGCCGTGTCGGCCATGTCTGGTACACCGGCTGCGTGACCGTCACCAGGGCGCAGGCCGAACACGAGCCCGTGGCCCGGGTGCTGCCGATGCTGTCGGTGCCGCACCTGGACCGCGAGTTCGACTACCTGGTGCCCGCCGACCTGTCCGACGACGCCCAGCCGGGCGTGCGTGCCAAGGTCCGGTTCAACGGCCGGCTGGTCGACGCCTTCATTCTCGAAAGACGTTCGGACACCGACCATTCCGGCAAGCTCGGCTGGCTGGATCGCGTGGTCTCGGCCGAGCGGGTACTGACCCCGGCGGTGCAGCGCCTTGCCGAAGCGGTGGCCGCCCGGTACGCGGGCAGCCGTCCCGACGTGCTGCGGCTGGCCATTCCGCCCCGGCACGCCACCGTCGAGAAGCAGGCGCCGCCGGAACTCCCGCCGCTCACCCCGCATCGGGTCGACGCCGGTGCCTGGGCGAACTACGGCCGCGGTGAGCAGTTCCTCGAGGCGCTCGGCGAGGGCCGGGCGGCCCGCGCCGTGTGGCAGGCGCTGCCAGGCGAGGACTGGGCCAGGCGGCTGTGTGAGGCCGCGGCGGTCGTCGTCAACGCCGGGCGGGGTGCGCTGCTGATCGTCCCCGACCAGCGCGACGTCGACGCCGTCCACGCCGCGGCGCTGACACTCGTCGACGAGTCCCGGGTGGTCGCACTGTCCGCGGGCCTCGGCCCGTCGCAGCGGTACCGGCGGTGGCTGTCGGTGCTGCGTGGCCAAGCCCGGCTGGTGATCGGCACGCGCAGTGCGGTGTTCGCCCCGGTCTCCGACCTCGGGCTGATCGTTGTCTGGGACGACGGTGACGACTCGCTCGCCGAACCCCGCGCACCGTACCCGCACGCCCGGGAGGTCGCGATGCTGCGGGCGCACCAATTGCGTTGCGGTGCAGTGATCGGCGGCTTCTCCCGTACCGCGGAGGCGCAGGCGCTGGTGCGGAGTAACTGGGCGCATGACCTGGTGGCCGGCCGCTCCGTCGTGCGCGCGCGGGCCCCGCGGGTCGTCGCGCTCGACGACGACGCGCACACCCACGAGCGCGACGCCGCCGCGCGCACCGCGCGGCTGCCGTCGATGGCGTTGGGGGCCGCGCGGGCGGCCCTGAGCGCCGGGCGGCCGGTACTGGTGCAGGTGCCGCGCCGCGGCTACGTTCCCGCGCTGGCGTGTGGCAAATGCCGGACCATTGCCCGGTGCCGGCACTGCACCGGCCCGCTGTCGCTGCCCGACCGGGACACCGTCGGCGCCGTCTGCCGCTGGTGCGGCCGCCAGGACATCGCGCTGCGCTGTGGCCGGTGCGGCTCGGATGCCGTGCGCGCCGTGGTGGTCGGTGCCCGGCGCACCGCGGAGGAGCTGGGCCGCGCCTTTCCCGGCGTCCCGGTGGTCACCTCCGGTGGCGACGCCGTGGTGACCGAGGTACCCGCCCGCCCGGCGGTCGTGGTGGCGACCCCGGGCGCCGAACCACGCGCCGACGGCGGCTACGGCGCGGCGCTGCTCCTGGACGGGTGGGCCCTGCTGGGCCGCCAGGATCTGCGGGCCGCCGAGGACACGCTGCGCCGGTGGATGTCAGTGTCGGCCATGGTGGTCGATCGGGCTGCCGGCGGCACGGTGGCGGTGGTCGCGGAGTCGTCGATCCCGACGGTGCAGGCGCTGGTGCGCTGGGACCCGGTCGGGCATGCCGAGTCCGAGCTCGACGGCCGAACCGAGGTCGGGCTGCCACCTGCGGTGCACCTCGCGGCCGTCGACGGCATTCCGGAGGGGGTCGACGCGCTGCTGGAGGCCGCGGCGTTGCCACCCGATGCCGAGGTGCTCGGTCCGGTCGACCTGCCGTTCGGCGCCCGCCGTCCGCCCGGTGTGGACTCAGGCTCTCCGGTACACCGGATGCTGGTGCGGGTCCCGCGCGACCGTGGGCTGGTGCTGGCGGCGGCCCTACGGCGGGCGACGGGTGTGCTCAGCGCCCGCCATGATCAGGAGCCGGTGCGCGTGCAGATCGATCCGCTGCACATCGGATGAGTGGGTTCGGTCCGATCACAAAGCCGGGCGAGCGGAGCGACGGGAAATAGGCAGTAGCCTGGTGGATCGTGCGTATCGTCTTCGCCGGAACTCCGGAACCCGCGCTGCCGTCCCTGCGCCGGCTCATCGCGTCGCCCCGCCACGAGGTGGTCGCGGTGCTGACCCGACCCGACGCGGCCTCCGGTCGGCGGGGCAAGCCGGCGCCGTCCCCGGTGGCCGAACTTGCTCTGGCAGAAGGTATTCCGGTGCTGCGGCCGGCCAAACCCAACGAGCCGGAGTTCGTCGCCGAACTCGCCGAGCTGGCACCGGACTGCTGCGCCGTCGTCGCCTACGGTGCCCTGCTGCGTGACGAACTGCTGGCCGTGCCGCGGCGGGGCTGGATCAACCTGCACTTCTCGGTGCTGCCGGCCTGGCGCGGCGCCGCCCCGGTGCAGGCTGCCATCGCCGCGGGCGACGAGGTGACGGGCGCCACGACGTTCCAGATCGAACGTGCCCTGGACTCCGGCCCGGTGTACGGCGTGCTGACCGAGGCAATACGGCCCATTGACACCGCGGGTGACCTGCTGGCCCGCTTGGCCGACGCCGGTGCCGGTCTGCTCGAGACGACGCTCGACGGTGTCGAGGACGGTGCACTGACCCCGGTGCCGCAGCCCGCCGACGGCGTGACGATCGCCCCCAAGGTCACCGTCGAAGACGCGCGCGTGCGTTGGGACCTGCCCGCACACGTGGTCGACCGCCGCATTCGCGCGGTGACGCCCAACCCGGGTGCCTGGACCGAGATCGGCGACTTGCGGGTGAAACTCGGCCCGGTGGTTCGGGTCGAGGCAGAACCGTTGGCGCCCGGCGTAATTCGCGTGGAGAAGGCAGCCGGGCGAGCGGAGCGACGGGGGACGGAGGAGGTGCTGATCGGCACCGGGAGCTCTCCGGTGCGGCTGGGCATGGTGCAACCGCCGGGGAAGAAACTGATGAATGCGGCGGACTGGGCGCGCGGCGCCCGGCTGGATGAAGGTGTGGTGGCCCGGTGAGCGAACGGAGCAGCGAGGGGCGCGGCGGACGCGACCGCGGTAAGAGTGGCGCTGATCGGGGACGGCAGGGCCGCCCGAACAACCAGGGCCGCTCGGGTGGCCGGGATCGTCAGGCCCGCCAGCCGGGCCAGTCGCAGTCCCGACCGGCCGATGCCGAACGGCGCGCCCCCCGCGGCCCGCGCCGCAAGCCGCTCGATCCGGCGCGCCAAGCCGCTTTCGACGTGCTGCGTGCCGTGTCGGAGCGCGACGCCTACGCCAACCTGGCGCTGCCGGCGATCCTGCGCGAGCGTGACATCACGGGCCGTGACGCGGCCTTCGCCACCGAGCTGACCTACGGCACCTGCCGCTGCGTCGGACTGCTCGACGCGGTGATCGAGAGTGCCGCCGGCCGGCCCACCGACCGGATCGACCCGGTGCTGCTGGACCTGCTGCGGCTCGGCGCCTACCAGTTGCTCCGCACCCGGGTCGACGCCCATGCGGCCGTCGACACCACCGTCGAGCAGGCCGGCATCGAATTCGATTCGGTGCGTGCGGGTTTCGTCAACGGCGTGCTGCGCACCATCGCGGGCAAGGATGAGGCCACCTGGGTGGCCGAGCTCGCGCCGTCGGCCGCCGCCGACCCGATCGGCCACACCGCCTTCACCCACGCCCATCCGCGCTGGGTGGCCCAGGCCTTCGCCGACGCACTCGGCGCCGACGCGGGGGAGCTGGACGCGATGCTCACCAGCGACGACGAACGCCCCGTCGTGCACCTGGCGGCCCGCCCCGGTGAGATCAGCGCCGACGAGCTGGCCGCGGCGGTCGGCGGCGAAGTCGGCCGGTACTCGCCGTACGCGGTATACCTGCCCGGCGGCGACCCCGGCCAGCTGGACCCGATCCGGGACGGCCTCGCCCAGGTGCAGGACGAGGGCAGCCAGCTGGTGGCCCGGGCGCTGACCGAGGCGCCGCTGGAGGGCAACGACACCCGGTGGCTGGACCTGTGTTCGGGTCCCGGCGGTAAGACCGCGATGCTGGCCGCCATCGCCGCGCAGTGCGGCGCCGACGTGACCGCTGTCGAACCGGCAGCGCACCGGGCGGATCTGGTCGAACGCAACACCAGCGGTATGGGTGTCGAGGTGCTGCGGGTCGACGGCCGCGAGTCGGGTCTGGAGCCCGGCTCGTTCGACCGGGTTCTGGTCGATGCGCCTTGTACCGGTCTGGGTGCACTGCGCCGTCGTCCCGAGGCGCGGTGGCGCCGGCAGCCCTCTGACGTGCCGGGTCTGGCCCGGCTACAGCGTGAATTGCTCGCTGCGGCAATCAAACTCACCAGGCCCGGCGGGGTTGTGCTGTACGCGACCTGCTCGCCACACCTGGCCGAGACGGTCGGCGTGATCGCCGACGCCCTGCGCCGTCAGCCCGTCGAGGTGATCGACACCCGGCCCTTGTTCGCACCGGCGGACCGGCTCGGGCCCGGACCATACGTGCAGTTATGGCCACATCGGCATGGCACCGATGCAATGTTCGCGGCCGCGCTCAAAGTAGTCTGACCGCCATGGCAGGTCCATCTCCCGTCGCTCCGCTCGCCCATGCCCCACTGATCGCCCCGTCCATCCTTTCGGCCGACTTCGCCCGGCTCGCCGACGAGACCGCGGCGGTGGCAGGCGCCGACTGGCTGCACGTCGACGTCATGGACAACCATTTCGTCCCGAACCTGACACTGGGTCTGCCGGTGGTCGAGAGCCTCCTGAAGGTCACCGACATCCCGATGGACTGCCATCTGATGATCGAGGACCCGAAGCGCTGGGCTCCGTCATATGCCGAGGCCGGTGCCTACAACGTCACGTTCCACGCGGAGGCGACCGACGACCCGATCGCCGTCGCCCGCGACATCCGCGCGGCCGGGGCGAAGGCGGGCCTGTCCGTCAAGCCCGGCACCCCGATCGAGCCGTACCTGGAAATCCTGCGGGAATTCGACACACTGCTGGTGATGTCGGTGGAACCCGGCTTCGGCGGCCAAAAATTCATCGCCGAGGTGCTGCCCAAGGTCACCGCGGCGCGCCGCCTGGTCGACTCCGGTGAGCTGACCCTGATCGTCGAGATCGATGGCGGCATCAACGACGAAACCATCGAGGCGGCCGCCGCGGCCGGTGTCGACTGCTTCGTCGCGGGTTCTGCGGTCTACAACACGGCCGATCCGGGTGCCGCGGTGGAGGCCTTGCGGCGTCAGGCCGCGGCTGCCTCACCGCACCTGGTGCTGTGACGCCGAAGGCGCTCGACGCCGCGGTGCTCGACGCCGCGGTGCTCGACGCGATGCGGCTGGCCATCGGCCAGGCCGATGCGGTCAAAGGCACCACCTACCCGAACCCGCCGGTCGGCGCGGTGATCCTGGACCGCCACGGCGACGTGGCCGGCGTCGGCGGGACCCAACCGGCGGGGGAGGCGCACGCCGAGGTGGTGGCACTGCGGCGGGCCGGTACCCGTGCTGCGGGCGGCACTGCCGTGGTGACGCTCGAGCCCTGCAATCACCAGGGCCGCACCGGCCCCTGCGTCGATGCGTTGCTGGACGCCGGGGTGGCGGGCGTGGTGTTCGCCGTGGCCGACCCGAATCCGGTGGCCGCGGGCGGCGCTCAGCGACTGACCGATGCCGGGGTGACGGTGTCCTCGGGCGTCCTCGCCGACGAGGTGTCCGGCGGGCCGTTGCGGGAGTGGCTGCACCGCCAGCGCACCGGCCGGCCCCATGTGACGTGGAAGTTCGCGGCCAGCGTCGACGGCCGCAGTGCCGCGGCCGACGGTACGAGCCAGTGGATCACCGGCCCCGCCGCCCGGGCCGACGTGCACCGGCACCGCGGGGTGGCCGACGCCATCGTCGTCGGGACCGGCACGGTGCTGGCCGACGACCCGTCGCTGACCGCCCGCCTGCCCGACGGCACCCTGGCGGCGCGTCAGCCGCTCCGAGTGGTGGTCGGGGCACGCGAAATCTCGTCCGAATCGAACGTCCTCAACGACGATTCCCGCACCATGGTGATCCGGACGCACGACCCGTCGGAGGTGCTCCAGGCGCTGTCGGACCGGACCGACGTGATCCTCGAGGGTGGCCCGACGCTGGCCGGGGCGTTCGTCCGGGCGGGGTTGGTGGACCGGATTCTGGCCTATCTGGCGCCGACGCTGCTGGGTGGACCGATCACGGCGATCGACGATGTCGGTGTGCCGACCATCTCGCAGGCCCGCCGCTGGCGTTTCGACGGGGTTGCCACCGTCGGTGCCGACGTGCGCCTCAGCCTGGTGCCGAACTGATTGCTCGGGGGCGTCCCAGCGAACTTTTTAGGCCGCCCGCGGCGCTCTGAACGGTGGCGAGCCGATGCTGAATCACCCGAATTGATTCCCGCAGCGTATGAGACGTGCGATTCACCGTGGCGCGCAATGTGATTGGCCTCACCGCGACCCATCTTTAGTTCTGCTAATCGTTACCAGTTCGAGATCAACGCCTCGGCATCTGCGCAGGAGGCCGGGGTTGCGCGGTCGTAAAATTAGAAGCACGGACCGGGTCACGTGGATCCGGCCGAAATATCGCGCTCACCGATGTCGTTAGAGCGAAGGTGAACACGAGCAAAGGATACGAGCATGACTGCACTGCAGGACTGGCTCAGCTTCCGTCCGGTTGAAGACGGCATCAAAGACATGATGTTCCGACGGCCCCTGCGGGCGGTCCTGAGCGTGGTCGAGGACTTCGACGACGCCGTGGATGTGGCGCTGGAACGCCTGGCGGCACACACGAACGGGTTCCACCAGGGGCCCGCGCCGGCGCCGACCCCGGCATACATCCCGGACAACGTGGTGCTGATGCGCCCGGGCCTGGAGCGGTGCTGAGCCGGGACACCTGAGCCTGCGTCGAGTGCGCGGGGCCTGCTGACTGAAATAACGGAGCCGCAGAGTCGATTGACTCTGCGGCTCCGTTGTCGTTGGGCTGATGGCCTAGGCCACCGGCGCCGGATCCACCTCCGGAGCGGTCTCCGGTTCGTCGGCCAGTTCGTGGCGGCCGGCGATCAGCAGACCCGCCAGCGCACCCACCACGCAGACGATGGCGGTGATCAGGAAGATCGAGCTGTACTGCATGGTGTAGGCAATTCTGACGTTCTTCGTGATCTGTTCCGCCGCGTCGGCAAGGCTGCCACCCTTCGCCGGCGGCAAGGCCGCCAGGTTCTGGTTGAACTTGTACAGACCCCACGCCGACAGCGCCGCCATCCCGATCAGCATGCCGATCATGCGGGAGACGACGACCGCGGCCGAGGCGATGCCGTGCTGTGCTGTCGGCACCACCCGCAGTGTCGCCGAGGTCAGCGGACCGATGACCAGACCCAGCCCCAGGCCGGCGATGATCAGGTCGGTCGGCAGCTTCGGCAACGTGATGATCGCGAGGTCATGACTGGCCTCCAGCACGTTCATGTCCCAGTGCGACACCAGCAGGTATGCGGCGGCCGCGATGACCAGGCCGGCGAACGCCACGATGCGGTCGCCCACGCGAGTGGCGATCCACCCACCGACCAGGGCGCCGACCGGCAGCGCACCCAGGAACCACGCCAGTTTGAAGACCGCGTGGGCCTGGTCGATACCGAGGACACCGCGGCTGAACAGCTCGACGTTGACCAGCGTGACCATCAGTGCCGCGCCCGCGCACAGCGACGATGCCAGACCGGCCAGGAACGGCCGGAAGTGCACGCCCACCGGATCGATGAGCTTCGTGCGGGCGATCTTCTCCCAGACGAAGAACGCGACGGCGACCACCGCGGCGGCAATCAGCAACGGCGGACCGTTTTCCGGCAACACCTGCTTGCCGTCCGGGCTGGGGTTGTACAGACCCCAGGTCGCGAGCCCGAGCGCGACGGCGAGCAGGACGCCACCGAGCACGTCGATCTTCTCCGGCGTCTCGGTCTCGGCGCGCGAGGGCAGGCTGAAGTGGATCATCACCATGGCCGCAATGGTCAGCGGCACGTTGATCCAGAAGACATCGCGCCAGTCGTTCAGCAGCCACACCACGCCGACGCCGTACAGCGGGCCGAGCACGCTGCCCAGCTCCTGCGCGGCACCGATACCGCCGAGCACCCCGGCGCGGTTGCGGGCCGCCCACAGGTCGGCGGCCAGTGCCAGCGTCACCGGCAGGAGCGCGCCACTGGCGACACCCTGGATGGTCCGGCCGATGATCAACTGGATCAGCGGTTCGATCATGTCGTTCGCCGGGGCGAACATGCCGGCCATTGCCGTGACGATCGAACCCACCGCGAACAGCGCCAGGCTGGCCTGCAGCACCAGTTTGCGGCCGAACCGGTCCGAGGCCCGGCCCAGCAGCGGCATGGCCGCGATGTAGCCCAGCAGGTACCAGGTGACCACCGGCGTGACCTGCTGGATCTTGTTGATCGGGATGCCGATGCCGTCCGGCGGGTCCTTCATCATGTCGGTCATGATCGTCACGACGACATAGGTGTCGAGCGCGCCGAGCAGGACCGCGAGGCTGCCCGCGGCGATGGCGACGTGGCGGTTGTTGCCCCCGGCCATTACTGAACGTCGGGCTTGTTGACGGTGACCGGCTTACCCCAGTCGGTCAGCGTCATCTGCAGGCTGTTGCCCGGGCTGGTCTCCAGCTGCGCCTGTGCCAACTGGTGGTTGCCGCTCTCATCGATCCAGGCGGTGCCCGGCAGCGGGTTGGTGACCTTCAGCTGCGGAGCGATCTTGTTGACCGCGTCGGCGCTGACGGTACCGGTGACCTTCACGGTCTTCACGCCGTTGATGTCCTCGCGACCGACGGCTTTGGCGTCGGTGAAGTTGTCCAGGATGTTGGCAAGACCGGTATCCGGGCGCAGGATCGCCGAGATGTCGTAGATGGCGTCGGCGGGGCCGAAGTCGGACAGGGGACCACCGGCCGACAACGAGGCGTACAGGTGGTTGTCGTAGACCACGAACGGGGCGTCCTGGACCCCCATGCCGCCCACCGACAGGTTGGCCTTGCCCTGGCCGGCGACGGCCGGGGTCAGCGTCATGTCACCGGTGAGCTTGGTCACCGTCATCTTGGCGATCTTGCCGTTGACGGTCAGGACCAGGTGCACGCTCTGCTGGCCGCGGGTGGTGTCGGCGGACTGCTTGAGCAGCGTCGCCGCGTCGGGCAGCGGGGTAGAGGGTGCCTCGGACTTCGAGCAGCCGGAGACCAGGAGCACCCCGGCCATCATGGTGGAGAGTAGGGAAACAAGCATGGCGGAGCGTTTGCGCGTCTGCATGTCCTGCATCGTAATAGGTGCGCCTGACTAACAAGTTGTCTCGATGGCCCGGTAGAACCACAGGCATGGTTGCTGAAGTCGAATTCCGGGCGGTTCCGATCGATGCCGGAGACGGCGCGGCGCTGGTCGGCGCCATGGAGGCCGAGATGGCCGAACTGTATGCCGACGTCCGCGGCGGGCTCGATCTGAACGCACCGGACATGCCCAAGGCCGGGCCTGCCGAACTCGGCCCGCCGCACGGCGTCTACCTGGCCGGATACCGCGACGGGCGGCCGGTCTGCGGAGGCGGGCTCAAGCGGCTGCCCGACGGGGCGTGCGAGATCAAGCGGATGTACGTGGCGCCGGAGGCACGCGGGCAGGGCCTGGCCCGAATCCTGTTGCGGGCTTTGGAGGACGCCGCCCGCGGGCTCGGTTACACCGTTGCCCGGCTCGATACGGGGTCACGGCAGCCATATGCCCAGCGGTTGTACGAATCGGAGGGGTACCGGCCGATCCCGAATTTCAACGGCAACCCGGTGGCGCACTACTTCGGCGAGAAGCAGCTTGGCAGGGCGAGCGAAGCGACGGGGGATGTTTCAGGGGCGAGCGAAGCGACGGGGGATGTTTCAGGGGCGAGCGAAGCGACGGGGACTGTCTAAGCTTGGCCCCATGTTCACCGGCATTGTCGAAGAGCTCGGCGAGATCGTCAGCAAGGATCAACTGGCCGACGCGGCCCGGTTCGTCATCCGTGGTCCGCTGGTCACCACCGATGCCGGCCACGGTGATTCGATCGCGGTGAACGGTGTCTGCCTGACCGTCGTCGAGGTGCTGCCCGACGGTGCGTTCTCCGCCGACGTGATGGCCGAGACCCTCAACCGGTCCAGCCTGGCCGGCGTCGAGGTCGGCGGCCGGGTGAACCTCGAGCGCGCCGCGGCGATCAACAGCCGCCTCGGCGGGCACATCGTGCAGGGCCATGTGGACGGGGTTGGCACGGTCCTCGCGCGCACACCCTCGGAGCACTGGGAGGTCGTGCGCATCGCGATGCCACCGCAGCTGGCCCGGTACGTGGTCGAGAAGGGCTCGATCACCGTCGACGGGGTATCGCTGACGGTGTCCGGCCTGGGCCGCGACGAGCAGGGCGACTGGTTCGAGATTTCTCTCATCCCAACGACGTTGCAGCTGACGACTTTGGGCCGTGCGCCGGTGGGCACCACGGTGAACCTGGAAGTCGACGTCATCGCGAAATACGTCGAGCGGCTGCTCACCCCGGCGCAGTAGCGCCCGGTCATGCCGTGTCCGCTGAGCGGACCGGCGGGAGTAAGTCGGCCTGTACCAGTGGTTCATACTGGTAGGTGATCAACATGGCCCTGATGTGGCCACGGCAAGGGTGGTGGAGATGACGAGGCTTGATTCCGTCGAGCGGGCGATTGCCGATATCGCGGCGGGCAAGGCTGTCGTCGTCATTGACGACGAAGATCGCGAGAACGAAGGCGATCTGATCTTCGCCGCGGAGAAGGCGACGCCGGAGCTGGTGGCCTTCATGGTCCGCTACACCTCGGGCTACCTGTGTGTGCCGCTCGACGGTGCCATCTGCGACCGCCTCGGCCTGCTGCCGATGTACGCGGTGAACCAGGACAAGCACGGCACCGCCTACACCGTCACCGTCGACGTGAAAAAGGGTGTGGGAACCGGCATTTCGGCTTCGGACCGGGCCAAGACCATGCAGGCGCTGTCCGATCCGGACGCCGTCGCGGATGACTTCACCAAGCCGGGACACGTAGTTCCGTTGCGCGCCAAGGACGGTGGCGTGCTGCGCCGTCCCGGTCACACCGAAGCCGCGGTCGATCTGGCCCGCCTGGCCGGTTTGCAGCCCGCCGGCGCGATCTGCGAGATCGTCAGCCAGAAGGACGAGGGCGCCATGGCCCAGACCGACGAGCTGCGCGTCTTCGCCGACGATCACGACCTGGCGCTGATCTCCATCGCCGACCTCATCGAGTGGCGCCGCAAGCACGAGAAGCACATCGAGCGGGTGGCCGAGGCCCGGATTCCGACCCGGCACGGCGAGTTCCGGGCCGTCGGCTACACGAGCATGTACGAGGACGTCGAACACGTGGCCCTGGTGCGCGGCGATGTCTCCCCGGAGAACGGTGACGACGTCCTCGTGCGCGTGCACTCCGAGTGCCTGACCGGTGACGTGTTCGGTTCGCGGCGCTGCGACTGCGGCCCCCAGCTGGATGCCGCCATGGAGATGGTGGCCAATGAGGGCCGTGGCGTGGTGCTGTACATGCGTGGGCATGAAGGCCGCGGCATCGGCCTGTTGCACAAGCTGCAGGCTTATCAGTTGCAGGATGCCGGCGCCGACACCGTCGACGCCAATCTGGAACTCGGCCTGCCCGCCGATGCCCGGGACTACGGCATCGGTGCCCAGATCCTGGTCGACCTCGGTATCCGGTCCATGCGGCTGTTGACCAACAACCCGGCCAAGCGCGTCGGTCTGGACGGCTACGGCCTGCACATCATCGAGCGGGTGCCGCTGCCCATAGGCCCCAATGCCGACAACATCCGGTATCTCATGACCAAGCGGGACCGGATGGGACACGACCTCATCGGACTCGACGATTTCGCCGGTGACGCGACAGACGGAGAAGGTAAATGAGTGGTGCCGGCGTTCCGGAAATGCCGGCGCTCGACGCGTCCGGAATCAAGCTGGCCATTGTGGCCAGCACCTGGCACACCGTCATCTGTGACGCACTGCTGGACGGCGCGCGCCGCGTGGCCACGGCCTCGGGCATTGCCGAACCGACTGTGATCCGGGTGCTCGGTGCCATCGAAATCCCGGTGGTGGCACAGGAATTGGCCAAGACGCACGACGCGGTGATCGCGCTCGGCGTGGTGATCCGGGGTGGCACACCGCATTTCGACTACGTGTGTGACGCCGTCACGCAGGGCCTGACCCGGGTGTCGCTCGACGAGTCGACCCCGGTCGCCAACGGCGTGCTGACGGTCAACACCGAAGAGCAGGCCATCGACCGCGCCGGCTTGCCCGGTTCGGCGGAAGACAAGGGCGAGCAGGCCGCATCGGCGGCGCTGGCCACCGCGCTCACCCTGCGCGACCTGCGCCGATGACCAAGGATGCCGGCAGCTGGGATCTGGAGGTCCGGCCGCAGCGGGTGAAGTACGTCGCGTACGCGGCGGCCGCCGTCATCATCGTCGTGCACATCACTGTGGGTGCGCTACTGAAACTCGGCGCCACCGGGGTGATCTTCCAGACCTCCGACCAGGTCTCCATGGCACTGCTCGGGCTCATCCTGGCCGGTGCGGTACTGCTGCCGACACGGTCCCGGCTACGGGTGGGTCCGGCCGGCATCGTCGTCCGTAACGTCCTGAGCGACAAGCTCATTGCCTGGCCCGACGTAGCCGGGGTCTCGTTCCCGCTGGGTGCGCGGTGGGCCCGGGTGGACCTGCCCGACGACGAGTACGTCCCGATCATGGCCATCCAGACCGTCGACAAGGTGCGGGCAGTCGACGCGATGGACCAGCTACGGGAACTGGTCGCGAAATACCGCCCGGATCTCAGCTCAGAGTCAAAGACATCGTGAGTTCGTCTGCCGGACCGGGGTTTTGGGAACCCTCGGCCGGTTCGGCCGTGGCGACGAACCCGAAGTCCTGGTAGACCCCGAGCGCTGCCGCATTGTCGCGGTGCACCCGCAGTGTCACGGTGTGCGCTCCCAGCTCACGTCCCCAGTCGATCGCCGCGGTCAGCAGGGTGCGCGCCACGCCACGCCCGCGCGCGACCGGATCGGTCCACAGCGAGTAGAGGTACACCGACCCGGGGCTGGCCCGATGCGCGGCGATCAGGCCCACGAGGCGGTTGTCCTGGGCGAGGGCGAACTGGGCGTGGGCCCGCAGCCGCCGGCGCCACTGCGTCCCGGTGAAGCTCAGCTCGGTGCGGTATTCGGCGTCGTCGGTCCCCGCGGAATCGGCCAGCGCGCGCAGCCGTAGCGCGGCGAACATCCGCCAGTCGGCCTCGGTGAGCCGGATCACCCCTGTCGGTGTCACGTGCGATCCGCCTTCGGCTTCTCGCCGGTCGTCATATCCGTCCCATCACGAGGCCCACCTGTCCGCGCCCTCCCATGGGATAGAATTTGCTGATAGTGACCGATTTTCGCATGCCTTCGCCGCCGCTGGACGTCGTGGCGATCGCGCCCGCCGAACTGGTCGACCGCCTTGGTGCCTACCCGACGGTGACCGTGCCGATCTACCAGGGCCGGACCGTCGACATGGCGTGGTTGTGGCAGTACCTCGCCGAAGCCGCGGACTACTTCGGGCTCGCCATGCCGTCCGAAGCTGACCTCGGCGCCGCGGTGGCTCACTTCTCGGGGCAGTTGGTGGCCGCGACCGTCACGATCGTGGACGGCGGTCGGTGCGCGGTGACGGGCACGCCTTCCCAGGTCTACGCACCCGGTCCGGTGCGCATCGGCTGGCGCGACAGTGACTGGACCGCACCGGCGGAGACGGACGAGCGGTGGCTGCGGATGGCGGCCCGGACGACCAGCCTGGGCACCGTGGACCTGCTGCAGCGCCAGCTGGCCGAACAAGGCTGCGTCGACGGCATCGAGGCCGGTACCGGCGTCACGCCGCCCGTGGCCGGCGCTCTGGTGCTCGACGTCGGTGCCGAACCGGTCGGTGTCGAGAATCCCGAGCCCGTCTCGATCCTCGATCAACTACAGACCTGCGGTGTTCTGCGTCCTGCTGTGCGCCGAGATGAAGTCCCCGTCGACGCGGTGCGTCACGCGTGGTGGATCTCGCCGCAGTACCGCACCCAGCCCGTCGCCCGGCTCGGCGACCGCGCCGTCCCCGTTGATTCCGCCTACCCGCCGTTCCTGGAGCAGCTGTGACCAAACCTTTTGTCCCACAGTCCTACAAGTCGTTTCGCATCGACGGCTTCGACGTCGAGGGCGGCGTGTTCCGCGGGCGCTACACCATGTGCGGGGCCGATTCCGCGGACGACGTCAGCTTCGCCGAGACCGTCGATTTCGGGGACAGCCTGGGCGGTGGCCGGCCCGACGACCGGCTGCTGCGCCTGCTGACGCTGACCTGCTCGCTGAGTTACTACAAGGCCGCCGCACCGCCGCAGATCGAAATCGCTTTCCCCACTTACGATTTCGAAGTGGACTATCTGCGCCAGGTGCTGGCCGGCGGCCTCGGTGAATACGCCTACCGCAACAACCTGCCCGGCGCGCTGAGCCCGGAGATCACCGGCGACCGCGCCGATGCTTCTCCCGTCGCTTCGCTCGCCCCGGAAATCTCCGAACCGCAGCCCGACACCTGGAATCCCGACGCGGCACCGCTGGTGCCGGTCGGCGGCGGCAAGGACTCGGTGGTGACCATCGAAGCCCTCACCCCGCTGCAGCCGGTGCTGTTCAACGTGAACAAATTCGACCCCATCGACCGGTGCATCGAGATCAGCGGGCTGCCGCACGTGCGCGTCATGCGGACCATCGACCGGACCCTCATCGAGGTCAACGCTGCCGGCGCCTACAACGGACACATCCCGGTCACCGCGATCAACAGCATCATCGGTTTGATCGTGGCGGACGCCAACGGCCTGGGACCTGTGGTGCTGTCCAACGAGCGTTCGTCCAACGTCGGCAACGTCGAATGGATGGGCCAGGACATCAACCATCAGTGGTCCAAGAGTGTCACCTACGAGACGTTGCTGCGCGACACCCTCGCCGCGTACGGGCTGAACCCGGACCGCTACTTCTCGCTGCTGCGCGGCCTGTCGGAGTCGCAGATCGCCGATCGGTTCGCCGCCAGCCCCCAGTATTTCCGCGCCTTCATCAGCTGTAACCGGCCCTTCGCCCTCGATGCCGGCCGGCGCGGTGCCACCTGGTGCGGCCACTGCCCGAAGTGCCAGTTCGTGTTCGTGCTGATGGCGCCGCGCCTGGGCCGCGCCGAGGTGGAGGCGATATTCGGGCGAAACCTGTTCGAGGACACCGACAGTCGCGCCGAGTTCGAGGACATCCTCGGCATCGGTGCGCACAAGCCGTTCGAATGCGTCGGGGAGTACTACGAGGCTGCCGAGGCGATGCTGACCGTTCTCGACGACGAATCGTGGGCCGGCCTGCCGCTGGTCGAGGAGTTCCGCAGCGCGCGGGCCGATTTGGAGCGCGTCGCCGGCGACCACGACGACAGTTCCGCCGTGCAGTACGTGCCCGAGCGCTATCGCGCCGCCCTGGACGACCGGCGATGACGTCCCAGCGTCCAGACCTCGCCGGTGCCGCGGTCGGGATCTGGGGTTTCGGCAAGGAGGGCCAGTCGCTGGCCCGCACCGCGGCCGCCGCGGATGCCGCGCGCATCGACGCCGTCGACGACGCGGGGCGGGGGACCCTGGATGCGCCCGGTGATATCGCCAATCTGAATCTGTGGCGCGGTGCCGAGCACCTGGCCCGCCTCGCGGAGTGCGACGTGGTGTTCCTCAGCCCTGGGATACCTTGGCATCAGCCATTTTTCGCCCAGCTGCGCGCCGCCGGTGGCACGTTGTCCAGCGCCGCCGACTGGTACCTGCGCCGGTACGCTGCCCAGACCGTCGGCGTCACCGGGACCAAGGGCAAGAGCACGACAGCGTCGTTCCTGACGCACCTGCTGCGGCGGCTCGGCGCGGACGCCGTCGTCGCGGGAAACATCGGCACCCCGCTGTCGGACCTGGAGCCGGGGCCGGGCGCCGTCGTGGTTGCCGAGCTGTCCAGCCAACAGTGCGCCCTGGTGACCGCGTCACCGCGAATCTCGGTGATCACCAATCTCTTCGAGGATCACCTGGACTGGCACGGCGACATCGACGCCTACCACAGCGCGAAAGCCAACATCTTCGCCTGCGGCGGCGAGATTCTGGTCACCACACCGCAGGTGCTCGGCGTCCTCGATCGCCTGGGTATCGCCCTGCCGCCGGTGGTGCGCACCGTCGACGCGGAAGAGGCGGCGCGCACCCAGGCTGGACTCGGAACGGGCGATTATGTGATGGCCTACGAGCACAACGTCGTCAACGGCGCCCTGGCGGCTGTTGCTGCCGCCGAGGTGATGGGCCGGCCGGTGACCGACGACGAATTTCTGGGCGCGGTAACGACATTCGAGTCCTTGCCGCACCGGCTTCAGGTGGTGCGGCGCACTCCGGGAGTGCGCTGGATCGACGACACCCTGGCCACCACGGGCGAGAGCGTGGTCGCAGCGTTGCGCTCGATGCGCCCCGATGACCGGGTGGCGCTCATCGTCGGCGGCATGGACCGTCAGCTCGACTACGACCAGATCGACGACTATCTGCTCTCCGGCGCGCGTGACGTTCACCTCATCCAGGGGCCGACCAACGGGACCTCGATCGGGCGCCGCTTCGCCGCGGCACACCCGGAGTCCGTGCACCCGGTCGACAGCCTGGGGGCGGCGGTACGGGCAGCGGCCGCGGTACCAGGCGTGACGGCCGTGCTGCTGTCGCCGGGCGCGGCCAGCTATGACCTGTTCGCCAACTACGTGGCAAAGGCCGCGGCGTTCTGCGAGTTCATCGATGCCGAGACCGGCGTCTCCGATGCTGTCAGCCAGCCGAACTAACCTGTAACAGTGCCTGATCCATCGACGTACCGGCCTGCGCCGGGAACCATCCCGCCCGAACCGGGGGTGTACCGGTTCCGGGATCCTCATGGTCGGGTCATTTACGTCGGCAAAGCCAAGAGCCTGCGCAACCGGCTGAACTCGTACTTCGCCGACCTGTCGGCGCTCGCGCCCCGCACCCGCCAGATGGTGACCACGGCCGGCAGTGTGGAGTGGACGGTCGTCACGACCGAAGTCGAAGCGCTGCAACTGGAATACAACTGGATCAAGGAATTCGATCCCCGGTTCAACATCCGGTACCGCGACGACAAGTCGTATCCGGTCCTGGCGGTGACCCTCGACGAGGAGTACCCGCGGTTGTTCGTGTACCGCGGGCCGCGACGTAAGGGCGTCCGGTACTTCGGCCCCTACTCGCACGCCTGGGCCATCCGCGAGACGCTCGATCTGCTCACCCGCGTCTTCCCGGCGCGCACCTGCTCGAACGGAGTGTTCAAGCGGCACAACCAGATCGGCCGGCCCTGCCTGCTGGGCTACATCGACAAGTGCTCGGCGCCCTGCGTCGGCCGGGTGACCGCAGCCGAGCACCGTAAGATCGTCGACGACTTCTGCGACTTCCTGGCGGGCAAGACCGACCGGCTGGCCCGGGACATGGAACAGCAGATGGCCGAGGCGGCAGCGGAATTGGAGTTCGAGCGGGCGGCGCGGCTGCGGGACAACATCTCGGCGCTAAAACGGGCGCTGGAGAAGCAGGCGGTCGTGCTCGGCGACGGCACCGACGCCGATGTGGTGGCGTTCGCCGACGACGATCTCGAAGCCGCTGTCCAGGTGTTCCACGTCCGCGGCGGCCGGGTCCGTGGCCAGCGCGGCTGGGTCATCGAGAAATCCGGTGAGCCGGGTGAATCGGGCGTGGACTACCTGGTGAGTCAGTTCCTCACGCAGTTCTACGGCGATCAGGCCGAACTGCGCGGCGCGGCGCCGACCGACGAGATCACCAACCCGGTGCCCAAAGAGGTTCTGGTTCCGGTACTTCCGGACAATGCGGATGAACTCGCCGACTGGTTGTCCGGTCTGCGTGGCTCCCGGGTGCAGCTGCGGGTGGCGCAGCGCGGCGACAAGCGTGCCCTGGCCGACACCGTGCAGCGCAACGCGCAGGATGCGCTGGCGCAGCACAAGCTCAAGCGGGCCGGCGACTTCAACGCCAGATCCGAAGCACTGCAAAGCATTCAGGATTCGCTGGAGCTCGATGACGCGCCGCTGCGCATCGAGTGCGTCGACATCAGCCACGTGCAGGGCACCGATGTGGTGGCCTCGCTGGTGGTGTTCGAGGACGGACTGCCTCGCAAATCCGACTACCGGCACTACGCCATTCGCGAGGCCGCGGGCGACGGCCGGTCCGACGACGTCGCGTCCATTGCCGAGGTGACCCGACGGCGCTTCGCGCGCCACGTGGCCGACACTCAGGTCCGCACGGACACCGATGGTGCCGACACCACCGAAACCCCGGCGCGGCCAAAGCGATTCGCGTACCCGCCCAACCTGTTCGTGGTCGACGGCGGCGGGCCCCAGGTGAATGCGGCGGCCACTGTGCTCGACGAGTTGGGCGTCACCGATGTGGCGGTCATCGGCTTGGCGAAGCGTCTGGAAGAGGTGTGGGTGCCTGAACAACCGGACCCGCTGATCATGCCGCGCAACAGCGAAGGCCTCTATCTGCTTCAGCGGGTACGTGACGAAGCCCACCGGTTCGCCATCACCTATCACCGCAGCAAGCGATCCAAGCGGATGACGGCGTCGGTGCTCGACGCGATCCCGGGCCTCGGTGAGCACCGGCGCAAAGCGTTGGTGACCCACTTCGGTTCGGTGGCGCGGCTCAAGGAGGCCGGCGTCGACGAACTGACCGCGGTCCCCGGCATCGGTGCGGCCACGGCCCAGGCGGTGGTCGACGCCCTGCGGTCGGTGGACCCCGCCGGCACCGCTGATTCCCAGCCGGTTTCGGGGGCGGCGCCGACAGATATGGGCAATGATCGGACACCAGAGTGAGCGCGCAGCAGATGAGAAGCGGGGGATGGACGAAGTCGTGACAGACGAACAGATGGACGGTGCGGCCGGTGACGCCGCCGGTGAAATCGACGTGGTTCTGGTCACGGGTCTGTCCGGCGCCGGGCGCGGCACCGCCGCCAAGGTACTCGAGGACCTCGGCTGGTACGTCGCCGACAACCTGCCACCGGAGCTGATCACCCGCATGGTCGAGCTGGGCCTGGCCGCCGGTTCGCGCATCACCAAGCTGGCCGTGGTCATGGACGTCCGGTCCCGTGGCTTCACGGGAGACCTGGACTTCGTTCGCCGCGAACTGGCGACCCGCAGCGTCTTCCCGCGAGTGCTGTTCCTGGAGGCGTCCGACGACATCCTGGTGCGCCGCTACGAGCAGAACCGGCGCAGCCACCCGCTCCAGGGCAACCAGACTCTCGCGGAAGGCATTGCTGCCGAACGCAGATTGCTGGAGTCGGTCCGCGCGACGGCCGATCTGGTCATCGACACCTCTACGCTGCCGGTACCGGCGTTGCGCGCCAGCATCGAGCGGGCTTTCGGCGAGGAGGCGGCAACCGGCACGAGCGTGACGGTCGAATCGTTCGGCTATAAATATGGTCTGCCGATGGACGCCGACACCGTCATGGATGTCCGGTTTCTGCCGAATCCGCATTGGGTCGACGAGTTGCGGCCCCACACCGGGCAGCATCCGGCGGTTCGGGACTACGTGCTGGGACAAGAAGGCGCTGCCGAGTTCGTGGACACCTACCATCGGCTGCTAGGGGTTGTGATCGACGGCTATCGCCGGGAGGGGAAGCGCTACATGACCGTGGCCATCGGCTGCACCGGCGGCAAGCACCGCAGCGTCGCGATCGCCGAAGCGCTGGCGGGCCGGCTGCGTGGCGGTGACAACCTGACCGTGCGGGTGTTGCACCGGGATCTGGGGCGCGAATGACGGCCGCTCGCGAAGAGGTCGGCGCACCTGCGCGCATCGTCGCGCTCGGCGGCGGACACGGTTTGTACGCGACGCTGTCGGCGGCGCGCCGGCTGACGCCACACGTGACGGCCGTCGTGACCGTCGCCGACGACGGTGGTTCGTCGGGCCGGCTGCGTTCCGAACTGGACATCGTGCCGCCGGGTGACCTGCGAATGGCATTGGCGGCCTTGGCATCTGACAGTCCGCACGGGCAGTTGTGGGCCACCATCATCCAGCACCGGTTCAACGGCAGCGGCGCGCTGGCCGGTCACCCGATCGGCAACCTCCTGCTCGCCGGCCTCAACGAGGTGCTGGCCGACCCGGTCGCCGCGCTCGACGAGCTCGGTCGGATCCTCGGGGTCAAGGGCCGGGTGCTGCCGATGTGTCCCATCGCGCTGCAGATCGAGGCCGACGTGTCCGGGCTCGAGGCCGATCCGCGGATGAGTCGCGTGATCCGCGGTCAGGTCGCGGTCGCCACCACACCGGGCAAGGTGCGCCGGGTCCGGCTGCTGCCGGGCGATCCGCCCGCCACCCGGCAGGCTGTCGACGCCATCATGTCGGCCGACCTCGTGGTGCTCGGTCCGGGCTCGTGGTTCAGCAGCGTGATCCCGCATGTGCTGGTGCCCCAACTGCTGGCCGCGTTGCAGGCGACAGAGGCGCGGCGGGCACTGGTGCTCAACCTCGCCGCCGAGCCGGGGGAGACGGCCGGGTTCTCGGCCGAACGGCATGTGCACGTGCTGTCTCAGCACGCCCCCGGCCTGACGGTGCACGACATCATCGTCGACGCGGCGAGTGTCCCCAGTGAACGCGAACGCGACCAACTGCGCCGGGCGGCCTCGTTTCTCGAGGCTCAGGTCGAGTTTGCTGACGTATCCCGACCTGGTACACCTTTACATGACCCGGCACGACTTGCGGCTGCGCTGGAGCGGGTGCGTCTCAATGGCAGCGCACCGGCCCGGCCCGCATACGAGCCATCCACTCCCGCCGCACGGTCGGCCGACGGATTCCGTCAGCAGCCGACCCCTGAAGGACCAAGAGGTGACGATTCGTGGCGATGACGTCGGAAGTGAAGGACGAGCTGAGCCGGCTTGTCGTCAATTCGGTGACGGCACGCCGGGCGGAGGTGGCGTCGCTGCTGCGCTTCGCCGGCGGTCTGCACATCGTGGCCGGTCGCGTCGTCGTCGAGGCCGAGGTGGACCTGGGCAGCATCGCCCGGCGGCTGCGCAAGGACATCTACGACCTGTACGGGTACAACGCCGTCGTGCACGTGCTGTCGGCCAGTGGCATCCGCAAGAGCACGCGGTACGTGGTCCGGGTCGCGCAGGACGGCGAGGCACTGGCACGGCAGACGGGGCTGCTCGATCTGCGCGGCCGGCCCGTGCGCGGCTTGCCGGCCCAGGTGGTCGGCGGCAGCGTCGGCGACGCGGAGGCGGCCTGGCGCGGCGCGTTCCTCGCGCACGGTTCGCTGACCGAGCCCGGCCGGTCTTCGGCACTGGAGGTCAGCTGCCCGGGACCGGAGGCGGCACTGGCGTTGGTGGGCGCGGCGCGTCGGCTCGGGGTGAGCGCCAAGGCCCGCGAGGTCCGCGGTAGCGACCGGGTCGTGGTGCGCGACGGCGAGGCCATCGGCGCGCTGCTGACCCGGATGGGCGCCCAGGACACCAGGCTCAACTGGGAAGAGCGGCGGATGCGCCGCGAGGTGCGTGCCACCGCCAACCGGCTGGCCAACTTCGACGACGCGAACCTGCGGCGGTCAGCCCGGGCGGCGGTTGCGGCCGCGGCCCGGGTCGAGCGGGCGCTCGACATCCTCGGCGACACGGTGCCTGATCACCTGTCGGCCGCCGGGCGGTTGCGCGTCGAGCACCGGCAGGCCTCGCTCGAGGAGCTGGGCCGGCTCGCTGATCCGCCGATGACGAAAGATGCTGTGGCAGGCCGGATTCGGCGCCTGCTGTCGATGGCCGACCGCAAGGCCAAGCAGGATGGGATTCCGGACACGGAGTCGGCCGTCACCCCGGACCTGCTCGACGACGCGTAGCGCACGTCGACCGGTGGTCACCGGACAGGGGCGTACCCGACGCGCGGAGCGCGAGTCGAGTACTGCACGCGGGGTTCCTCACCGCACTAGGCTGGCTGAGGATTCACCGCATGACCTGTCCAGGAGTACCGGCGAAGGAGCACAGCAGTGACTATTCGGATCGGCGTCAACGGTTTCGGGCGCATCGGACGTAACTTTTTCCGGGCCTTGGACGCGCAGAAAGCGGCGGGGACGAACACCGATCTGGAGATTGTGGCGGTCAATGACCTGACTTCCACCGATGTGCTGGCGCATCTGTTGAAGTTCGATTCGATCCTGGGCCGGCTGCCTCATGAGGTGCGTGCTGACGGGGACACCTTGGTGGTGGGCAGCACGAAGATCACGGCGCTGGCGGTCAAGGAGGGTCCGGCGGCGTTGCCGTGGGGGGATCTCGGTGTGGACATCGTGGTGGAGTCGACCGGGATTTTCACCGATGCGGCCAAGGCCAAGGGGCATTTGGAGGCGGGGGCCAAGAAGGTGCTCATCTCCGCGCCGGCCACCGGTGAGGACATCACCATCGTGATGGGTGTCAACGACGACAAGTACGACGGCAGCCAGAACATCAT
>NZ_JBYTCM010000011.1:0-185313 GCF_058790275.1 Mycobacterium sp. FW102-FHT13B02
TACGACGCGCCCATCGTGTCGTCCGATATCGTCACCGACCCGCACAGTTCGCTGTTCGATTCGGGGTTGACCAAGGTCATCGACAACCACGCCAAGGTCGTCTCGTGGTACGACAACGAATGGGGCTACTCCAACCGCATCGCCGACCTCGCCGCACTGGTCGGCAAATCGCTGTAGATAAGAGAAAGACAGGTATGAGCATCAAGACCCTCGATGAGCTGTTGGGCGAAGGCGTAGAGGGGCGGGGCGTCTTGGTCCGCTCCGACCTGAACGTCCCACTCGACGAGAACGGCAACATCACCGATCCGGGCCGGATCATCGCCTCCGTCCCCACGCTGGCCGCGCTGGCCGACGCCGGAGCCAAGGTCGTCGTCACCGCCCACCTGGGCCGGCCCAAGGGCGGCCCGGACCCCAAGTTCTCGCTCGCACCGGTCGCCGCAGCGCTCGGAGAGAAGCTGGGCCGGCACGTTCAGCTGGCCGGCGACGTCGTCGGCACCGACGCGCTCGCCCGCGCCGAGGGCCTGACCGATGGTGACGTGCTGTTGCTGGAGAACATCCGCTTCGACCCGCGTGAGACCAGCAAGGACGACGCCGAGCGTGCGGCCCTGGCCCGCGAGCTGGCGGCGCTGGTCGAGGGCGCCGACGGCTCGCCCGGTGCGTTCGTCTCCGACGGCTTCGGGGTGGCGCACCGCAAGCAGGCTTCGGTGTACGACGTCGCGAACATCCTGCCGCACTACGCCGGCACACTGGTGGACGCCGAGGTCAAGGTGCTCGAGCAGCTGACCAGCTCGACCGAGCGGCCCTATGCCGTCGTGCTCGGCGGGTCCAAGGTCTCCGACAAGCTCGCCGTCATCGAGAACCTCGCCACCAAGGCCGACAGCCTCATCATCGGCGGCGGCATGTGCTTCACCTTCCTTGCGGCCCAGGGGCTTTCGGTCGGCACCTCGCTGCTGCAGGAAGAGATGATCGACACCTGCAAGCGCCTGCTGGACACCTACGCCGACGTCATCCACCTCCCCGTCGACATCGTCGTGGCCGACAAGTTCGCCGCGGATGCCGAACCGGAGACCGTCGCCTCCGACCGCATCCCCGAAGGCAAGATGGGCCTGGACATCGGCCCCGAGTCCGTCAAACGTTTCACCGCGCTGCTGTCCAACGCCAAGACGGTGTTCTGGAACGGCCCGATGGGCGTCTTCGAGTTCCCGGCCTTCGCCGACGGCACCAAGGGCGTGGCCGAGGCCATCATCACCGCGACCTCCAGGGGCGCGTTCAGCGTCGTGGGCGGCGGCGACTCGGCAGCCGCGGTGCGCCAGCTCGAACTCCCAGAGGATGGCTTCTCGCACATCTCGACCGGTGGCGGGGCGTCGCTGGAGTACCTCGAGGGCAAGACCCTCCCCGGCATCGACGTGTTGGAGTCGTAGAACATGGCACGCAAGCCGCTCATCGCCGGCAACTGGAAGATGAACCTCAATCATTTCGAGGCCATCGCCCTGGTCCAGAAGATCGCCTTCGCCTTGCCGGACAAGTACTTCGCGAAGGTCGACGTCACGGTCCTGCCGCCGTTCACCGACCTGCGCAGCGTGCAGACCCTGGTCGATGGCGACAAGCTCCTGCTCACCTACGGCGCACAGGACGTGTCCCAGCACGACTCCGGTGCCTACACCGGTGAGGTGAGCGGGGCGTTTCTGGCCAAGCTGGGCTGCTCGTTCGTCGTCGTCGGGCACTCCGAGCGCCGGACCTACCACCACGAGGACGACGCCCTGGTCGCCGCCAAGGCCAAGGCCGCGCTCAAGCACGGCCTGACCCCGATCGTGTGTATCGGCGAGGGGCTCGACATCCGCGAGGCCGGGAACCACGTCGAGCACTGCACCGGTCAGCTCACCGCCTCACTGGCCGGGCTCTCCGCCGAACAGATCGGCGACGTCGTCATCGCCTACGAACCCGTCTGGGCCATCGGCACGGGCCGGGTCGCCAGCGCCGCAGACGCGCAGGAGGTGTGCGCCGCGATCCGCTCGACCCTGGCCGAACTGGCCACGCCGGAGATCGCCGCGACCGTGCGCGTGCTCTACGGCGGCTCGGTCAACGCCAAGAACGTCGGCGAGCTGGTGGCGAAACCCGACGTCGACGGTGCGCTCGTCGGCGGTGCCTCGCTCGACGGCGAGCAGTTCGCGATGTTGTCGGCGATCGCCGCAGGTGGGCCCCTGCCGTGAAACGGCAAAATTGGACCTGTGCCGTGATGTCCGTCAGACCACCGGTAAGCTGTGCGTCATGATTTTGGCCCTGCAGATCACGTTGATCATCACCAGCGTGTTGGTTGTGTTGCTGGTGTTGCTCCACCGGGCCAAGGGTGGCGGTCTGTCGACGCTGTTCGGCGGCGGTGTGCAGTCCAGCCTGTCCGGCTCCACCGTGGTGGAGAAGAACCTGGACCGCCTGACGTACTTCATCACCGGCATCTGGCTGGTGTCGATCATCGGCATCGCGCTGCAGATCAAGTACGGCGCCTAGATCCGGCTACCCAGCTTCAGCGTTTCAAACCGGCCACGCCTAGCCAGGCGTGGCCGGTTTGTTTCTGTCTGCTGCCAGCGCTGGCAGGAGTTGACAGGAAGCGTCCAGCGGGTGCTGGGGCGGTGCTTATGCCGATGACAGGGCGCGCTTAGCGCCGGGACCTACGCTCGCCTCGTGGTGCATCTTGTGCGAATCGGTGCGGGTGTGGTGGCGCTGCTCTGTGTCGCGGGTGGTGTCGCTCGAGCCGACCCACTCCCGGTCGCCGACGTCCGGCGGGCCGTCAATACCGAAGATGGCTGGCGCCTTGGTGTTTCACTCACCCAGATGACCATCAACTCGGTGCCCAACATGGCCGCGACCGCGTTCACCCGCGAGGGTTTCGTCACCGGCCGGGCCGAGGCCACCATCGACGGAAGCGGCTCGTCGGCGGTCAACACCGGGACGTTGATCGTGGGCCTGCAGCTCGGTTGCCAGGTTGACCTCAGCGAGGGGGCCAGCGTCGGAGGCGACGCCGACATCGGCATCAACCCCGGATTCAGTGGAAACGTCCTGAATGCCATCGGTCCCTACGCGGATCTGGAAGGCAATGTCTCGGTGAACCTGCTGCCGGGCACCATCACCAACGTGGTGCTGGGCAAGAAATCGCTGAAGGGCCGAACCGGCGGCATCACCGTGCACGACGCGCACGTCAAGGTCGACTCCTGTGGCGGGGCCGTGGCGGTCCGGTTCTTCTCGACGGTGACCATCGACACCGACAAGAACGACGACAGCGTCAATGCGTACGGGGACATCCTGCAGCTATGAGCGTCACGCGAAATCCAGGCCTGTCGGGCCGCCGGTGGCGCACAGCGGCCGGTGTCATGGCATTGGTGGTATCGGCGTGGCTGACCGTTGCACCGCCGCAGGCGGGCGCCGACTGCACCGGTGCCGGTGACTTCGGTGCCGGGTCTGGTTGCGCGCCACCGGGCGGCGGCAGCTCGTCGGCCAAGGCCTGGCCGCCGACGGCGGTGGATTGGCCGCCCACCGTGGATTCGGATAGTGACTCAGGCGCGAGTGACAATCACGGGTCCGCGGCGACCCCGATCGTGCTGCCTGACGGGCAGAAACCTGCGACGACCACGTCGCGATCGCCCGATGTCTCGAGTGCCTCGAAAACGACGAGCACCTCGTCGACCCCGATCGTCCCCGTCGGGCCGCCGGTACCGTGATCCCGCTCGGCCGCCGTGCCCTGCGGCACGGGCGTCCTCCATCGATACTGATGTGATGGCCGAGGTTCCGAACGCCCCCGACACCACGCTGCTGCCGATCGGATCGGTGCAGCGCACCGAACTGGGCCGTGAGGCCACCGAGCCGATGCGCGAAGACATCCGACTGCTCGGTGCCATCCTCGGCGACACGGTGCGCGAACAGAACGGCGACGCGGTCTTCGATCTCGTCGAGCGAGCGCGAGTGGAATCGTTCCGGGTGCGGCGGTCGGAGATCGACCGGGCCGACCTGGCAGCGCTCTTCTCCGGCATCGACATTCATCAGGCCATCCCGGTGATCCGAGCGTTCACGCACTTCGCGCTGCTGGCCAACGTTGCCGAAGACGTCCACCGCGAACGGCGGCGTGCCGTGCACGTGGCAGCCGGGGAGCCTCCGCAGAACAGCAGCCTGGCCGCGACCTACCGCAAGCTCGATGGCGCTGGGGGATTGGACGCGGCGGCGGTCGCCGATGCGCTCCGCGGTGCGCTCGTCTCACCGGTGATCACCGCACATCCCACCGAAACCCGGCGACGCACCATCTTCGACACCCAGAACCGGATCACCGACCTGATGCGGTTGCGACTGCACGGGCATTCGCTGACGCGCGACGACCGCGACATCGAGACCGAGCTGCGGCGGCACATTCTCACCCTGTGGCAGACGGCGCTGATCCGCTTGTCGCGGTTGAAGATTCAAGACGAGATCGCCAGCGGTCTGCGCTACTACCCGGCCGCGTTCTTCGACGTCATCCCGCAGGTCAACGCCGGTGTGCGCGCCGCGCTCCAGGCGCGCTGGCCAGGTGTCGCCCTGCTGGAGACGCCGATCCTGCGGCCCGGATCCTGGATCGGCGGCGACCGCGACGGCAACCCCAATGTCACCGGTGACGTGGTGCGGCTGGCGAGCAGCAGCGCGGCCTACACCGCGCTGGACCGCTACTTCGCCGAACTCCTTGCGCTGGAACACGAACTGTCGATGTCGGCGCGACTGGTGCGCGTCAGTGACGAGTTGCAGGTGCTGGCCGACCAGCATCCTGAACCGGCCCATGCCGACGAACCGTACCGCCAGGCGCTACACGTGCTCCGCGGACGTCTGACCGCGACCGCCGCCGAGATTCTCGACCGGCAGCCCGAGCACGAGCTGGACCTCGGGCTGCCGCGCTACACCACACCGGGCGAGCTGCTCGAGGACCTGGACGTCATCGATGCCTCGCTCCGCGCCGGCGGTTCCAGCGTGGTGGCCGACGACCGGTTGGCCCGGCTCCGAGAATCTGTGCGGGTCTTCGGCTTTCACCTGTGCGGCCTCGACATGCGGCAGAACTCCGAAGTGCACGAGCAGGTGGTCGCCGAACTGCTGGCCTGGGCGGGTGTGCACCCCGATTACGCATCGCTACCGGAGGACGAACGCGTTTCCGTGCTGGTCGCCGAGCTGTCCACGCGCCGGCCGCTGGTGAGCCGCGATGCCCAGCTGTCAGAACTGGCCCGCAAGGAACTCGACATCGTTGCGGCGGCCGCCCGGGCGGTCGACGTCTTCGGGGCGCAGGCCATTCCGAACTACATCATTTCGATGTGCCAGTCGGTGTCCGACCTGCTCGAGGCCGCGGTGCTGCTCAAGGAGGCGGGCCTGCTCGACGCGGCCGGGCCCGAGCCCTACAGCCCGGTCGGCATCGTGCCGTTGTTCGAGACCATCGACGACCTGCAGCGTGGGTCGTCGATTCTGGAAGCGGCCCTTGCCATTCCGCTGTACCGCTCGATTGTCACTGCCCGGGGAGAGCAGCAGGAGGTGATGCTCGGTTACTCCGACTCCAACAAGGACGGCGGGTACCTGGCGGCCAACTGGGCGCTGTACCGGGCCGAGCTCGACCTCGTGGAATCGGCCCGCAAGACCGGCATCCGGCTGCGGTTGTTCCATGGCCGCGGCGGTACCGTCGGCCGCGGCGGTGGCCCGAGCTACGACGCGATCCTCGCGCAGCCGCCAGGCGCGGTCAGGGGCTCGCTGCGGATCACCGAGCAGGGCGAAGTGATCGCCGCCAAGTACGCCGAACCACATGCGGCGCATCGCAATCTGGAGACCCTGCTGGCCGCCACCCTGGAGTCGACTCTGCTCGACGTCGAAGGGCTCGGCGACGCGGCGGCCCCCGCCTACGACGTGCTCGACGACCTCGCCGCCCGCGCCCAGCGGGCCTATAGCGAATTGGTACACGACACACCGGGATTCGTCGAGTACTTCAAGGCGTCGACGCCCGTCAGCGAGATCGGCGCGCTCAATATCGGCAGCCGCCCGACGTCACGCAAGCCGACCACCTCGATCGCCGATCTGCGGGCCATCCCGTGGGTGCTGGCGTGGAGCCAGTCCCGGGTGATGCTGCCGGGCTGGTACGGCACCGGCACGGCGTTCGAGGAGTTCATCGAGAGCACCGAGGGCGGCCTCGAGGTACTGCGGGACCTGTACGCCAAATGGCCGTTCTTCCGGACTGTGCTGTCCAACATGGCACAGGTCCTGGCCAAGTCGGATCTCGGTTTGGCGGCGCGCTATTCGGAGCTCGTGGACGACGAGGCCTTGCGCCACCGCGTGTTCGACAAGATCGCCGCCGAACATGAGCGCACCATCCGGATGCACGCCTTGATCACAGGACACGAGGACCTGCTCGCCGACAACCCCGCACTGGCGCGGTCGGTGTTCAACCGGTTCCCGTACCTGGAGCCGCTCAACCATCTCCAGGTCGAGCTGCTGCGCCGCTACCGCTCCGGCGACGACGACGAACTCGTGCAACGCGGCATCCTTCTGACCATGAGTGGCTTGGCCACCGCGCTGCGCAACAGCGGCTAGCCGCGTCGGCTGCCCCAATTCTGGCCGCGAGTCAGAGATTTGGTGCTTCGCGGCGGTGGGCGGCGCGCGCCCCGGCTACGGTCTCATCGACCAGCGCCTGACGCTGTTCAGGGTGACGAGTTTCTTGCGAGAGGCCTTCACGGAGCTTGTCGGTTTCGATCGGCCAGTTCTCGGGGCCTTTGACAAGCAGTAGAAAGCTCTTTTTCACCAACATCGTCCCGAGGGAGATGAGTAAAACGATTGCGGTGATCGCGATGACGACGACCAAAGCCTGGGTGCTGATAATCATGCTGGCTTCTTGCAGGGGTTGAGAAGGGTATTGCGCTTCAGATCGGTCGGACCTGAGCTATGGGTGTCATGAACTTGGCTTTGGTACAACGCAATTCGTGACCTTCGGATTGACGCCCAGATAATTGAGTGGACCCGCGATGACGGTGACCGCGATCGTCCCCACGCTGGCACAGTTCTGTTCGGCGTGGGTGAAGTAGCCGCGTTGGCCGGCTGCGACGGCGCCAACCACCAGCCAGACGACTACCAGTAACCCTGCGTATCGCATGATGTGTCTCCTCTGATATTCAGCCCGGGTGGCGGCTGGGGGATCCGAGCCGCCTAGCCAGGGCGTGTGATCTGGTGGTGCTCAGGCGGCGGTGATCACCGTCGTTGAGTCGTGTTGCCGGCCAGCGTTAGTAGTAATGACGGCGGCCGAAGGCGGGATGCCCCATCCGTCCCATGGCCATCAGAACCAAGCCGATGACGAGGAGAACAACCCCGATGGGCACCAGGGGCAGGTTGGTGTTGAGCAGCATTCCGGCGATGATGAGGACGATTCCGGCGATGATCATGAGGAACATCTCGTTTCGATGGCCATGTGGTGAGCGATGGCTGGTTAGGGTTTGAAGGCGTCTCTGATCTTGGCGCCGGCCTGTTTGGTGTTGCCTTTGAATTGATCGACGCGGCCTTCGTTGCGCAGCCGCGTGCTGCCGGTGCTTTGGCCTATGAGCTTCTTCAGGGTGCCCTTGGCCGCCTCGGCTTTGTTGGCGATTGTCTTACCGATGCTCATTCGCCTTCGCCTTCCTTGTTTGTTCCGCCGCGACTGCGGCTGTGCTTGTGACCTGGGCCGGGTGCTAACGCGGCCTGCCGGGATGCGCGGTGCCCGCCGGTCGTCGACCGTGCCAGCGGCCGAACAAGGTAGACGCGCCGCCTTCCACGGTCGATTTCTGGTGGTCCACCGGAGCGCTGGTGGTCGTGTCTGCTTGCTGGTGTTCGATCCGTTGGTCGCGCTCCTCGTTGAGAAACGCCGTCTCACGTCGCGAATCCCTGAGCTGGTGCCGGGCGTCTCGCCCGCGTCCTGCGGTACGTCGTGCGCCTGCCAGCAAAATCGCAAGACCCAACATCGCCACCGCGCCGTCCACGATCCCGAACAGGAAGACGGTGCCGGTCGACCCGGTGACGTGATAGCCCAGGAGGGAGAAATTCTCGGCCAGTGGATGGGTGGCAGTCGTATTGGTGAGGATGCCGGCGAACCCCGCGATCGCTGCCATGAGCAGAACAATCAGACCGATGATGACGATCATGGTGCACCTCTGAGACTTCTAGAAGCCCAGTACACGCCCTATTTCGCCCGATGTCAACAGCGTCGAATTACACCGTCGGTCTACATTGTTGACAGCTAGTTGGGCCGCGATCGTGGATGGTGCGGTAGCAGACTTGAGGAGGGCTTGCAGAGTCCGTGCCGGAGGGGCGGCCAATGCGGGCGCTGATGATGCTGAACGCCCTGGCCTAAATGCCGGTCGCTCGTCGATGATCGTGAGGATCGCGCTGGCGATCATCGACACAGCGGCAAGCGGGACTCGGCGAAGCGCGCCGCATTTACTCGCCGCGCAGCTCATCAGCTGATCGCGGTGGCGATTACGGGGCGCGGCGTGCCTCCAGTCAGCTTGTAGGACTGCCACTTTCGTCGTCGTCATCGCCCCCGCTCTCGGGTGGGTAGAGCATCGGGTGGTGGTATTGATTCGTTCGGGGTTGGCCGATGTCGAGCAGTGGTGGTGGGGTCCAGTGGGTTCGGCCGTTTTTCATGGTGGTGGTCCAGCCGCCGGTGTAGGCCAGGCAGTTGTCGCAGCCGCACGCCAGGCCCAGGTTGGTGATGTTGGTGGGTCCGCCGTCACACCAGTCGGTGTCGACGTGGTGAGCTTGGGAGCGGGAGGCGGGGGCGGTGCAGCCCGGTTTGGTGCAGCCGCGGTCGCGGGCGAACAGGGCGAAGCGTTGGGCGACGGTGGCGGTGCGCCGCGCTCGGCCCAGGCGCAGCGGTTGTGCGTTGTGCTGGTCGAAGACGACGAGGTGGTGGTCGGCCCCTGCGGTGGCGGCCATCTGGACCAGATCACCGACCGGGATTTTCGACCCCGTGTGGGTGAGCGCGACCCCAGCGCGCTTCTCCAGCTCGGTGACGGTGGTGGTGGCCACCACTGTGACAGGCAGACCGTTGTGCTCACCGAGCATGCCCGAGGACAGCAGCATCCGGCACACCGCGGCGAACGCGTCGTGGCGACGCTGGGCGGGGCTGCGGGTGTCGGCGTTGATCTGCTCGGCTGACGGGGTACCCGACACGCAGGGCTGCGCATCGGCGGGATTACACATGCCCGGGGCGGCGTATTTGTCCATCAATGCGTCGAAGTACGCACGCGCTTCGGGGGTCAGGACGCCCTGCAGATCCGACATCGAGTCCGGTCGTTGCCTGCCCACGGTGAGGCCGCGCCGGCGGGCCCGTTCGGCATCATCAGGCAACGGCCCATCCTGATCGAGCAGATACAACAGCGCCTCGGCGGCGGCACGCAACTCTTCGGGGGTCTGGTGCCGCGCCCCGGCGACCAGGGACTGCTCGAACTGCCGACGGGTCGCCAGGTCCACCCAGGTAGGCAGTTTGGTCATGGCGTGGCCGAGCACCTTGACATGTTCGGGATTGATCGCCCCGGCTGCTTGCGCGGCGGCCGCGGCCTCCCACCGCGGCGGCAACGGTTCGCCGGTCAACCCCGTGCGGGGTCCGAGATGTTCGGCATCGCGGACCCGGCGGTTGGCTTCGGTGGTGTCGATGTGCAGCCGGATGCGCAGCACCTCGGCCCAGTTTTTCGCCCCAATCTCGCGGGGGGCGGTCTGGGCTTGGGCGGCAACCAGGATGTGGTGATCGGCCGTCTCGGCCGCACACCTCAGCTGTTCGCGCAGGGACTGCAGTTCCAGCAGGTCGGCGATGTCCAGGCCGGTGTAGTCGAGACCATTGACCGCGGCGACCGCGTCCTTCAGCGCCGCGTAGGCGGTGCGGATGGTGGCGCGGTCAGTGGCCATACTCGAACACTAGTTCGACCCTCCGACAACTCGCTGTGACGAATGTGGCCCCAGTTACCCATCGTGACCAGCGAAAACAAAGTGACCAAAGTTTTTCGGCCGCGTGTCAGCGGAGTGAGACTAGGGGCACGCGTTGGAGAGGCAGGGAATGTTGGACAGGCCGGGTTACGGAATCAAGCCGCGAACCGACTTCAGCACGCTACGTACCGCACTCTCGGTGACCGTGATTGGCGACAGGACGGTCTCGGCGACTCCGACGATGGCCTCGACGCGCGTCACGATGGCCTCCATCCGATCGACGACGCCGAAAATGCGGGGCGCCAGCTCGTCGATCTGGGTGATGGTCTCGTTGAACCGCGACATCGTGGTGTCGAGATCGCCCGTCAGCGTGCTGAGAGTGGCGAGGGTGCCTTCCATGTCGACCAACAGTGCATCGACCTGGGAAACGGTCACGTCGGCGTTGAGGGCCGCCTGGGTGAGCGTCCGAATACGGCCGCCGACCGGACGGTTCCGCCCATCGCCTTTGTCGACCATGCCTACAGTTTTGCCGCCGCGGCCGCATCGAGCAACCACACGGTCGCCTCGGAACCGATCGCACCCGCCGCCGGAAAATCAACGGCTGGCGCGCCGCCGACAGCGGCTGCCACGGCATCGGCCTTCTCTGCGCCTGCGACGACCAGCCACACCTGCCGGGAGCGGCGAACTGCGGGGAGCGTGAGCGTGATCCGCCGCGGCGGCGGCTTGGGGGAGTCGGTGACCGCGACGACGTACCGCGCGGTCTCCCGCACCGCGTCGGTGTGCGGGAACAACGAGTTGACGTGACCCTCACCGCCCATGCCCAGCAGGTGTACGTCGAATTCCGGTGTCGGCGAACCGTTCCCGGCCACGCAGGCCAGCTCGCGTGCATAGGCGGCGGCTGCTGCGTCGATATCGTCGCCGAACTCGCCGTCGCTCGCGGCCATCGCGTGCACGTTCTGCGCCGGAATGGCAACGGAATTCAGCAGTGCTTCCCGCGCCTGCTTGATGTTCCGGTCGGCATCGTCGGCCGGGACGAACCGATCGTCGCCCCAGAACAGGTGCACCTTGGTCCAGTCGATGGGATGACCGCCGACATGCTTGAGCAGCTTGATGCCGGTGCCGCCACCGGTCAGCACGATGTACGCCACGCCGCGGGCTGCGATCGCGCCGTTGATGGCAGCCACGAGGCGGTCGCCGGCAGCGGTCACCAGAGCGTCAGCGTCGGAATATTTTTCGATGATCTGCTCAGACATATACGACCTTGTCCAGGCCCACCAGGGCGCGGTGATAGATCTCGTCGGCATCGAGCCGGCGCATCTCTTCGGCGAGACAATCGCGTGCTTCCCTGCGTGCCAACGGAACACGAGCCTCCGGTCGGCCGGTGCGCGTGAGGGAAGCGGTGACACCGGTTTGCGGACGGCTCAGCGTGATGGTCTCGGTCGGCCTGGTCAGGACGACTTTGAGCTCGCCGACCGCCCGCTTCACCGGCCCGTCGATGCAGGCCGCCAACCAACCGGCCAAAATGTCCAGTGCCGGTTCGTCTTTCAGGCCCGACACCAGCGCCTCGGTGATCGGTTCGTACGGTGCCTGGTCCAGGGCGGCGGCCAGCAGCGCCCGCCAGTAGGTTACGCGGCTCCAGGCCAGGTCGGTATCGCCCGACGTGTATCCGGCCAGCCGGCTCTTGATGCAAACCTGCGGGTCTTCACCATTGGTGGCATCGGTGATCCGGCGGATCGCCAGCTTGCCCAGCGGATCAGCCGCCGGCACTGCCGGCGCCACATCGGGCCACCAGGTGACCACCGGGGTGTCCGGGAGCAGGAACGGTGTCACGACACTGCTGGCGTGGCCGGCCAGCGGCCCCGAGAGGCGCAGCACCACAACCTCATTGGCGCCCGCGTCGCGACCCACCCGGAGCTGGGCATCCAGGCGGGCCTCGGTGGCCAGACGGTCTCCCGGGATCACCACGATGACGCGGCACGGATGTTCGCGACTAGCGGTGTTCGCGGCGTCGATGGCCTCTTCCAAGATGGCCTCGGTGTCCGGTGCCACCACCAGAGTCAGCACTCGCCCGAGGGTGATGGCGCCGCCCTCTTCGCGGAGAGAGACGATCTTCTTGTTGATCGCACCGGTGTTGGTGTCGGGCAGATCGAGAATCACGGTCGCCTCCATTCGCGGCCGCTGCGCCGCAGCATCTCGAACGCCGACTCCGGGCCCCAGGTACCGGACTCGTACGCCTCGGGCCGGCCGCCCGCGCGGTCCTGCGCCGCCCAATGTTCGAGCGCGGGATCGAGTATCTTCCAGGACAATTCGACCTCGGCGTTGACCGGGAACAGTGACGGTTCGCCGAGCAGGACGTCGAGGATCAGCCGTTCGTAGGCCTCGGGGGAGTCCTCGGCGAACGCCGAACCGTACGAGAAGTCCATGCTGACATCGCGGACCTCCATGAGGTGGCCCGGCACCTTCGAACCGAACCGCAGCGTGATCCCCTCGTCGGGCTGCACCCGGATCACCAGAGCGTTCTGTCCGAGCTCGTCGGTCATGGTGGCATCGAACGGCAGGTGCGGGGCCCGCTTGAACACCAACGCGATCTCGGTGACCCTGCGTCCCAAGCGTTTTCCGGTGCGCAGGTAGAACGGCACGCCGGCCCAGCGCCGGGTGTCCACCTCGACGGTGATCGCCGCGAAGGTCTCGGTGGTCGACGTCTTGGAGAAGCCTTCCTCATCGAGCAGTCCGACCACCTTCTGCCCGCCCTGCCAACCGCCGGCGTACTGACCGCGTGCCGTAGTCTCGTCCAGCGGCTCGGCCAGGTGGGTCGCCGACAGCACCTTGATCTTCTCGGCCTGCAGTTCGTGTGGCGAGAAGTTGACCGGCTCCTCCAGTGCAGTCAGCGCGAGCAGCTGCAGGAGGTGGTTCTGGATGACGTCTCGCGCCGCACCGACGCCGTCGTAGTAGCCGCCGCGTCCACCGAGGCCGATGTCCTCGGCCATGGTGATCTGAACGCTATCGACGTAGTGCGCGTTCCACACCGGCTCGAACAATTCGTTGGCGAACCGGAGCGCCAGGATGTTCTGGACGGTTTCCTTGCCCAGGTAGTGGTCGATGCGGAACACCGACGACTCCGGGAACACGCTGTTGACCACCCCGTTGAGCGCTTCGGCGCTGGCGAGGTCGTGCCCGAACGGCTTCTCGATGACCACGCGGCTCCACGACCCGTCGGTCTTGTTGGCCAGGCCAGAGGTGGACAGCTGCTCGCACACCTGCGGGAACGCGTTCGGCGGAATCGACAGGTAGAACGCATGATTGCCGCCGGTGCCGCGTTCCTCGTCGAGCTTGTGCAAGGTGTCGCGCAGCCGTTGGAAGGCCGAGTCGTCGTCGAACGTGCCCTGCACGAACCGGAATCCCTCGGCGAGCCGGTCCCAGACCTCCTGCCGGAACGGTGTCCGGGCATGCTGCTTGACGGCGTCGTGGACGACCTGACCGAAGTCCTCGTCGGCCCAGTCCCGCCGAGCGAAACCGACCAAGGCGAACGAGGGCGGCAGCAGCCCGCGGTTGGCGAGGTCGTAGATCGCCGGCATCAGCTTCTTGCGGGCCAGGTCACCCGTGACGCCGAAGATCACCACCGCGCACGGGCCGGCGATGCGGGGCATGCGCTTGTCGCGCTTGTCCCGCAGGGGGTTCACCCAATCCGCCGGCCGCTCGCTGCTGTCGCTCATTGCCTGTGTCCTCGGCTCTTCGCGCAAGCGCTCATCGCAAAGCGTCGAGTTGACCCTGCGTGGCCTCGAGCAGTTCGCCCCAGGATTTCTCGAATTTCTCCACGCCTTCGACTTCGAGGACGTTGAACACGTCGGCCAAGTCGATGCCGACCGCAGACAGCTCCTCGAACACGGCCTGCGCCGCGGACTCGGTGCCGGAGATGGTGTCCCCGGTGACCTGACCGTGGTCGGCGACCGCCTCCAGGGTCTTCTCGGGCATGGTGTTGACGGTGTTGGCGGCGACCAGTTCGGTGACGTACAGCGTGTCCGGGTAGTCCGGGTTCTTCACGCCGGTCGAAGCCCACAGCGGACGCTGCACGCGGGCGCCGGCGGCCTTGAGGTTCGCGAACTGCGGACCGCCGAAGACCTGCTCATAGGCCGCGTATGCCAGCCGGGCGTTGGCGACGCCGGCCTTGCCGCGCAGGCCCAGTGCAGAGCCGCCGATCTTCTCCAGTCGCGCGTCGATCTCGGTGTCCACGCGGGACACGAAGAACGAAGCGACGGAATGGATCCGGGACAGGTCGTGGCCGGCTTCGCGGGCCTTCTCGAGCCCGGTCAGGTAGGCGTCCATCACGGCGCGGTGCCGCTCCACCGAGAAGATCAGGGTGACGTTGACCGAGATGCCCTCGGCGATCACCGCGGTGATCGCGGGCAGGCCGGCCAGCGTTGCCGGAATCTTGATCAGCAGGTTCGGCCGATCGACGATCTTCCACAGCTCGATGGCCTGCAGGATGGTCTTGTCGGTGTCGTGCGCCAGCCGCGGGTCGACCTCGATGGAGACCCGGCCGTCGACGCCGCCGGAGGCTTCGTACACCTTGGCCAGCACGTCGCAGGCATTACGGACGTCGTCGGTGGTGACGGTCCGGATGGTGGCGTCGACGTCGGCGCCACGGGACGCCAGTTCGTGCACCTGCTCGTCGTAGGCCGTGCCCTTCGACAAAGCGGCCTGGAAGATCGAGGGGTTGGTGGTGACACCCACAACGCTGCGGGTATTGATCAGCTCGGTGAGGTTCCCCGATTGCAGCCGCTCACGCGACAGGTCATCGAGCCACACAGAGACACCGGCGGCGCTCAGCGCCGCGAGGTTCGGGTTCTGAGTCATGTGAATGCTCTCCTAGATCGGCGGATCAGTTATCAGCGACGGCGAGCCGTCAGTTGTCCACGACGGCCGAGCCGTCAGTTGTCAAGCGAGCGTTCCGCCGCGGCAACCACCGCTTCAGCGGTGAATCCGAACTCCCGGAACAGGGTCTTGTCGTCGGCCGATGCGCCGTAGTGCTCGATCGAGATGATCTCGCCGGTGTCACCGACCAGCTTGTGCCAAGGCTGGGCGATGCCGGCCTCGACCGCAACTCGTGCCGAGACGTCCGGCGGCAGCACCGCATCCCGGTACTCTTTGGGCTGCGCCTCGAACCACTCCAGACACGGCATCGACACCACGTAGGCGACGATGTCCTTGTCCGCCAACAGCTTCTGCGCCTCGACGGCCAGCTGCACCTCGGAGCCGGTCGCGATGATGATCACGTCGGCGTCGTCGGCCGGGTTACCGCCACCGAGCACGTAGCCACCGCGGGCCGCGCCCTCGGCGTCGGTGCCCTCCAGGACGGGTACCCCCTGACGGGTCAGGATGAAACCGGTCGGGTTGTTGCCGTGGGTGCGCTGCAGGATGGTGCGCCAGGTGTAGGCGGTCTCGTTCGGGTCGGCGGGACGGACCACCGACAGGTTCGGGATCGCGCGCAGCGCCGCGAGGTGCTCGATGGGCTGGTGCGTCGGCCCGTCCTCACCCAGACCGATGGAGTCGTGGGTCCAGATGTAGATGGGGTCGATGTTCATCAGCGCGGCCAACCGGACCGCCGGACGCATGTAGTCGGCGAACTGCAGGAAGGTACCCGCGAACGGCCGGGTCGGGCCGTGCAGCACGATGCCGTTCAGGATCGAGCCCATGGCGTGCTCGCGGATGCCGAAGTGCAGCACGCGGCCGTACCAGTCGGCGGTGTAGTCCTCGGTCGAGATCGACGGCGGACCGAACGACTTCACGCCGTTGATGGTGGTGTTGTTGCTGCCCGCGAGATCGGCTGAACCGCCCCACAATTCGGGCAGCTTGCCGGCGACGTCGTTGAGCACCTTGCCGAACGCGGCGCGGGTGGCGACGGCTTTGCTGCCGGGCTCCCAATAGGTCAGGTCGGCGTCCCAGCCCTCGGGCAGTTCACCGGCGTACAGGCGGTCCAGCAGCTCCTTGCGCTCGGGCTCCTTGGCGGCCCAGGCGTCGAACGCGACCTGCCACTCGTCGTGGGCCTTCTTGCCACGTGCGACCAACTCGCGGGTGTGGGCGATGACCTCGGGCTTCACATCGAAGCTCTTGTCCGGGTCGAAGCCCAGCACCTTCTTGGTGGCGGCGACCTCGTCGGCGCCGAGGGCCGAGCCGTGCACCCCGCCGGTGTTCATCTTGGTGGGCGCCGGGTAGCCGATGATGGTGCGCACCGAGATGAACGACGGGCGGTCGGTCACCGCGCGTGCGGCCGCCAGCGCCTCTTCGATGGCCACCACGTTCTCGCCGCCCTCGACCTCCTGGACGTGCCAGCCGTAGGCGCGGTATCGGGCGCAGGTGTCCTCGGAGAGCGCGATGTTGGTGTCGTGCTCGATGGAGATTTCGTTGTTGTCCCACAGCACGATCAGGTTGCCGAGCTGCTGGGTGCCGGCGAGCGACGACGCCTCGCTGGTCACGCCTTCTTCGATGTCGCCGTCAGAGGCGATCACGTAGATGAAGTGGTCGAACGGGCTCTCACCCGGAGCGGCGTCGGGATCGAACAGCCCGCGTTCGTAGCGCGCTGCCATTGCCATGCCGACCGAGGAGGCCAGGCCCTGGCCCAGGGGACCGGTGGTGATCTCCACACCCTTGGTATGGCCGTATTCGGGGTGGCCCGGGGTCAGCGAGCCCCAGGTGCGCAGCGCCTCGATGTCGGCGAGCTCGAGGCCGAAGCCGCCCATGTACAGCTGCAGGTACAGCGTCAGGCTGGAATGCCCACAGGACAGCACGAAGCGGTCGCGCCCGATCCAGTGGGTGTCGGACGGGTCATGGCGCATCTGGCGCTGGAACAAGGTGTAGGCCAGCGGGGCCAGGCTCATCGCGGTTCCGGGGTGGCCGTTTCCGACCTTCTGAACCGCATCCGCGGCCAGCACTCGTACGGTGTCGACGGCGGCCGAGTCCAGCTCGGTCCAGTCGTCCGGGTGGTGCGGGCGGGTGAGTTCGGAAATCTCTTCGACTGTGGTCACGGGCGCACTCCTACTGAGGGACGTCTCGGGCTCGGCAAATTGCATGCGAGCTGCATGACTACCCTAGTGCGCGCCGCGGGTGCGGTGCAGACCGCTTCACCTTTGGCCTGTCCGTGATTGGGTTTCCGTTCATCTGAATGCACCCTGCGGTGTGGAGCACTCAGGTGCGCGGTCTACCATCGTCTGTAGTAGAGGCTGCGCGGCCGTGACTTCCGAGGAGATATCTGCGTGAGCATTCGCGAGCGCCGTTCCGTCCACGGGGCACACGGTTTCGGTCCCGGAGCTGCGGCGTCTGACGAGTCCGGCTCTGCGTCGGGGACCAAGTCGCCGAACCGGGTTCGGGCTACGTTGCTGGCCTACATCGCCCTCACCAAGCCGCGGGTCATCGAATTGCTGTTGGTGACCACGATTCCGGCGATGCTGCTTGCCCACCGCTTCGACGTGGTGGCCAGCCAGGGCCCGATCAAACCGCTGTTGATAGCGAACACCCTGTTCGGCGGACTGCTCGCGGCTGCCGGTGCCAACACCCTGAACTGTGTCGCCGACGCCGACATCGACAAGGTCATGAAGCGCACGGCGCGCCGGCCATTGGCCCGCGCGACGGTGCCCACCCGGCACGCGCTGATCTTCGGTCTGGTGCTGACGGTCACGTCGTTCCTGTGGCTGTGGCGCACCTCGAATCTGCTCTCGGGTCTCCTGGCCCTGGCGACCATTGCCTTCTACGTCTTCGTGTACACGCTGCTGCTGAAGCGCCGTACCTCGCAGAACGTGGTGTGGGGCGGCGCTGCCGGCTGCATGCCGGTGATGATCGGCTGGTCCGCGGTGACCGGCACCATTGCGTGGCCGGCATTGGTGATGTTCCTGGTCATCTTCTTCTGGACACCGCCGCACACCTGGGCGCTGGCCATGCGCTACAAGGAGGACTACGAGGCCGCCGGGGTACCGATGCTGCCGGTCGTGGCGACCGAGCGCGCGGTCACCAAGCAGATCCTCATCTACACCTGGGCGACCGTCGTGACCACGCTGGCGCTGGCATTCGCGACCGGCTGGCTGTACGCCGCCGTCGCTCTCGTCGCCGGTGTGTGGTTCCTGATCATGGCGCACCAGCTGTACTCGGGTGTGAAGCGCGGTGAGCCGGTCAAGCCGCTGCGCCTGTTCCTGCAGTCGAACAACTACCTGGCAGTCGTGTTCTGCGCGCTGGCGGTCGACTCGGCGCTCGCGCTGCCGATGCTGGTCCACTGAGCAGACCTACCCCACGCGGGCGCTAACTTAGGGGCATGCCCCAACTGGTGAGCCCTGACAATTTCGCCCGCGCCGAGTCGGATCTGTATTTCTCCGGCATCGTGAGGGACAACGGCTTCGGCGAGTTCCACCACATCCGTGAGCTCACCCCAATCGACCATCAGGTCGTCATCCGGCAGAACCGCGACACTCTCTACTCGGCCGCGGTGTTCGACCTCGACGCCGGACCCGTCACCGTCACCCTGCCCGACAGCGCCGGCCGGTTCATGTCGCTGCAAGTCATCAGCGAGGACCACTACACCACCCAGGTGGCCTACGCGCCCGCCACAGTGACACTCACGCGCGACGAGGTGGGCACCCGCTACGTCGCGGCAGCGGTCCGCACGTTGGTCGATCCCAACGACGCTGCCGATCTGGACGCCGTACATGCACTGCAGGACGCCATTACCGTCGCGCAGGACGCGCCGGGCACCTTCTCCGTCCCGGATTGGGACCCTGTCAGCCAGAAGACCGTGCGCGACGCGCTCGTCACCCTCGCCACCACGCTGCCGGACACCAAGCGGATGTTCGGCACTGCGGCGGACACGGATCCGGTACGGCACCTGGTCGGGTCGGCCAACGCGTGGGGCGGTAACCCGCAGCGCGACGCCTTGTATCTGACCGTGGTGCCGCCGCAGAACGACGGCACCACGGTGCACCGGCTCACCATCAATGACGTTCCGGTGGATGGGTTCTGGTCGGTGACGGTCTACGACAAGGACGGCTTCTTCACGGCCAACGAAGAGAACGCGTACTCGCTGAACAACATCACCGCGGTCAAGGACGCTGACGGTTCGACGACCATCCAGTTCGGTGGCACGTGTGCAGTCAACCTGCTGCCGATCACGCCGGGCTGGAACTACACCGTGCGGCTCTATCGCCCCCGGCCCGAAATCCTCGACGGCAGCTGGACGTTCCCGGCTGCCCAGCCCGTCTAGGGCACCAGCACCACCGAGCCGACGGTCAGGCGGGCCTGCAGGTCGGCGTGGGCGCGGGCGGCGTCGGCCAGCGGATAACGCTGGCTCACCGTGACGTTGATGGTGCCGTCGGCCACGGCCTGTAACAGTTCGCCTGCGCGCCAGGAGAATTCGTCGGCGGTGCGGGTGTAGTGCGCCAGGGTCGGCCGAGTGACGAAGAGCGAGCCGGCGCTGTTCAGTCGTTGCAGGTCGAACGGCGGCACGGGCCCGCTGGAGGCGCCGAACAATGCGAGGGTGCCGCGTACCGCGAGGCTGGCCAGGCTGGCTTCGAACGTGGATGCGCCAACCCCGTCGTACACCGCGGCGACGCCGTTGCCGCCCGTGAGCTCGCGGATCTTGGCGCCGAACTCGGCGGGGTCGTCCGGGTAGTCCAGCACCTCGACAGCGCCGGCCTGACGCGACAACTCGGCCTTGTCCTGGTTGGAGACCGTGGTGATGACCCGGACGGCCATGCTGGTGGCCCACTGCGTCAGGATCAGCCCGACGCCCCCGGCACCGGCGTGCAGCAGCACGGTGTCGCCCTGCTGCACCGGATAGGTGGACCTGATCAGGTAGTGCGCCGTCATGCCCTTGAGCAGTGCCGCCGCGGCGACCTCGGGGTCGACGCCCTCTGGTACGTAGGCCACGTAATCGGCCGGCGCGACAGAGTATTCGGAGTAGGTGGCGTCCGCCGCGGCGGTGACCACGCGATCGCCGACCGCCAGCGCCGCCACGTCGTCGCCCACCGCGGTGATGGTGCCGCAGACTTCCTGCCCCGGGATGTACGGGACCGGACGTGGATACAGCCCGGAGCGGAAGTACGTGTCGATGAAATTGACGCCGATGGCCTCAGCCTTGATGAGGACCTCGCCCGGACCTGGGGTGGGCTCGGGACGTTCGACCAATGACAGGACTTCCGGACCGCCGAGTTCGGCGACTTCGATGGCATGCATGGCACCTATCATTCCAACGTGAAACTCGCTCGGCCCGATATCCGGCATCCCCGTGTCGTTTTGGCAGGTTGTCAGGCTCTCGTCGAAGGCGACGGCGATGACGACGGATTGGTCGGCGCGCTGCGTGACCGCGGTTTGCATGCCCACTGGCTGGCTTGGGATGACCCGGCCACGCTGCAGGCCGATCTCGTGATCCTGCGGGCCACGTGGGACCACACCGAGCGCCACGACGAGTTCCTGGCATGGACCAGGAAGGTGCGCAATCTGCTGAACGCGCCCGAGGTGGTCGCGTGGAACAGCGACAAGCACTACCTGGCGGATTTGGCGGCGGCCGGGGTGCCGACGGTGCCCAGTGCATTCTTCGCTCCCGGCCAGCCGGTGTCGGTGCCCGGCGGCGAGGTGGTGGTCAAGCCTGCGATCGGTGCGGGTTCGGTTGGTGCGCAACGATTCGCCGATGCCGCGGCGGCTGCCGAGCATGCTGCCGCGCTACAGGCCAACGGGCGCACGGTGCTGATTCAGCCGTACGACGAGCGCATCGAGGCGGGGGAGACGGCGCTGGTGTTCCTGGCCGGCAAGCAGTCGCACGCCTTCCGCAAAGGGCCGATGTTGCCGCCGCCGGGCGGCAGCGTGGCGTTGCACGAGTCCGGCACCTACGCCGAGGAACAACTGCAGCCGGCCGACCCGGACTTCGAATTGTGGGACGTCGGCTACGCGACCCTGGCCGCGGCGGCCGCCCACCTCGGCATCGAGGCGACGGAGTTCCTGTACGCGCGCGTCGACGTCATCGGTGACCGCCGCGACCCGCGTCTGCTGGAATTGGAATTGGTCGAACCGTCACTGGGTTGGCGGCAGCTGGCCGCGCCGGCACGTGCTCTGGCGCAACGGAAATTCGCGCTGGGTGTCGAGTCGGCTCTGGAGCGGCTCGGCCTCGGTCCGCTGTCGGGCCGGAGCTTCTGATCCTGAGTGTCGTCGGGGATGTCAGTCCTCGATCCGCTTGCCGCTGGCCGAATCGAAGCGGTGCACTTCGCGGGCTGAGAGCCGAACTGACGCGCCCGGGGTGATGTCGGTCAATGATGCGGCTTCCACCACACCGGTGAGCTGCATATCGCCGGCGCGCACCGTGACGATGGCGCGCGGGCCCAGTAACTCCACGAGTTCCACCGACGCCAGATCGGCACTGCCCGATTCCGGGGTGAGGATGACGTCGTCCGGGCGCACCCCGATCGTCACGGTGCCGGTGTCCGGGCCGCCGACCTCGATACGCACGCCTGACATGGTGCGTAGCTCGCCGCCGCGCACCGCGCCGTCGATCAGGTTCATCTTGGGGCTGCCGACGAAGGTGGCGACGAAGGTATCGGCCGGCCGGCGGTAGACCTCCTCAGGAGGACCGGCTTGGGCGATGTGCCCGTCGCGCATGACGACGATGCGGTCCGACAGCGTCATCGCTTCTTCCTGGTCGTGGGTCACGTACAGCGCGGTGATGCCCAGCTTGCGTTGCAGCCGCAACAGTTCGGTGCGGGTTTCCACCCGCAGCTTGGCGTCAAGGTTGCTCAAAGGCTCGTCGAACAGGAACACCGCGGGTTCACGGATGATGGCCCGCCCGATCGCAACCCGCTGCTGTTGGCCGCCGGACAGCTCCTTGGGTTTGCGCTCGACCAACTTGCCCAGTCCCAGCGACTCGGCGATCTCGTCGGCTCGCTTCAACGCCTCGGCGCGGGGAATCCGCTTGGCGCGCAAAGGAAAGGCGATGTTCTCGCGGACCGTCAGGTGTGGGTACAGGGCGTAATTCTGGAACACCATGGCGACATCGCGCTCCTTCGGCTCCAGCCTGGTCACATCGCGGTCGCCGATGTGGATGCTGCCGGAGGTGATGTCTTCCAGCCCGGCCAGCATCCGCAGCGACGTGGTCTTACCGCATCCGGACGGGCCGACCAGCACGGTGAGGCTTCCGTCGGCCAACTCCAGGTCGAGGTCGGACACCACAGTCGTTGTCCCGTAGGACTTTCCGACCTTGGAGAACGTAACCGATGCCATATCCGAATCCTTGTCTAGTACTTGACGGCGCCGCCGCTGATCCCTTGGACCAGGCGTCGCTGGATGAAGAAACTCGCCACCACGACCGGCACGATGGCGATCATGATGGCGGCGCTCATGGTGCCGATCTGCACACCGCGGAACGTGTTGAAGTTGGCGATTGCCACCGGCAGGATCGCCGAGTTGCCCGGGGCCAGGATCAGCCCGTAGAACAGGTCGTTCCAGGACAGGGTGAAGCCGAAGATGCCGGCCGCCCCGATACCCGGGTACACCTGCGGCAGCACCACCAGCCGGAAGGCCTGCCACCGGGTGAAGCCGTCGACGCGGGCCTGCTCTTCCAGGGAGGCGGGTACTGCCTCGAAGAAGCCGATCAGGAACCAGGTGACCAGGGGCAGAACGAAAGACAGGTGCGCGAAGATGACCGGCGTCAGGGTGTCGGTCAACCGCAGCGCGTGCGCCATGGTCAGGAACGGAAAGACCATGACCGCGGGCGGGACGACCTGCGCGGCCAGCATGCCGAACCGGGTCAGCGAACCGCCCGCGCGGTACTTGGCGATGACGTAGGCACCCATGCTGCCGACCACCAGGCTGATCGACACCGTCACGATGCCGACCAGCGCGCTGCGGCCCGCGGCGGCGAACACCCCCGAGTCCAGCACGGCGCGCCAGTTGGTCAGGCTCGGGGAGAACGCGATCAGGAACGGGTCGGCCATCTGATCCGGCGTCTTGAAGCTGGCGAGTGCCACCCAGGCGATGGGGCACAAGACAAACACGAATGCCGCGGTCAGCACGGAGATTCGGAGGATCTCCAGCCATCGGAGTCGGGCCATCAGACGGTGTTCCTTTCGGCCGTCCGGTTGCGTTCCATGGTGCGGAACGCGACCACGATCACCAGCAGGACCACGGCCAACACGATGAAGGCCATGGCACTGGCCTGCGCGAGCCGGAAGAACTGGATGCCTTCGAGATACATGTAGTACTGCAGGGTCTGGGTTTGCGTGCCCGGGCCGCCGCGGGTCGTCGCATAGACGTACTCGAACACCCGCAGCGCATCGAGTCCGCGGAGTAGCACCGCCACGGTCAGCACCGGTGCGAGCATCGGTATCAGGACGCGGCGCAGCCGGTATACGGGGCCCGCTCCGTCGACCCGGGCAGCTTCCAAAGGCTGCTTGGGCATCGACTCCAGACCGGCCAGGATCAGCAGCACCATGAACGGTGTCCACTGCCAGACATCGATGAAGGCCAGGGTGAACAACGCCCGTCCGCTGCCGAAGAAGTCGTAGTCGGCTCCGACGGCGTGCAGCAGCGCGGGGATGGCGCCGATCTGGTCGTTGAGCAGGAACCGGAAGATCAATCCGACGGCTATCGGGGTGACGAACATGGGCGCGAGCACGATGGCCCGGGACAGATCCTTGCCCCAACGCTGCTGGTGCAGTGCGAGCGCCAAGGCGAAACCGATCACCAGCTCGGCAGTCACCGCGATGACCACGTAGAGCGCGGTCGTGGCGAATGCCTCCCAGAACGCCGAATCCGTCAGCGCGTGGGTGAAATTCGCCACGCCGACAAAGCCGGGCTGTTTACGGTCGGTCAGCTTGTAGTCCGTCAGCGACAGATAAACCGCGTAACACAGCGGGAATCCGACGGCCACCGCGAACAGGGCCAGTAGCGGCATGAGCATGCCGTACCTGAACTTCATGTGGACGGCCCCGTCGTCGTGGCCGCCGGACTCCCGACCATCACTTCTGGACTCGCTCCGCGGCAGCCTGCGCGTCACGCAGCGCGTCGGCGACGCTCTTGTTGCCCGCGACGGCGTCGTTGAGCTCGGTGCCGACCGCCTGGATCATCTCCTCGCCGCCCTTGCCTTTGCTCAGTGGTGAGGCGTTGGCAAGGATCTCCCCGACGGTCTTGTAGTAGTCGGCACCGTACTTGTCGCCGAGCACCTTGGGGTTGGTCAGCGAGCTCTTGCGGATCACGGCGCCACCGTCGGCGACGCGCAGGGCGTCGATCTCGGGTGAGGTCACCCACGAGGCGAAAGCCCATGCCGCGTCGGGCGCACCTGAGTTGGCCGGGATGGCCCAACTCCACATTCCCAGAGCCGATTTACCGCCGGGGATGGGGGCAAGGGCGTACTGGCCCGCGCGCGGCCCGGAAGCTCCGGCGGGGTCATTGAGGGCGGGCAGGTTCCAGTTGTACGCGACCATCGAGGCGGCCTTGCCGCTGGAGACCGAACGGAACGCCTCGTCGAAGCCCCAGGACAGGCTGTTGGCCGGGGCCGCGGTGCGGTAGGTCTCGATGTAGGCGTTGAGTGCCCGGGCCGCCTGCTCGGTGTTCAGGGTGGGCTTGCCGTCCGCACCATAGATCGACCCGCCGGCGGCGAACAGCCAGTTGGCCCACTCCTCGAAGATCTTGTAGCCGCGCTGTGGCTGCATGGCGATGCCGGCCCGGTCGGTGGTCTTGAGCTTCTGTGACGTCGATACCAGGGCGGACAGGTCGTTCGGGACGGTCAACCCGGCCGACTTGAGGTCCACGCTGTTGTAGATGTACCCGAGTGCGTAGTTGTAGAACGGAACTCCGTACGTGGTACCCCCGACATTGGTGATCGCGGTCAGCGACGGAAAGAAGTCGTCGGGCTGATAGCCGGTGGTCGCGGCGATCCGTCCGTTCAGCGGGGCCAGGAATCCGGCCGCGGCGAAATCGTCCATCCAGGGGTTGTCGACCACGATCAGGTCATAGGCCGGCTGGGCGGCCTGGAACGAGGACACCAGGCGGTCGCGCATCTGATCGTAGGTCATGGTCTCGATCTGGACCTTGATCTTGGGGTACTTCTGATTGAACTGTCCGACAAGCCTTTTCACGGCATCGGTGTCAGGCACGTTCTCCATCAGCATCCGGACGGTGGCGCTGGTATCGGTCGGCACATTGCCGATCGCGGAGGCATTCTGCCCGCCGGAATCGCCGCTGCCGGCGCAACCTGCGAGGGTCAGACCGGCCGTGGCGATGATCGCGGGCAACCACCGCGTCGCCCTGGATGCGGCGCGGCCGGTACTGCGGAACATCGGAATTTTCATGCGTTCTCACTTCCCTTGTCCGAGTGGGTGGATCGAGGTGTTCACTGGTACCGGTTCGGCTCAATCCATGTACGCACCGCCGTTGACGGACAGTGCTTCCCCGGTGATGAACCGGGCGTCCTCGGAGGTCAGGAACGCCACCGCGCGGGCGACGTCGTCGGGGGTCTGCAGCCGTCCCAGCGGGGTGGCATCGATCCAGGACTGACGCACGCCGTCGGGCGTGGAGCCGCTGAGGGCGGCTTCCCATTCCAGTTCCCGGGACTGCATGGGAGTCGCGACGAAACCCGGGCACACGCTGTTGACCGTGATGCCATGGGCGGCAAGCTCATACGCCATGGCCTGGGTGAGCCCCAACACGCCGAATTTGGATGCCACGTAGTCCGACAGGAACGGCACCCGGCCCTGTTTGGCCGCCATCGATGCGGTGTTGATGATCGTGCCGCGCACCCCGGTGCGGATCATCGCGCGGGCCGCGGCCTGTCCGCACAGGAACACGCCCTTGAGGTTGATGTCGAGGCTGCGGTTGAGCTGTTCGGCAGAGACGTCCACGAAGCTGGCCATGGCCGAGGTGCCGGCATTGCTGATCCATGCGTGCAACCCGAGCCGGTCGGCGACGTCGTCGGCGAGCCGGGTCGCGGCAGCGGCATCGGTAACGTCGAGCCGGGCGGCTTCGTGCCCGGAGCCGGACAGGCCTCGACAGGTCTCCACAGCCGCGGCCTCGTCGACGTCGGTGACCACCACACGCCAGCCCCGGGCAGCCAGCGTGGTGGCGATAGCCCGCCCGATGCCCGAACCGGCGCCGGTGACGACGACGGTGTGGGCGGTGGCTGTGTTCTCTGAGCTGTCAGCGCTGGTCATTACCGGGCCTTTCGGGCGATGCGGTGGGAAACGGGAGTGAGAACGTCGCCGAGCTCGCGCCACTGGGCATACGCCTCGGCGTACCGGTCGACGTGCTGTGGGTTGGGCTCGACGGCGTCACCTACGGTCTGGAATGCCGCGGTGCTGTCCCAACTCTCGAGTAGGCCGGTCCCGACGGCGGCGATGATCGCCGCACCGAGCGATGCGCCGGGGTGGCCGATGACCGGGGAGAGCGGGGTGTCCAGTACGTCGGCGAGGATCTGCTTCCACAGCACCGACCGGCTGCCGCCGTTGGTGACCAGAGCGCGATGCAGCGGGATACCGATGGCGGCGAAGATTTCGGTGTGGTGCTTGAAGCCGTAGGCGATCGCCTCGAGTACCGAGCGATACATGTCCGCGCGATTGTGGGCGAGATCGAGTCCGACGAAAGCGCCACGCAGATCCGGGTCGTGTAACGGGCTCTTCTCGCCGAGAAAATAGGGCAGACAAAGGATTTCGCCTGGGTTTCGGCCGCTGGCCTCGTCGTCGAGGGTCAGCAGGTCGATACCGCCGGACAAGGTCTGGAACCAGCGGATCAGACTGCCACTGGTTGCCATACAGCCGTTGGGCAGCCAGCGGCCGGGTACCGGGTGGGCGTCGAGATAGAGCCGGGCATCGATCACGGGGTGCGCGGCGGCGGCCAGAATGTCCCCGGCACCGCCGAGCTTCACCAGCCAGTCGCCCTCGTCGTTGATCCCAGCGGCGTAGGCCGACAGCACGTGGTCGGCACCTCCGACGATCAGAGGCAGGCCGGTAGGCAGGCCGGTCGCCGTCGCTGCCGCGGCGCTCAACTCGCCGGCCTGGGTACCGGGGGACAGCACAGGTGGCACCAGGTCGGAAGGCAGACCGGCGGCGGCATACATCGGCTCGAAGCGGTGGCCGTCGACGGTGCCCAGCCCGGATTCGATCGCCCAGTTGAGCTCGACGTGCGCGGGGGCGCCGAGGGCCATCAGCACCCAGTCGTAGGAGCCGACCAAATGATTTGTGGCGCGCCAGGTTTCGGGCTCGTTGCGTTGCAGCCACAGCGCAGTCGGACCCACGGACTGCTGGGTGACCGCTGACCCCGTGGCGCGCAGCACCGCTTCGCCGTCGAGGGCATCTTTGAGTTCGGCGATCTCAGCGGCCGCGCGAGCGTCGTTCTGGAGCATCGCGCGCCGCACCGGGGCGCCGGTGCGGTCGACCGGTACGACGGCCGGGACCATGCCGGTGGTCGACAGTGCGCTGATCCAGTCGGGACTGACGCCCGACTCGGCCAACACGGTCCGGATGCCGTCGTGCACATTGCGTAGCCACTGAGCCGGGTCGGCTTCGGCCTGCCCGGTACCGCCGGAAAACAGTCGGGCCTCGCCGGTGGCCTGGGCGACGATGCGCGCTCGGTGGATATCGACGAGCACGGTTTTGGTACCGGTGGTGCCGATGTCGATGCCGATGGTGAACTCCGGCATGCCGTCCCTTCTTTTGGGTGACTGCTGCTCAGTGCGGAGGAGCGAACTTACCGTAGCTGATGCTGTTAGATTCTCACATGATTTGTGTAATAGTCACGTAAAATCACGTAAAGAAGTACGTTCAATGTGATTCAGTAACGGATATCGATCACCTACTCCGATGACCGAAGTGAGAGAGGCGCCCCATGACCAACTGGCTCGACGAGGTATTCGCCGTGCGAAAGCCCGTGATCGCGATGCTGCACCTGTCGGCATTACCGGGTGATCCCGGATTCGATTCGGCTGCGGGCATCCGTGCGGTTGTGGATCGGGCCCGTGGCGAGCTCGCCGCGCTGCAGGAGGGTGGAGTCGACGGCGTGATGATTTCCAATGAGTTCAGCCTGCCCTACCTGACCAAGACCGAGCCGATCACCGCCATTGCCATGGCCCGCATCATCGGCGAACTGCTGCCCGACTTCTCGGTGCCCTACGGCGTGAACGTGCTGTGGGATGGACGGGCTTCCATCGATCTGGCCGTGGCCACCGGTGCGCAGTGGGTCCGGGAGATCTTCACCGGTGTGTACGCCAGCGACTTCGGCCTGTGGAACACCAATGTGGGTGAGGTTGCGCGGCACCGTCATCGCATCGGCGGCGACGGGGTCAAGCTGCTGTTCAACATCGTCCCCGAGTCGGCGGTCTATCTCGCCGACCGGGATTTGGCTTCAGTCACCGCCACGACGGTGTTCGCCACCAAGCCCGACGCCATCTGCGTCTCCGGCCTGACCGCGGGGGCGTCGACAGATACCCAGGCACTTCAGGTGGTCAAGAACAACGCCGGCGCGGTGCCGGTGTTCGTCAACACCGGCGTGCGCGCCCACAACGCCGCCGACCAGTTGTCGATCGCCGACGGGGCCGTCGTGGGTACGTACTTCAAGGAGGATGGCGTCTTCGAAAACCGCGCGGTGACCTCCCGGGTCAGCGAATTGATGACGGCGGTCAAGGAATTCCGCCAGACGCTATGAGTGAACAGCTGCGTGTGCTGGCGATCGAAGCCGCTCGGAGGGGTGCCGCGGTATGTCTACGGCAGTGGGGCGAGCCGGTAGAGGTTCGCACCAAGAGCGCTGCCGGCGATGTGGTGACCACCGTCGACCGCACAGCCGAAGAAGCGGTTCGCGCCCTGTTGCTCGACGCGCGGCCCGACGACGGGGTGCTCGGCGAGGAATTGGCCGAGCATGTCGGTGCCGGGTCGGTGCAGTGGGTCGTCGACCCACTCGACGGCACCACCAACTACACCCGCCGCATCCCATACTTCGCCACGTCGGTGGCGGCACGGTCGGCGGTCGACGGGCGCTGGCTCGCCGGCGCGGTGTGCGCGCCGGCTCTGGGAATCCTCTGGAGTGCTGCGAAAAACCTTGGTGCACTGGTTGATTCGGGATCGGGTGGGCAACCTCTGCCGCTGGCCATGGTGCAGTCGTCGGCGCGACTGATCGGTACCGGCCTGTCCTACGATCCATCGCATCGCCGGCGCCAGGTGCGCGAACTCGGTGCCCTGATGACCGACTACACCGATATGCGTCGCTTCGGTGCGGCAGCCATCGATTTGTGTCTGGTGGCACAGGGCAGCCTCGACGCGTTCGTCGAGGACGACCTCGCGGTGCACGACTGGGCGGCAGGCGCGCTGATCGCCGAGGAGGCCGGGGTCCGGGTGGCGCGGCCGGCGGGCTGCGACACGGTGTTGTCAGCGTTCTGGCGCTGACCGTTCCGCGTTGACACAGACCACCGAAACGCCGGCCGACTGCAGGGCCTCGACCGTGGGATGCGTCGGCGGCCCGTCGGTCACCAGGATTGAAATCGCTGACACCGGCGCGACATTGATCAGCTGAACCCGACCGAGCTTGGTGGCGTCGGCGGCCACGATCACCCGGTCCGCGGACCGCATGGCGGCCTGCTTCACGTTGCCTTCCTCGCGGTGGTACTCCGAGGCGCCACGTTTGCCGTCCACCCCGGCGATGCCCATGACGTAGGTGTCGCAGTTGTAGCGCAGGTAAAAGTCCTCAGCCTCGGCGCCGATCAAGCTCAGCTCGCCAGGGCGGACTTTCCCTCCGGTGAGCAGGACGGTGGTATCGGGCTCGTCGGCGAGTTCGACGGCGACCAGCACACTCGGGGTGATCACGGTGAGTCCCAGATCGCGGCCCCTGATGGCACGGGCAACGGCCAGCACCGTGCTGCCACTGTCCAGGATCACGGTTTCCCGCGGGGTCAGCAGATCGGCAACCGCGCGGGCGATGTGCAGCTTCTCATCGGCGGAATCGGCGGCTCGCGCGGCGAACGACGGTTCGGTCGACTTACCGCCGAACGCGATGGCGCCGCCGAGGACCCGCCGTGCAATGCCCTGATCCTCGAGTCGCTCGATATCGCGACGAATCGTCATGGCCGAGACATCGAACTCGTCGGCGAGGGTGGAAAAGTCGACTTCCCGGTCGGCGTGAATTCGTGCGGCGATCGCCGCACGCCGGGCCTGGGCGTTCATGCCGGGTGCCATGGGGAGAGCCTAGAGCACTGTTGTGAATTAATCACAACTATCACAGACCAATTGCGGTGCGCGTGCGCTGGTGCAACAGTCAGTGAGCGGGGACGGCCGCGCTCTCATCCGCCGGCCGCACCCGTTGTCGCATCGACGCCCACAGCGCCGCGGTGGCCGCCGTGCAGGCGGCTGCGCCGGCCACGTGGATGGCGACCAGCACCGCGGGAACCCCGGTGTAGAACTGGACCGCGCCGACCGCGCCTTGAGCGCACACCAGTGCGGCGAGGACCCCGAGCCGCACCAGCACCGGCTTGGGTGCGCGCACCGCGAACAGGGCGAAAGCCAGCCCGACCACGAAGCTCAGATAAGCCACCAGGAGCGACGAATGCAAGTGCACCAGATCGGTGATCTCGAATTGCAGGCGCTTGACCGGCTGCTGGGCGCTCTTGTCGCCGGCATGCGGCCCAGCTCCCGTCACCAGTGTCCCGGTTACCAGCACGGCCGACAGGGTGGTCGCCGTCAGGGCGGTGAACCAGCGCAGCGGCCTGGGTACGACGAGTTCATCGGTACCAGAGTCGGGTTCGCCGATCTTGACGTAGAGCAGTACCGCCAACCAGACCATCACCATGGACACCAGCAGGTGAATGGCGACCGTCCACCACAGCAGTCCGGTGCGGACCGTGATGCCCCCGATGACGGCCTGGACCACGGTCGAGGCCGGCATCAGCCACGCGTAGACCTGGACTTCGCGGCGGCGGCCGGCTCGGATGACGGCGAGGACCGCCAGCGCGGCCGTCAGCACGACACCGAACGTGAACATCCGGTTGGTGAATTCGACGGCCTGGTGCACCACGGGTACTTCGGCGTGCGGCACCGGCACGAAGCTGCCGGGGAAGCACTGTGGCCACGTCGGGCAACCCAGTCCGGACGCCGTGACGCGGACGATGGCCCCGGTGACGGAGATGCCGCCCTGGGTCAGGATGACCAGGAATGCGATGAGCCGCTGGACCCGAAGCGAGGGGATGGGCAGCTTGTCAAGCACGGCCTGATCGTAGAACAGCGCTAACTACGTGCCGTAGTAGGGGCCGTCAGCTGAAGCGGAACCAGCGCATCGCCGCCAGCCCGGCGAGCCCGCCCCAGGCGGCCAGCACCGCGATGCCGAACCAGTCCACCGACAGCGTCATGGCCTGCGTCAGGGCTTCGGTCAGCGCCCCGGACGGGGTCAGGCGGGCCACCCAGCGCAGGGCCTCGGGGACCACACGATGCTCGATGGTCAGCGCGCCGAGGCCGGCCAGGATGAACCACAACAGGTTCGCCAGGGCCAGCACGATCTCGGCCTTCAGCGTCCCGCCGAGGAGTAGGCCCAGCGCGGCGAACGACGCGGTGCCGAGCGCGATGATCACGGCACCGAACAGCAGGCTCAGTGGGATCGGCCGCCAGCCCAGCGCAATGCCGATGCCGCCCAACAGGATTGACTGCAGAAACACCGTGGTGACCACGGCGAGCGACTTGCCGGCGATGATGCCCCAGACCGGCAGCGCGGTGGCACCAAGGCGTTTCAGCGCGCCGTAGCGCCTGTCGAACGCGACGGCGATGGCCTGGCCGGTGAATGCCGTCGAGATCACCGCCAGCGCCATGATCGGCGGGGTGAACGTCCCGGGACGGTGGTCGCCGAGTGACCCCAGGGGCAGCAGCGTGAGCCCGACCAGCAGCGTGATCGGGATGAACATGGTGAGCAGCAACTGCTCGCCGTTGCGCAGCAGCAGCTTGAGCTCGAGGCCGTACTGAGCCGCCAGCATCGCGGGGACGGCCGCAGGCCTGGGGTCCGGGGTGAACGTCCCCGGCGCGAAGCGATTCGTCTCGGTGCTCATGCGCGATCCGCCTCCGCTACTCGCTCGGTACTCATGACCGCAGCTCCCGTCCGGTCAGGTCGAGGAACACGTCCTCGAGGCTGCGCTGCTCGACGCGCATGTCGGTGGCCAGCACGTTCAGCCGGGCGGCCCAGGCGGTGACGGTGGCCAGCACCTGCGGATCGATGTGCCCCTCCACGAGGTATTCGCCGCTGGCGGCTTCGCTGGCGCGGTAGCCCTCGGGCAGGGCAGAGACCAGCAGTGACAGGTCCAGTTTGGGTGGTGCGGAGAAGCGCAGCTGGTTCTCGGCGCCGCCGCGCATCAGGTCGGCGGGAGTACCGGCAGCCACCGCAGCGCCGTGGTCGATGATCACGATGCGGTCGGCCAGTTGCTCGGCCTCGGTCAGCTGGTGGGTGGTGAGTACGACGGTCACTCCGTCGCGGCGCAGGCCTTCGATCAACTCCCACACCACGATCCGGGCATGGGCGTCCATCCCGGCGGTGGGCTCGTCGAGGAACACGAGCTCGGGACGTCCCACGATGGCGCACGCCAGCGCCAGGCGCTGCTGCTGGCCGCCGGATAGCCTGCGATAGGTGGTGCGCGCGGCTTCGGTGAGGCCGAGGGTGTCCATCAGCCATTGGGGATCCAGCGGGTTGGCCGAGTACGCCGCCACCAGATTGAGCATCTCGCCGGCCTTGGCGGCGGGATAGCCGCCGCCGCCCTGCAGCATCACGCCGATGCGTGCGCGCAGCTTGGCGTTGTCGGCCGTCGGGTCCAGGCCCAGGATGGAGATGCTGCCCGAGTCGGGCTTGTTGAAGCCTTCGCACATTTCGACGGTGGTGGTCTTGCCGGCCCCGTTGGGTCCGAGCAGGGCCAGTACCTCGGCGCGGTGCACCTCGAGGTCCAGGTTGTTCACGGCCTGGATATCGCCGTAGCGCTTGCTGACGCCGCGCAGCAATACGGGCGTCTCTGAAGAACTCACGGGGACTCAGCGTAAGCGTCGGGCCTGGCAGAGGCGCTACCAGGGGCGTCACCGTTATCGGTTTCCGGCAATCCGCGCCACGGCAGGTAGTTGCGGGTCACTGCGATCAGCAGCAGCACGATGACCGTGCTGGCCAGGGTGGCGTCGAGAATCTGGAAGAGCGCGAACCGGTCGCCGTTGGCCGTCGGACCGAAGACGCCGACGACGAACGTCACCACGATGGTGGTGCCGCGGAAGCCCGGCCGAGTGGCCCAGCAGGCCAGCGGGATGATCGCCCAGAGCAGGTACCAGGGCTGCACGACGGGGAACAGCAGAACCGTCGCACCCATGGCGACACCGAGGCCGCCGAGCGGATGCAGTCGGCCGCGCAGCACCGACAGCAGCAGCCAGGTCACCAGCACGCCGATGACGAAGACGCCGATCCCACGGGTCAGCCCGAGGACCGCGGTGGTGTGGTCGCCCAGCCCCAGCAGGATGCCGACCTGCCCGGTGCCGAGCGCGACCAGCGTCGGCGGCGACATCCAGGACCGCACCACGTTCGCGGTGCCGAGGGTGAACAGCCAGCCGAAGCCGAGGCGGCTGGCCCAGCCGATGAGAGCCATGACCGCCAGCGCGACCACACCCAACGGCACACAGGCCTGGAAGAAGGCCCTGACCGTCCCGCCGAGCCGGCGCGCGAGGGCCATGGCCACGAACCCCAGCGCCAGCAGCGACGGCAGCTTGATCTGTGACGACATGGCGATGAGCACCGTGCCGGTGAACAGCATCGCGAGCGGCCACCAGGCGGCCCAGTCCTCGCGGTGCCGTGGCCAGCTCAGCGGCCGGGGGATGAGGGGCCGGCCGGAATCGATGCCCCGCATGGCGAATTCGGTGCCGGCCAGCATCAGCCCGAGCATCGGCGCCTCGTTGTGGATACCGGCGATGAGGTGCATGAACAGCAGCGGATTACACGGTCCTAGCCACAGGGCGCTCACCTCGCCGACGCCGCAGCGACGGGCCAGGCGTGGCGTTGCCCACACGGTGGCCGCGACGCCCAGCAGCACGACCAGCCGGTGCGAGAGCACTCCCGCGACGATGTTGTCGCCCGTCAGCTCGGAGATGCCGCGCCCGATCCATAAGAACAGCGGTCCGTAGGGGGCCGGGGTTTCCCTCCACAGGCTCGGCACCGTCAAAGTGAAGACGTGGCCGAGCCCGAGGCCGGTGGCCGGGCCGACGCGGTATGGGTCCAGGCCGATGCTGGCGATCTGACTCTGCGCCAGGTAGGAGTACACGTCCTTGCTGTACATCGGCGGCGCGATCAGCAGGGGTAAGGCCCACAGCATCAGCGTCTGGTCCAGCTGGCTGCGGGACATGCGGCGTTTGCCCAGCGTGTAGCGCCCCAGCATGAGCCAGGCCAGCGCCATCATGACGGCACCGGTGGTGGTCATGGTCAGCGAGACGGTCTGGATGCGGGACGGCAGGTTCAGCAGGCGCACCCCGAACGTCGGGTCCTGCACGACGGGCCGTGCGCCGGCGCCGAGGGCGCCGATAGCCATCAGTACCGTTCCGGTGGCGCCGAACCGCCGGGTCCGGCGCAGCGAGGCGACCTCGGACGCGTTGAGCGGGGAGGCGACGGGCGGTTCGTCGGCGTGCCAATGCGCGACGGCCGTGCTCAGATGCTGAAGGCGGTCGGGCATCAGAGCAGATTAGCCGTAGGCCAATTCTGGATCGCCCAAGTCCGCGGCGGCGGTGATAAGGGTTACCTTCCTAGATTCGCATTCCGAATTCCGTCACAATGGTGTTGTGAAATTGCCGTCCGAAGCGCTCGGAGCTGTCGGCACCGCGACTGCGGTGACGTCGGCGACGGCCGTCTCAGACGGACACACCCGGTCGGCCATCGTGCAATTGCTGCTGGAAGGCGCGGTTACCGCGACCCAGATCGGTGAGCAGCTCGGCATTTCCGCGGCCGGAGTCCGGCGGCATCTCGATGCGCTGATCGACGCCGGCGACGCGGAATCCAGCGCTGCCGCAGCGTGGCAGCACAACGGCCGCGGCCGGCCCGCGAAGCGGTACCGGCTGACTGCCGCGGGACGCGCCAAGCTCGGCCACACCTACGACGACCTCGCCGCGGCCGCCATGCGCCAGCTGCGCGAGATCGGTGGTGACGACGCCATCCGGACGTTCGCCCGTCGTCGTATCGACTCGATCCTGTCCGGCGTCACCACGACACCGGACATCGCCGATACCGCGGACCAGTTGGCCGCGGCATTGACCCAGGCCGGCTACGCCACCACGACCACTCCGGTGACCGGACCCATCGGCGGGGTGCAGATCTGTCAGCACCACTGCCCGGTCTCGCACGTCGCCGAGGAGTTCCCCGAACTGTGCGACGCCGAACGTGAAGCGTTCGCCGAGGTTCTCGGTACCCACGTCCAACGCCTGGCCACCATCGTGAACGGGGATTGCGCGTGTACGACGCACGTACCGGTCACGCCGGAGCACGCAGTCTCAACGGCTTCTACACCCATCCACACCGCGACCCAAGAAGAAGGAGTGTCGCAATGACGACCACCCCGGAACAGTTGACCCAGGAGGAAACTATTGCCTCCCTGGGAAATTACGACTATGGCTGGTCGGACTCCGATGTTGCGGGGGCCAGTGCTCAGCGTGGTCTGTCCGAGGCCGTGGTGCGGGATATCTCGGCGAAGAAGAGCGAGCCCGAGTGGATGCTCGAAATGCGCCTGAAGGCGCTGCGCACGTTCGACAAGAAGCCGATGCCGAATTGGGGCTCCAACCTTGAGGGCATCCACTTCGACAACATCAAGTACTTCGTGCGCTCCAGCGAGAAGCAGGCCGCAACCTGGGACGACCTGCCGGCCGATATCAAGAACACCTATGACCGGCTCGGCATCCCCGAGGCGGAGAAGCAGCGTCTGGTCTCCGGTGTCGCCGCGCAGTACGAGTCCGAGGTGGTCTACCACTCGATCCGTGAGGACCTCGAGGCACTGGGCGTCATCTTCCTCGACACGGACTCAGCGCTGAAAGCGCACCCGGAGATCTTCAAGAAGTACTTCGGCACTGTCATCCCGGCCGGGGACAACAAGTTCTCCGCACTGAACACCGCGGTGTGGTCGGGTGGTTCGTTCATCTACGTGCCGCCGGGCGTACACGTCGATATCCCGCTGCAGGCCTACTTCCGGATCAACACCGAGAACATGGGCCAGTTCGAGCGGACGCTGATCATCGCCGACGAGGGCTCCTACGTGCACTACGTCGAGGGCTGTACCGCACCGATCTACAAGTCGGATTCGCTGCACTCGGCCGTCGTTGAGATCATCGTCAAGCCCGGTGCGCGGGTTCGGTACACCACCATTCAGAACTGGTCGAATAACGTCTATAACCTGGTCACCAAACGGGCCCGTGCCGAGGCCGGCGCCACCATGGAGTGGATCGACGGCAACATCGGCTCCAAGGTGACGATGAAGTATCCGGCGGTGTGGATGACCGGTGAGCATGCCAAGGGCGAGGTGCTCTCGGTGGCGTTCGCCGGCGAGGGCCAGCATCAGGACACCGGCGCCAAGATGCTGCATCTGGCGCCCAACACGTCGAGCAACATCGTGTCCAAGTCGGTGGCCCGCGGCGGTGGCCGGACGTCCTACCGGGGCCTGGTTCAGGTGAACAAGGGTGCACACGGTTCGCGTTCCAGTGTGAAATGCGATGCGCTGCTGGTTGACTCGATCAGCCGCAGCGACACCTACCCGTACGTCGACATCCGCGAGGACGACGTCACCATGGGCCACGAGGCCACGGTGTCGAAGGTCAGCGAAGATCAGATGTTCTATCTGATGAGCCGCGGACTGACCGAGGACGAGGCCATGGCGATGGTGGTGCGCGGCTTCGTCGAGCCCATCGCCAAGGAACTGCCAATGGAATACGCGCTCGAGCTGAACCGGCTGATCGAGCTGCAGATGGAAGGCGCTGTCGGATAGTGAGTTCGAATTTGACTGAGGCGATGGAGGGCATCGTCGCCAACAAGGGTGAGCTGTTTACGTCCTTTGACGTGACTGCGTTTGAGGTGCCGGGCGGCCGGGACGAGCTCTGGCGGTTCACCCCGCTGAAGCGCCTGCACGGCTTGCACGACGGATCCGCGACCGCCACCGGTAGCGCGCGGCTCGAGGTCGGTGCGCGTGACGGCGTCACCGTCGAGACTGTGGGTCGCGACGACGAGCGGCTGGGCCAGGGTGGGGTGCCCGCGGACCGTGTTGCCGCACAGGCATATTCGTCGTTCACCGAGGCGACCGTGGTGTCCGTCGGTCGTGACGTTCAGGTCGCCGAGCCGATCGAGATCACCATCGCCGGCCCCGGCGAGGGCAAGACTGCGTACGGCCACCTGCAGCTGCGGGTCGCCGAACTCGGTGAGGCCGTCGTGGTCATCGACCAGACCGGCAGCGGAACCTACGCCGACAACATCGAATTCGTCGTCGGTGACTCGGCACGGCTGACTGTCGTGTCGATCGCCGATTGGGCGGACGACGCGGTGAACGTCAGCACCCACCACGCGTCGCTGGGCAAGGACGCGGTGCTGCGGCACGTCGCGGTCACCCTCGGCGGAGACGTGGTGCGACTGACCTCCCGGACCCGCTACCTGGCGCCCGGCGGCGACGCCGAGATGCTCGGCATGTACTTCGCCGACGACGGCCAGCACTTCGAGTCGCGCCTGCTGGTTGACCACGCGCAGCCGAACTGCCGCTCCAACGTGCTGTACAAGGGTGCGCTGCAAGGGGATCCGGATTCGAAGAAGCCCGATGCCCACACGGTGTGGATCGGCGATGTGCTGATCCGGGCCGCGGCCACCGGCACCGACACCTTCGAGGTCAACCGCAACCTCGTGCTTACCGACGGCGCCCGCGCCGACTCGGTGCCCAACCTCGAGATCGAGACCGGCGAGATCGCCGGTGCCGGGCACGCCAGTGCCACCGGACGTTTCGACGACGAGCAGCTGTTCTACCTCCGCGCCCGCGGTATTCCCGAGGACCAGGCTCGCCGCCTGGTGGTCCGGGGCTTCTTCGGCGAGATCATCCAGAAGATCGCCGTGCCGGAAGTCCGTGACCGCCTGACCGCCGCCATCGAACACGAACTTGAACTGACTGAAGGACGCAACAACTCATGACCACACTGGAAATCAAGGACCTGCACGTCTCGGTCACCGCACCCGACGGTGCCGACGTCCCGATCCTCAAGGGTGTCAACCTGACCGTGAAGTCGGGCGAGACCCACGCGGTCATGGGCCCCAACGGTTCCGGCAAGTCGACGTTGTCGTACGCCATCGCCGGCCACCCCAAGTACACCGTCACCTCCGGGTCCATCACCCTCGACGGCGAGGACGTGCTGGAGATGAGCGTGGATGAACGGGCCCGTGCTGGGCTTTTCCTCGCCATGCAGTACCCGGTCGAGGTGCCCGGCGTCTCGATGTCGAACTTCCTGCGCACCGCGGCGACCGCGGTCCGTGGCGAGGCCCCCAAGCTGCGCCACTGGGTCAAAGAGGTCAAGACCGCCATGTCCGAGCTGGACATCGACCCGGCGTTCGGTGAGCGCAGCGTCAACGAAGGTTTCTCCGGTGGTGAGAAGAAGCGCCACGAGATCCTGCAGCTGGGCCTGCTGAAGCCGAAGATCGCCATCCTCGACGAGACCGACTCGGGCCTGGACGTCGACGCGCTGCGCGTGGTGTCCGAGGGTGTCAACCGGTACGCGGAGGCCGAGCACGGCGGCGTCCTGCTGATCACGCACTACACCCGCATCCTGCGCTACATCCGTCCGCAGTTCGTGCACGTCTTCTTCGACGGCCGGATCGTCACGTCCGGTGGGCCGGAGCTGGCCGACGAGCTCGAAGAGCACGGCTACGAGCGCTACACCACCGCGGCTGCCGAGGCCTGACCATGACGGCGTCGGTTGATCTCGACCTGACGCGGATCAGGGCCGACTTCCCGATCCTCAGTCGGGTCATGCGCGGCGGAAACACGTTGGCGTACCTGGATTCCGGGGCCACGTCGCAGAAGCCGCTGCAAGTCCTCGACGCCGAGCGGGCGTTCCTGACCACCTCCAACGGCGCGGTGCACCGCGGTGCGCACCAGCTGATGGAGGAGTCCACCGACGCCTACGAACAAGGGCGCGTGGACATCGCGGCGTTCGTCGGTGCCGACGATGACGAGCTGGTGTTCACCAAGAACGCCACCGAGGCGCTGAACCTGGTGTCGTATGCGGTGGGGGACAGCCGGTTCGACCGCGTGGTCGGGCCGGGGGACGTCATCGTCACCACGGAGCTGGAGCATCACGCCAACCTGATTCCGTGGCAGGAGCTGGCGCGCCGCACCGGCGCCGAGCTGCGCTGGTACGGCGTGACCGATGACGGTCGCATCGACCTGGATTCTCTGCAGCTCGATGATCGGGTGAAAGTCGTTGCTTTCACCCATCATTCGAACGTCACCGGCGCCATCGCGCCGGTCGCCGAACTGGTGTCGCGGGCCAAGGCTGTCGGCGCGTTGACCGTGCTGGACGCCTGCCAGTCGGTGCCGCACCAGCCGATCGACTTCCATGCTCTCGACGTCGACTTCGCGGCGTTCTCGGGTCACAAGATGTTGGGACCCACCGGAATCGGTGTGCTGTACGGCCGTCGTGCGCTGCTGAACGCGTTGCCCCCGTTCCTCACCGGCGGATCGATGATCGAGACCGTCACCATGGAGTCGGTGACCTACGCCCCGGCACCGCAGCGGTTCGAGGCCGGCACCCCGATGACCTCGCAGGTCGTCGGACTGGCCGCTGCCGCACGGTATCTCGACGCAATCGGGATGGCGGCCGTCGAGGCACACGAAGCCGAGTTGGTGGCTGCCACGCTCGACGGACTCGCCCAGATTCCGCAGGTGCGGATTATCGGACCGACCACCACCGAGCACCGCGGTTCGCCCGTGAGTTTTGTGCTGGACGGAGTGCACGCCCACGACGTCGGCCAGATCCTCGACGACGAAGGCATCGCGGTCCGGGTCGGTCATCACTGCGCGGCCCCGCTGCATCGGCGATTCGGTATCGCCGCCACGGCCCGGGCGTCGTTCGCGGTCTACAACACCCTCGGCGAGGTCGACCGATTGGTGGCCGGAGTCAAACGCGCTGTGGAGTTCTTTGCATGAGAATGGAACAGATGTACCAGGAAGTGATCCTGGACCACTACAAGCACCCGCATCACCGCGGGCTGCGCGAGCCGTTCGGCGCGCAGGTGCACCACGTCAACCCGACCTGTGGTGACGAGGTGACGCTGCGGGTGACGCTGTCCGACGACGGCGAGACCATCGCCGACATCTCGTATGACGGCCAGGGCTGCTCGATCAGCCAGGCGTCGACATCGGTGCTGACCGATCAGGTGATCGGCCAGAGCATCGATGAGGCACTCAAAACCGTCGGTGCGTTCACCGAGATGATTTCCTCCCGCGGCAACGTTGAGGGGGATGAGGATGTGCTGGGTGACGGCATCGCGTTCGCCGGTGTCGCCAAGTACCCGGCGCGCGTGAAGTGCGCGCTACTGGGCTGGACCGCGTTCAAGGCCGCGCTCGCCGAGGCGAGTGCCAAAGACACTGCGCTGGCATCGGCCGGCATCACCGTGGAGGACAAGCGATGACCGACGCCACACCAGAAGGCACCACTGCACCCAACGTGGTCGACGATCCCGAACTGCTCGACGCCGTCGAGGAGGCCATGCGCGACGTCGTCGACCCCGAGCTCGGCATCAACGTCGTCGACTTGGGGCTCGTCTACGGCATGACCCTCGAAGAAGGCGACGAAGGCACCGTGGTGAAACTCGACATGACACTGACGTCGGCGGCCTGCCCGTTGACCGACGTGATCGAGGACCAGTCGCGGACGGCCCTCGTGGGCGCGGGCCTGGTCAGCGACCTCAAGCTGAACTGGGTGTGGAACCCGCCGTGGGGCCCGGACAAGATCACCGACGACGGTCGCGAGCAGCTGCGGGCGCTGGGCTTCACCGTCTAGTTCGCGGTTTTCCCGCCTGTGGATAACTTTCAATTCTGAGGCCTCTTCGCGGCATTCTTGTCGGTCGCCTTCTCTAGCTTCCAGCGCAACAGGACCACTTCGGTCCGCTGCGACAGGAAGGCAACACGATGAACGCTGACATCGAACGACTGCGGGCCGCGTGCGAACGCGATCTCGGCGACCCGGCCGGCTGGCCCTCGAAGTTCGGATATCCGAACGCTTATCCAGATTCGCTGGCGCTCTGCATCATTGACGCCATCTACGTCACCGGCGCCCGGCACCTCACCGTCGACAAGATCGTCGAGCGGTACCGCAGCTACCGGGCCGGGCAAGGCGGTGACGCCGATACCGACGGCGCACCCGAGCTGCTCGCGAATGTCGAGGCATTGGGTGGCCCGCAGCGGTGGGCCGCCCAGATCGGTAATCGGCGACCGACGTCCACGAGGAAGGACGCACCGCTGCGATCGGTGGCGCTGACCGAGGTGGCGCAAGCCTTTGTCGCGCTGGGGATCACCACCACCGAGGACCTGCGGGTGGTTGCCGCGGACCCCGAGCTGGCGAAGGAGGCCAAGCGGGCGTGGTGCGCGGTGCCCGGGCAGCGGTCGGGCTTCACTTGGCGCTTCCTGCTGATGCTGGCGGAACTGCCCGGAGCTGATCCGACGGTCGCGGGATACGTCGCGCGCGAGATTGGTGACGACGGCCCGATCGACACGGCGGGGCTCCTCGTCGCGGTGGCGGACGCGGCAGGCTGGCACGCCGATGCGCTGCACCAGGCGATCTGGCGGTTCGAAGCACGCCGCGCGCCGGAGCTGCCGTCGACCGCGTGACAGCGATAACTCGCCGGCAGCCCGGCGGAATCGGTTGAGGCGTCACGGTGTTGCATAGGCTCATGACCGTCGATGCATCTGGACTCTTCGCCCCACTGGCCCTGCGGAACCTGACCGTCCCCAACCGGTTCGCAATGGCTCCCATGACCCGGCAGGCGTCGCCTGGAGGTGTCCCTGGGCCCGACGTGGCGGAGTACTACGCCCGTCGGGCTGCCGGCGGCGTCGGCCTGATCATCACCGAAGGCGTGCGGCTGGGTGACCCGTCGGCGGCCGGCTCGCAGGACATCCCGACCCTTGTCGGTGCCGCAGCGCTCGACGGCTGGCGCAACGTCACGAGCGCGGTGCACCGCCACGGCGCGACCATCGCCGCCCAGTTGTGGCACCAGGGCGCCGAGCGTGGCGACCGCGACGGGGTTGCCCCGGTCAGCCCGTCGGGCGTCAACGGTCTAGGCGAGCAGATCGGCCGGGCGCTGGCGGCCGACGAGCTGCCCGCCGTCGCGCAGTGGTACGCCGAGGCGGCTCGTAACGCCAAGGAGGTTGGCTTCGACGCAGTCGAACTGCACGGCGCGCACGGCTATCTGCTGGACCAATTCCTCTGGACCCGAACGAATCTGCGTACCGACGAATACGGCGGCTCGGTCCTGAACCGCACCCGCTTCCCGGCCGAGGTGGTCGCGGCGGTGCGTGCCGCGGTCGGCCCCGACTACCCGATCATCTACCGGTTCTCGCAGTGGAAGGGCACGGACTACAACGCGACGTTGGTCGACGACCCGATGCAGCTGCAGGAACTGCTCGCACCCCTGGTCGATGCCGGGGTCGACGCGCTGCATCCCTCGACCCGCCGGCACTACGTGCCGGCGTTCCCCGCCGCCGACCCGGCGCTCACGCTGGCCGGCTGGACCAAGAAGGTCACCGGGACGCCCGTCATCGCGGTCGGTTCGGTGGGCCTGCAGACCGCATTCCGGTCCGAGAAGCCCGGCCAGGTCATCGAGCCGGGACCGGTGGACCAGTTGGTGGAACAGTTCGACGCGGGCGAGTTCGACATGATCGCGATCGGCCGGGCACTGCTCGCGGACCCCGGTTGGGTCAACCGCCTGCGCACCGGCACCTTGGACGGGTTCAATGGCTACGACGCGGCCAGTGCGCTGGCACGATTGAGCTGACCAGATACTGGGAACAAGCAGGTATACCGCAACGTTGGGAGAAGCGTGAGCACCAAGGACATCACCGCCGCCGAATTCAACGGCATCATCAGCGACAACGACATCGTGCTGGTGGACTTCTGGGCGTCATGGTGCGGGCCGTGCCGGGCATTCGCTCCGACGTTCACCGCATCGTCTGAGAAGCACCCCGACGTCTTCCACGCCAAGGTCGACACCGAGGCCGAACAGGGTCTGGCCTCCGCGGCCGAGATCCAGGCCATCCCGACCCTCATGGCATTCAAGAAGGGGCAGCTGGTCTTCCGGCACTCGGGCATGCTCGCGGCGAACCAACTCGACGAGGTCATCAGCCAGATCAAGCAGTTCGACGTCGACGCAGCGATGACCAACGACAGCGCGACCACCGATATCTGAGCAATCTGCACTGCCGGCGGGTGTGACATTGCGCACCCGCTAGCGTGCAGGGCGTGAGCGAACAGACCCCACTGGTACTCGTCGACCGTCCGCGCCCCGGCGTCGCACTGGTCACCCTCAACCGCCCGGAGCGGATGAACTCCATGGCCTTCGACGTCATGGTTCCGCTGAAGACGGCGCTCGACGAGGTCAGCCACGACAACGACGTCCGGGCGGTCGTCCTCACCGGCGCCGGGCGGGGATTCTCGTCGGGTGCCGATCACAAGTCGGCCGGCTCGGTGCCGCACGTGGCCGGGCTCACCCGCCCGACGTTCGCGCTGCGCTCCATGGAAGTGCTCGACGACGTCATCCTCGCCCTGCGCAAGCTGCACCAACCGGTGATCGCCGCGGTCAACGGCGCCGCCATCGGTGGTGGCCTGTGCCTGGCGCTGGCGTGCGACATCCGCATCGCCGCCGAGGGCGCCTACTTCCGTGCGGCGGGTATCAACAACGGTCTGACGGCCAGCGAATTGGGCCTGTCGTACCTGCTGCCGAGGGCCATCGGCACGTCGCGGGCGTTCGAGGTGATGCTCACGGGCCGGGACATCGACTCCCAGGAGGCCGAGCGGATCGGTCTGGTGTCACGCACCGTGGCCGACGATCAGCTCCTGCAAACCTGCTTCGACATGGCCGAGCGCATCGGCTCGTTCTCCCGCCCGGGAATTGAATTGACCAAGCGGACTCTCTGGAGTGGACTGGACGCCGGTAGTCTGGAGAGCCATATGCAGGCCGAAGGCCTGGGTCAGCTCTTCATCCGACTGCTCACCGCCAACTTCGAAGAGGCGGTTGCCGCGCGCGCCGAGAAACGACCCGCGGTCTTCACAGACGACAAATAGACCGGTGCCCACGGCCCCGGCACTGACAGCCAAGGAGGCAGCAGCGTGATCACCGCAACGGACCTGGAGGTCCGCGCCGGAGCGCGCACGCTGCTGGCCTTCGAAGGTTCCGCGCTGCGCATCCAGCCGGGGGACCGCATCGGCCTGGTCGGGCGCAACGGTGCCGGCAAGACCACCACGCTGCGCATCCTGGCCGGTGAAAGCCAGCCCTATGCGGGCACGGTCGAGCGCATCGGTGAAATCGGTTACCTGCCACAGGATCCGAAGGAAGGCGATCTGGACGTCCTGGCCCGCGATCGGGTGCTCTCGGCCCGCGGACTGGACACCCTGCTTGCGGACCTCGAGAAGCAGCAGGCCATCATGGCCGAGGTGGTGGACGAGGCCGCCCGCGACAAGGCCGTGCGCCGGTACGGCGTTCTGGAGGAGCGGTTTTCGGCCCTGGGCGGGTATGCCGCCGAGAGCGATGCCGGCCGCATCTGCGCCAGCTTGGGCCTGCCGGACCGGGTGCTGACCCAGCCGTTGCGGACCCTGTCCGGTGGTCAGCGTCGCCGTATCGAACTGGCCCGCATCCTGTTCGCCGCCTCTGAGGGTTCCGGCTCCGACACCACGCTGCTGCTGGACGAGCCGACCAACCACCTCGATGCCGACTCCATCGGCTGGCTGCGGGGCTTCCTGCAGAGCCACACCGGCGGCCTCGTGGTGATCAGCCACGACGTCGAACTCCTCGCCGATGTGGTGAACCGGGTGTGGTTCCTGGATGCCGTGCGCGGCGAAGCCGACGTCTACAACATGGGCTGGCAGAAGTACCTCGACGCGCGCGCCACCGACGAGCAGCGCCGCCGTCGCGAGCGTGCCAACGCCGAGAAGAAGGCCGGCGCGCTGCGCGCGCAGGCCGCCAAGATGGGCGCCAAGGCCACCAAAGCCGTTGCGGCACAGAATATGTTGCGCCGCGCCGAGCGCATGATCGCCGAGCTCGATGCCGAGCGGGTGGCCGACAAGGTCGCCAAGATCAAGTTCCCGACCCCGGCGCCGTGCGGCAAGACCCCGCTGATCGTCAAGGGTCTGACCAAGACCTACGGGTCGCTCGAGATCTTCACCGGCGTGGACCTCGCGATCGACCGCGGTTCGCGCGTCGTCGTGCTGGGCCTCAACGGCGCCGGTAAGACGACGCTGCTGCGCCTGCTGGCGGGCGTGGAGACCGCCGACGCCGGCGGCATCGAACCGGGCTACGGCCTCAAGATCGGGTACTTCGCGCAGGAGCACGACACCCTCGACAACGCGGCGACGGTGTGGGAGAACATCCGGCATGCCGCCCCGGACACGGGCGAGCAGGATCTGCGCGGCCTGTTGGGTGCGTTCATGTTCACCGGTCCGCAATTGGACCAGCCCGCCGGCACGCTGTCCGGTGGTGAGAAGACCCGTCTGGCTCTCGCGGGGCTGGTCGCCTCGACCGCCAATGTGCTGCTGCTCGATGAACCGACCAACAACCTGGACCCGGCGTCGCGCGAGCAGGTGCTCGACGCGCTGCGCAGTTACGCGGGTTCGGTGGTGCTCGTGACACACGATCCGGGGGCAGCCGAAGCGCTCAACCCGCAGCGAGTGCTGCTGTTGCCGGATGCCACCGAGGACTTCTGGTCGGACACCTATCGCGATCTCATCGAATTGGCGTGACCTGATTCACCGAATCGCCCGCGCCGAGCGACTGCTGTTCTTACGCTGAATCCTGTCAGCCCGGCAAACCGCCGGGGGAGAGTCAGGGGACCGGCGATGAGGCAATCCAAGGCATCTCGCGACCAGATGATGACCCAGCTGCGCAACGCCTACGAAAACGGCGCCAGCATCAGGTCATTGGTGGCCACGTCTGGCAAATCCTACGGTTCGGTGCACAGCATGCTGGTGCAGTCGGGCGCGGTACTGCGCAGCCGTGGCGGCCCGAATCACCGCAGCCGCAAAATCGCCTGAACATCCTGCAGCTCAGCATTTTTCGGCGCGAACGGACATTCGCGGAGCCATCTTGTGCGTGCATGGGTGCGCACAAGACGGCGCCGCGGGTGATAAACCGTTGGCCGGCGCTAGATTTCGTCGGTCAACCGGACCGGGGCGATCAGGTCGAAGACATCGCCCGGCCCGGGATTCGTCGGGGACGTCAACCCGCCGAGCTGGTCCATCACGGCCCACACGGCGTTGAGCGCTGTGGTGATCGCACCCTCGGCCCACCCCGCCGTCCACGAGATGTCGTCGCCCGCCAGGTAGATGCCGCGATGACGCGCGTCGAGGTCGCGCTGCATGAAGTGGGTGTAGAGCGTCTCCTGGTAGCGGTAGTGGCCCGGCAGATTCGCTTTGAACGCACCCATGAAGTTGCGCTCGGTCTCCCACGACACCGTCTTCGGCGTCTCGATGATGTGGCTGCGGATGTCGACGTTCGGGTAGATCGCCTGGAGTGACTTGAGCATGAGGTCCATACGCTCGGTCGCGTTCAGCGGCACGATCTTCCGGGAGTCGTCCTCCCAGGTGTAAGACAGGCAGATGACGGCGGGCTTCTCGTTTCCGCCCGCGTCGAGCCCCTGATCCAGCAGATAGGTGCCGCGGCTCATCCGGTCGGTCAGTGTCATCGACATGGCGTCGCGGCCCTGGGCGTCCTTGTCCTTCCAGAACGGGCGGTCGACCAGGACGAACACTTTCGACGAACCCATGTAGTGCGTCTGCTCGATGGCCGACCACACGTTCGGCGGGAACAGGTCGTCATCGCAGCGAATGTTGTTTAGCAGCATCCACGATTGGGCGGTGACGATGACGGCGTCGTAGGTACGGGTCTGCCCGTCGGCGTCGGTGATGGTGTAGCGGTTCGGATGCGTACGCCGGATGTCGGTGACGGCGCCCCGGGTCCGGCCACCGTGCAGTGATTCGAGCGACGTGCCGGCGGGCCAGTGGGCGAGGCGCTGCGGGGAGCGCTGCCACAGGCGCAGGGGGAGCTGCTGGGAACCGCCCACGACGCCGCGGTGGTTGTCGTCGGCCTCGGTGAGTACGACGCGCAGGATTTCCAGCATCGAGCTCGGGTAGTCGGTGTCCCAGCCGCCGGTGCCGAAGCCGACCTTGCCGAAGATCTCGCGCAGCTCGAAGGACTTGAAGTGGTGCGACTTGGTCAGGAAGCCCCAGAACGTCTCGTCGTCGAGTTCACGAACGAGCTTGTCCCACGCCGACTTCAGCGCCTGGGTGTCGCGCTCGCGGATGGCGTGCTGGATCGCGTGCAGATCGGCGCCGTCCTCGAGCGTCTTGCGCCAGGCGTCGGCGACAGCGGTGAAGGCGTGCGGCAGGTCGGCGAGTTTCTCGGCGTAGTACGTCTTGCCCTTGAGATCGACGACGGTGCTGGGCGCCGCGACCGACAGCGGGTTGGGGAACTCGAACGTTTCGATACCGACCTTGTCGAAGTATCGGTAGAGCGCCGTCGAGGTGGGCGGGAACCGCATGGCACCCATTTCGGCCACCGCGTCGGGGGCGTGCTCGAACGGGACGGACCGCATGCGGCCGCCGATCTGATCCGCTTCGTAGACAACGGGTTTGAGGCCCATTTTCATGAGTTCGTAGGCGGCGGTGAGGCCGGCGCAGCCCGCGCCGACGATCGCGACCTCGGTGCCGTGGCGGTCGGCGGGGATGGAGCCGAGGCCCTCGGGGCAGGACACATAGTCGTCGTAGGCGAATGGGAAGTCCGGTCCGAACATCGTTATCGGCTTGGCTGCCGGCTCGTCGGACAGCTGGGTTTCTGCGATGGGCTGGGGGACCGTCATCGGGTCTGGTTCTCCTGGTAGAGGTCTCGGCGGCGATCGCTGAGATGAGTGTTGACTGCGCGGGACGCGGCGACCGCGCTGGGATCGATGTGAGTGACGAGGAGTTCCTCGGTGCGGCCACCGCGACTCAGTTCGGTCGCGTCGGGCGCGATGGTGCAACTCAGTCCGCAGTACTCGAGGCCGTTCTCGAAGCCCGTGCGGTTGACGTACGACAGAAACAGCTGGCTTTCGTAGGCACGTGCCGGAACGATGTGCGTCGCAACGAAACTCCACGGCTCCATGAGTCCGGTGGGGACGACGAGCCACTGGGTGCCGGCGTCGGCGTGGGCGCGGGCGTTCTCGGGGAATTCGATGTCGTAGCAGATCAGCAGTCCGCAGGTGACGCCATCGAGCTCGAACTGCGTGACCCACTGCGATCCCGGGATGAAGAAGTCGCGGTCGAAGCCGTACAGATGGGTCTTGCGGTAGTTGGCCAGCGATTCGCCGCCGCGGTCGACGACCTGGACGCTGTTGTACGGATGACCCGTTGTCGCTTCGGGATAGCCGTAGACCACGGCGACTCCGGTGTCGCGCGCAATCTGCTGGACCGCCCGGAAGATCGGGCCGTCGGCGGGCTCGGCGCGCTCGGCGAGCGCGGTGCCGATGTTGTAACCGGTTGCGGACATCTCGGGGGTGATGACGATCCGGCAGCCGGCTTCGGCCGCCCGTCTGGCCGCCGACGCGATGGCGGTGAGGTTCTCGGCGACGGTCCCGGATTCCTGGGGACCTTGGAACATGCCGACGGTGATCATTTATGCAGTGTCCACTCGCAGCTTGGATTTCTTGATGCTGTAGCCGAAGTAGACCGCGAGGCCGAGAGCGCCCCAGATGCCGAACGCGATCCACGTCGCGATGGGCAGCGCCCACATCAGGTAGCAGCAGAACAGAAAGCCCAGCACCGGTGCGACGGGGAACAGCCGCAACCGGAACGTGCGGTCGAGGTCCGGCCGGGTCCGCCGCAGGATGATGACGGCGATGTTGACCAGGGCGAAGGCGAACAGGCAGCCGATCGAGGTGGCGTTGGCGAGTTCACCCAGCGACACAAAGCCGGCCAGCAGCGAGACCACGACGCCGCAGATGACGATGTTCCACGTCGGCACGTTGGTCTTGGGGCTGACCTTCGCGAATATCGCGGGCACCAGGCCGTCGACGGCCATGGTGTACAGGATGCGGGTCTGCCCGTACTGGACGGCGAGCACCACGCTCGCGATGGCGATGACGGCACCGATGGACAGGATGACGGCGGGCACGCTGCTGCTGGTGATGCCGCTGAGTACGTCGGCCAGAGTGGCGCTCTCGTCGGCGCTGAACTTCGTCCAGCTCATCGCGCCGAGCGCGGCCAGCGCCACCGCGAGGTACAGGACGGTGACGATCACCAGCGAGGCCATGATGGCCCGCGGCAGGTCGCGCCTGGGGTCCTTGGCTTCGTTGCCCGCGGTGGACGCCGCGTCGAAACCGATGTAGGAGAAGAACACCTGCGATGCCGCGGCGGAGACCCCCATGAAGCCCAGTGGCATGAACCGGGCGAGGTTACCGGCCTTGAAAGCGGTGAAGGCGACCGCGCAGAAGAACACCAGCACAACGCATTTCAGGACGACCATCACGGTGTTGACGACCGCGGACTCGGACGCACCTTTGAGCAGCAGGATCGACACGAGGACGACGATCGCGATGCTCGGCAGGTTGATGTAGCCACCTTCGCCGGGCGCGGCCGTGATGACCGCGGGGAGTTCGATGCCGAGGAGCTGCTGCAGCAGCGTGTTGATGTAGCCGCCCCAGCCGACGGCGACGGCCGCAACCGACACGCCGTACTCGAGCATCAGGCACCAGCCGCATACCCAGGCCCAGAATTCACCCATGGTGGCGTAGGCGTAGGAGTACGAGCTTCCGGACACCGGGATGGTGCCGGCGAGTTCGGCGTAGGACAGAGCCGAGAACAGTGCGGTGACGGCGGCGAGGATGAACGAGAGCAGGACCGCGGGACCGGCTTTCGGCACGGCGGCACCGAGAATGACGAAGATGCCGGTGCCGAGCGTCGCGCCGATCGACAGGGCGGTCAGATGGACGAATCCCATCGACCGTTTGAGGTTGGGACCGTCGGTGGTTTCGTTCGCAGCGACGATGTCGTCAACCGACTTTTGTGCGCTCATGGCGCGCAGAATGCCTGGCCGTGGGGCCTGGATGATGGCCAAGGGAGAGCTCCGTGAAGAGGAGGGCGCGCCACGAGATTTGTGACTCGCGTAACAGGGTGCGGTACGTCACTCCGATCTGTCAACACGGGGAGTGACTTAGGAAACAATGGTTGCCTTTGCCGTCTGTGGTGCCTAGCCTGTGGAGCAGTGATCTGAGCCACATCGAAGGGGATGGCCATGGCAGGAGCAATCGAGACCCGGTCCATCGACTGGATCCCGACCGCCGAACGCAGGGGCAAGGTGCACCATCAGGCGCCGTTCTGGTTCACCGGGAACTTCGTGTTGACCACGATGGTCACGGGCTTCCTCGGGCCGGCCAACGGCTTGTCGGCCGGGTGGTCGGTGCTGGCCGCGGTCGCGGGTGCCTGCTTCGGGACGCTCTTCATGTGTTTCCACGCCAACCAGGGCCCCACGATGGGCCTGCCGCAGATGATTCAGTCGCGCGCCCAGTTCGGTTCGCGCGGCGTCCTCGTCCCGTTCGTCGCCGTGATCTTCGTGTACATCGGCTTCAACGTCTTCAACACGATCCTGGCGACCTCGGGCTTCAAGACGGTGTTCACCGGCCCCAACTGGCTCTGGTACCTCGGGTTGATGGTGGCGGCGATCGTCATCGCTGTCGTCGGGTTCGACCTGATGATGGTCGTGCAGCGGTGGCTGACGTATCTGCTGATCGTCGTGTTCGGTGTCCTCACCGTCTATGCGTTGTCGACGTTGCACCTGAACGCCGCGGTTCCTGACGGCGGCACGTTCTCGCTGACGGTGTTCCTCATGCAGTTCGCCGCAGCGGCCGGCTATCAGATTTCGTACGCGGTGTACGTGTCCGACTATTCGCGGTACCTGCCCGAGAACACCTCGGCCAAGCACGTCATCTGGTGGACGTACCTGGGCGCCGCCGGCTCGTCGGTGTGGCTGATGTCGCTGGGCGCGGTGCTCGCGTCGGCACTGCCGACGCCGGACGCGATCGCCTCGATCCGGGCCGTCGGCAACCAATTGCTGCCCGGCTTCGGCACTTTCACGGTCGTGGTGGCTTCGGTGGCGCTGGTGACGATCATGTCCGTCAACGCGTACGGCGCGAGCCTGACGAGCATGAGTGCCCTCGATGCCTTCCGGCCGGTCACCCCGACCGTGCGGTTGCGCGTCATCGGCATCGCGCTCACGTCGTTCGTCGCGTTCGTCGTCGCGTTGTCGCTGCCCGAGGGCTACCTCGAGTCGTTCAACGTCTTCGTGCTGCTCATGCTGTACTTCCTGATCCCGTGGACCGCAGTCAATCTGGTGGACTTCTATTTCGTCCGGCACGGGCACTACTCGATTGTCGACATCTTCCGGCCGGACGGGATCTACGGCCGCTGGTCGTGGCGTGGACTGACCGCGTACTTTCTGGGCATGGCGTCGATGGTGCCGTTCGTCTCGCTGACGTTCTACGCGGGTGCCATCGCCAAGATGCTTGGGGGAGTAGATATCTCGTTCATCGTCGGGTTGGCGGTGTCGGGTCTGGCGTACTACGTCCTGACGCGCGGCGTCGATCTGAGCGGCGAGCATGCCGCTGCCCGACGTAGCCGTCAGGAACTCGCCGCCGCCTGACGGCGGTTACTCGGCCTCGGCCAGACGCCGGTGTGCCAGGGCCGGGGTCAGTACCCACAACACCTTCGCGCCGGCCCGCGCATCGGCGTGGAAGGCATGCGGGCGATCGGCCTCGAAGGTCAGCGCATCGCCTCGGTCGAGGGTGATGCGGCTGCCGTTGCCCTCGATGAAATCGATGTGCAGTCGGCCCTCGATGACCATGGCGAACTCCACCTCGGCCGGTAGGGAGTACGTGTCGGTGCCGCTGCCGCCGCCAGGTTCGATGTCGCTCAGCAGGACCTGGAAGCGCCGCTCGCCCGTCGGGGTCAGCTGGAACTCGCTCATCTTGGTGCCGCCGAATTCGATGGGCGGGTACTCGCCGGCGCGGACCACCTCGCCGACGGGGGTTGCGTCGAAGAGCGAGCCGACCTGCAGCTCCAGTGCGTCGCAGATCCGGATGAGCGCGGCGACGGACGCGTTGGACTGGCCGCGCTCGACCTTCGACAGGTAGCCCTTGGTCACGCCACTGGCGACGGCGAGTTCGTCGAGAGTCATGCGCTTGGCGCTGCGCGCGGCCTTCAACCGTGCGGCGATCGTCAGTTGCGTTGCCGGGGAACCGCCCACGATTTCCTCCTAGGAAACAAAGGTTGACAATAATTCTACTGCGGGAAACAATGAGACCCAAGCCACACGCCACGACTTGGGAGAACCGATGAGCTTCGACCGGTACATCACGACCACCGCACCCGACGGCCGCGAGATCGTCGGCCAGGTCGACGCCAGCCGCTTTCCGCGCTATGCCGAACCGGCGACGTTCGCCCGCGTCCCGCGCCTGGATCAAATCGCGTCACCGGATGTGACGATTCTGGGTGTCCCGTTCGACACCGGCGTCTCCTACCGCCCGGGTGCGCGCTTCGGTCCCGGCCACATCCGCGCGGCCTCGAAGCTGCTGCGGCCGTACAACCAGGCACTCGACGTGTCGCCGTTCGCCAATCAGCAGGTGGCCGACGCCGGCGACATCGGGGTCAATCCGTTCAACATCAACGAGGCGATCGAGACCATCGACTCCGAGGTGACCGCGCTGCGCAAGGACGGCAGCGCTGTGCTGACGCTCGGCGGCGACCACACCATCGCCCTGCCCATCCTGCGCTCACTGCACCGCGACCACGGCCCTATCGCCGTACTGCATTTCGACGCCCACCTGGACACCTGGGACACCTACTTCGGCGCGGCGTACACGCATGGCACGCCGTTCCGCCGGGCCAGCGAAGAGGGCCTCATCGACATGGAGCGCTCGCTGCACATGGGTATCCGCGGCCCGCTCTACAGCAAGCAGGACCTCGAGGACGACGCGATCCTCGGCTTCCAGGTGATCCGGTCCGACGACTACCAGGTCGACGGGCTGGCCAGCGTGCGTGAGCGGATGGTCAAGCGGCTGGCGGGCCAGGGCGAGCGAAGCGACGGGAAAAACGGTCCTCCGGTCTACGTCTCGGTCGACATCGACGTGCTGGACCCGGCGCACGCGCCCGGCACGGGCACGCCGGAAGCCGGGGGCCTGACATCGCGGGAACTGTTGCACTCGCTGCGTTCGCTCACCGGTCTCAACATCGTCGGCGCCGATATCGTCGAGGTGTCGCCGGCCTACGACCACGCGGAGATGACGGGCATCGCGGCCGCGCATGTCGGCTACGAGCTGCTATCGGTGATGAGCGCGAACCGCTGACTAGGGCTTGCGGCGAACGGACGCCTCGACAATGTCGAGCACGGCGGCCAGGTCTTCGCCGGTCTGGCCCGAGGCGAGCCGCGAGATGAGGCCGTCGAGCACGAGGTCGAGATAGATGTGCAGCACTTCGGTGGGCACGTCGTCACGCAACGTGCCGGCGGCCTTCTTTCGCTCCAGGCGGGCGATGGTGGCCTGGTTGAGTTCCTCGTAGCGCTGCTGCCACTCGGCGCGGAACTCGGCGTCGGTGCGCAGCCGGCGGGCGATCTCGAGCCGGGTGCCCAGCCATTGGTAGTTCTCGGGTTTGGCGAGCATGTTCCGCATCACCTGGACGAGGCCGTCCTTCTCGACGGTCTCGGCCATGCGCTCACCGTCTTCTTCGGCGAGCGCGAAGAACAGCGCGTCCTTGTCGCGGAAATGGTGGAAGATCGCACCGCGCGACATCGCGGTGGCTTCTTCGAGAAGCCGGACGGTCGCACCCTCGTACCCGAACTCGGAAAAGCAGCGTCGGGCGCCGTCGAGGATCTGCGCTCGGCGGGCGGCGAGGTGGTCGTCACTTACTTTGGGCACCAGAACTCCTACTGGTGAGCGGTTGGGTGGCACCCCGTTGTCCGGGACGCCACCCAACCGTTTCAGCCAGATATCGGACTAGCTATCCGAACGCAGCATGTTCCGCAGCACGTACTGCAGGATGCCGCCGTTGCGGTAGTAGTCGGCCTCACCGGGCGTGTCGATGCGAACCACGGCATCGAACTCGACCTTGGTCCCGTCTTCCTTGGTGGCGGTCACGTGGACGGTCTTGGGCGTCTTGCCGGCGTTGAGCTCTTCGATACCCGTGATGTCGAAGGTCTCGGTGCCGTCCAGGCCCAGCGACTTGGCGCTCTCACCGGCCGGGAACTGCAGCGGGATGACGCCCATGCCGATCAGGTTGGACCGGTGGATGCGCTCGAACGACTCGGTGATGACGGCCTTGACGCCCAGCAGCGTGGTGCCCTTGGCGGCCCAGTCCCGCGAGCTACCCGAACCGTATTCCTTGCCGCCCAGCACGACCAGGGGGATGCCGGCCTTCTGGTAGTTCATGCACGCGTTGTAGATGAACTCCTTCGGGCCACCCTCCTGGGTGAAGTCGCGGGTGTAGCCACCCTGCGTGCCCTCCAGGCCGATGGTGTCGAGGATCCGGTTCTGCAGGCGGATGTTGGCGAAGGTGCCGCGGACCATGACCTCGTGGTTGCCGCGACGGCTACCCAGCGAGTTGTAGTCCTTGCGGGCCACACCGTGTGCGTCCAGGTAGTCGGCCGCCGGGGTGCCGGGCTTGATCGGACCGGCCGGGCTGATGTGGTCGGTGGTCACCGAGTCGCCGAGCAGGGCCATGACGCGCGCGCCCTTGATGTCCGTGACAGGCGCCGGCTCCATCTCCATGCCGTCGAAGTACGGCGCCTTGCGGACGTAGGTCGAGGACTCGTCCCAGGCGAAGGTGTCGCCGTCCGGGGTCGACAGGTTGCGCCAGTTGTCGTCGCCCTTGAACACGTCGGCGTAGGACTTGCGGAACATGTCCTGGCTGATCGAGCGCTTGATGGTGTCGTCGATCTCCTGAGCCGACGGCCAGATGTCGCGCAGGAAGACGTCGTTGCCGTCGTTGTCCTTGCCCAGGGAGTCTGTCTCGAAGTCGAAGTCCATGGTGCCGGCGAGGGCGTAGGCGATGACCAGCGGCGGCGAGGCCAGGTAGTTCATCTTGACGTCGGGGGAGATGCGGCCCTCGAAGTTGCGGTTACCGGACAGCACCGCGGTGACCGTCAGGTCTTCTTCGTTGACGGCCTTGGAGATCTCCTCCGGCAGTGGGCCGGTGTTACCGATACACGTGGTGCAGCCGTAGCCACCCAGGTAGAAGCCCAGCTTCTCCAGGTAGGGCCACAGGCCGGCCTTCTCGTAGTAGTCGGTGACGACCTGGCTGCCCGGGGCCATGTTGGTCTTGACCCACGGCTTGCTGGACAGGCCCTTCTCGACGGCGTTGCGGGCCAGCAGCGCGGCACCGATCATGACCGACGGGTTGGAGGTGTTGGTGCAGGAGGTGATACCCGCGACCGCGACGGCGCCGTGGTCGAGGACGAACTCGCCGCGCTCGCCCTTGACCCGCACCGGCTTGCTCGGGCGGCCCTCGGCGCCGTTGGCGGCGGACTGGACGTCGACGGCACCGTCGTCGGCAAAGCTGAGCTTGGCCGGGTCCGAAGCCGGGAACGACTCCTCGATGGCCTCGTCGAGCTTGGTGTGCGGCGCCGGGTGCTGCTGCTCCACGTAGTTGTGGATGTCCTTGCGGAAGGCGATCTTGCTCTCCGACAACAGGATTCGGTCCTGCGGGCGCTTCGGGCCGGCGATGGACGGCACCACGGTCGACAGGTCCAGCTCGATGTATTCGGAGAAGGCCGGCTCGTGGTCGGCGTTGTGCCACATGCCCTGGGTCTTGGCGTAGGCCTCGACCAGCGCCAGCTGCTCGTCGGTGCGGCCGGTCAGACGCAGGTAGTTGATGGTCTCTTCGTCGATCGGGAAGATCGCGCAGGTCGAACCGAACTCGGGGCTCATGTTGCCCAGGGTGGCCCGGTTGGCCAGCGGCACCTCGGCGACGCCCTTGCCGTAGAACTCGACGAACTTGCCGACGACGCCGTGCTTACGCAGCATCTCGGTGACGGTCAGCACCACGTCGGTGGCGGTGACGCCCGGCTGGATCTCGCCGGTCAGCTTGAAGCCGACCACGCGCGGGATCAGCATCGAGACGGGCTGGCCCAGCATGGCGGCCTCGGCCTCGATACCGCCGACGCCCCAGCCCAGCACGCCCAGGCCGTTCTCCATGGTGGTGTGGCTGTCGGTGCCGACGCACGTATCCGGGTAAGCCTGGCCGTTACGGACCATCACGGTCCGGGCCAGGTACTCGATGTTGACCTGGTGCACGATGCCGGTGCCGGGCGGGACGACCTTGAAGTCGTCGAAGGCGCCCTGGCCCCAGCGCAGGAACTGGTAACGCTCGGAGTTGCGTTCGTACTCGAGGGCGACGTTCTTCTCATAGGCGTCGGCGGTGCCGAACACGTCGAGGATGACGGAGTGGTCGATGACCATCTCGGCAGGCGACAGCGGGTTGACCTTGTTCGGGTCGCCGCCGAGGGCGGTGACGGCCTCGCGCATGGTGGCCAGGTCGACGACGCAGGGCACGCCGGTGAAGTCCTGCATGATCACGCGGGCCGGGGTGAACTGGATCTCGATGCTCGGCTCGGCCGAGGGATCCCAGTTGGCGAGCGCCAGGATGTGATCTTTGGTGATGTTTGCGCCGTCTTCGGTGCGCAGCAGGTTCTCCGCAAGCACCTTCAGGCTGTAGGGAAGCTTCTCGATACCCGGTACCGCATCGAGGCGGAAAATCTCATAGCTGTTTTCCCCGACAACGAGCGTGTCACGGGCTCCAAATGAATTGCTGCTCACATCAACTCCCGGCTAGATCTCGCCGCGACGGGCTGTGTCAGCGGCGCGTTGCAACCCTAACAGTACGCTTGTCCTGTAGGCACCTCGGGGCGCCTCCCACAGTCTTGTCGGGTTCCGGGTGTGCCGTCCGGAAGTTCGTCGAAATTCCAGTACCGTTTGCCCCGTGACCACTTTTGCGGCGACGCCGTTCATCCCGGCATTCATTCCGCCGGACGTCTGCGCCACGGTCGGGCAGGACCCGGTCAAGACCCCCGTCGACGTCTGTATGGCGACGGTCATCACGCAGGTGCGCGATGGTGGGGTGAGCGCGCCGGGCATCGCGCCGGCGAAGGCCCCGGCGACGCCGCAGGAAGCGAACCAGGCCGCCGCGGACGCGAAGGACGCCGCCGCCCTGCGCCAGGTGGTCGCCGACGCCCACGCCAAGGGCATCGATCTCAAGATCGTGGTGCTGCCGACGAGTCCGGGCATCGACACTCCGTTGCGTGACATCGCCGCCGACGTCGGCCATCACTACCCGGAATCGACGGTGTTGACCCTCAGCCCTGGCTTCGCCGGCGCGGTCAGCCCGACCTATGACCGCGTGCTTCTGGAAGCCGGGCAGGACCTGGCGAAGACGCCGAGTGTCGTGCAGTCGTCGAAGAATTTCGTGAGCCAGCTCCAAACGCCGATATTTCCGTGGACGTCGTTCACTGTGGTGGTCATCCTTGGCGTGGTAGCGGCTGCCGTCGGTACCCGCTTCTTGCAGGTCCGGGCCCGCAAAGCCGTCGCCGCGGCCGCCCCGGTGAATGCCGCCCAGACCACAACGGAGTAGCTGGGCGCGCAGCGCCGGGAATTCGAATATCACTATTCGGTCACACCTTTTTCAATTACACCGATGTGGTTTGTTACTAACGTTTCATTTGTGCAACCTGTGACGTACGGTGCAGTTGGTACCGCATGTTGTAGTTGTTATGAATGTGATTTCTGCGACTTACGGGACCAACGGATCGAGCCCGCTTTTGCCTTACGCGGGCACCAGCGCGCTGGAGCCTTAGGAGACCTAGTCAATGGGACGCAGCATTCGCCCCTTCAGCGGTGGGCTGGCCGCCCGGCTGGGTAGTCGCGTCGGCACCGGGTCGCTGGTTTTCGGTGTCGTGACCGCGTCCGTCTTCGCCTCCGGGGTCGGCCTCGGCCCGGCCTCGGCCCAGCCCGGCAGTGGCGAGATCGCCGCTCTGGTCACCGACCTCGCCAACGCCAACCAGAAACTTCAGGACCTCGGCGCCTCCATTCAGACCCGGCAGGAATCGGTCAACAAGGCCATTGCCGACGTGCAGACCGCCCGCGACAACGCCGCCACTGCCCAACAGTCCATTGAGACAAGCCAGCGCGAGCTACACGACGCCAACGCGGCGATCGCCGCAGCACAGGCTCACTTCGACAAGTACGCCGAGGCCGCCTATATCAACGGGCCATCTGCCAACTATCTGACCGCCACCGATCCCGGCGAGATGATCAACACGGCCGCCACCGGTCAGGCCCTGACCATCAGTTCGCAGGAGGCCATCGCCGACCTGCAACGCACCCGCACCGAACTGGCCAATCGTGAATCCGCGGCTCGGCTGGCCAAGCAGAAGGCCGATCAGGCCGTCAACGACGCGCAGGCCCGCCAGGACGACGCGGTCAAGGCCCTGACCGACGCCCGGTCGACATTCGCCGAGCAGCAGACCCAACTCGATCAGCTGGTCAGCCAGCGCAACGCGGCTCAGGCCAAGCTCGACGCCGTACGCACGAAATGGGCGGGGAACAGCGGGCCGGCCACGGCGCCCGGTACGCCCGCGGCCGATCCCGGCCGCTACGCCGCAAACTGGGACGGCGCGCCCGGTGCTGGCGGCGGTCCCCGGAAGTGGGACGAAGGCGGCTGGGACCCGACCCTGCCCAAGATCGCCAGCGCAAACATCCCCGGTGACCCGGTCGCCGTCATCAACAGCGTGCTCGGCATGACGGCCACCTCGGCGCAGGTCACTCAGCAGATGGGCCACAGCTTCCTGCAGAAGCTCGGCCTGGTGCCCGCCGATGTCACCAAGACCGGCTTCACCAACGGCGCCATCCCGCGGGTCTACGGCAAGCAGGCCTCGGAGTACGTGATCAAGCGCGCCATGTCGCAGATCGGCGTGCCGTACTCCTGGGGCGGCGGCACCGCGGCGGGTCCGAGCACGGGAATCGACTCGGGCTCTGGCACGGTGGGCTTCGACTGCTCGGGCCTCATCCTCTACGCGTTCGCCGGCGTCGGCATCAAGCTGCCGCACTACTCCGGCAACCAGTACGAGATGGGCCGCAAGATCCCGACCTCGCAGGCCCGTCGCGGCGACGTCATCTTCTACGGTCCAGGCGGCAGTCAGCACGTCACCCTCTACCTCGGCGACGGGAAGATGCTCGAAGCCCCCTACACCGGCTCGGACGTGCACATCTCGCCGGTGCGAACCAGCGGCATGACGCCGTACGTGATCCGCTACATCGAATACTGACCCAGGGCGAGCGAAGCGACGGGAAGAAAGCTCAGGGCGAGCGAAGCGACGGGAAGAAAGCTCAGGGCGAGCGAAGCGACGGGAAGAAATAGGGGTTATTGCATTGCAGGGCAAGGAATTTCACCGGAGAGACGTCCTCGCGGGCGTCGGCGCGCTCGCGCTGGCATTCGCGATCGGGACGGCGCCGCGCGCTGCGGCCGACCCCGACGGTGGCTGGGATCCGACCTTGCCCGCCAAACCCAGCTCCGGCGCCCCCGGCGACCCGGTGGCCATTGCCAACGCGACTTTCCAGGCCAGCCAGTTGGCCCTGCAGACCACGCAGAACCTCGGCCAGAGCTTCCTGTCCAGCCTGGGTCTCGGCGGCAAGCCGAGCGGCGGTGGCGGCGGAAGCGCCGCGATGATGCCGGGCGGCCGGGTCGGCGGGAAGCAGGCCATCGAATACGTCATCCGGCGCGGCGGCTCGCAGATGGGCGTGCCGTACTCGTGGGGCGGCGGCACCCTGACCGGCCCGGGACCCGGCGTCGACTACGACGCCGGCAAGATCGGCTACGACTGTTCCGGGTTCACGCGCTACGCCTACGCCGGCGTGGGCGTCCAGATCCCGAAGTACTCGGGCGACCAGTACAACACCGGCCGCGCCATCGCGCCGTCGGAAGCCAAGCGCGGCGACCTGATCTTCTACGGCCCCGGCGGCAGCCAGCACGTCACGATCTATCTGGGCGGCGGGAAGATGCTGGAAGCCTCCGGCAGTGCCGGAAAGGTGACGGTCAGCCCGGTCCGGATGGCCGGCATGTCACCGCACCTGTCCCGCATCATCGAGACCTGATAATCACCTGAGTCGGCCGTGCCGACGTCGACGGATACCCGACTGCCTGGAATAGTTGAGTCCGGGCGCGCCGCTATATTGGCGGCTACCCGCTAGACCAGCGATTTTGTGTACGACGAATCAGACGGAACAGCCGGTCTGAATAAACCTGGGAGGAAGCTAGATGACGTCACCGAGTGGGCCACCCGACGGCGCCGGAGGCTACTCAGGCCCGGCTCCCACGCAGGGTTACCCGCCCGGGGCGCATGCCGCGCCGACCGCACAGCAGCCCGCCAGTGGATCGTTGCAGTCCGAGGTGCACACCCTCGAGCGGGCGATCTTCGAGGTCAAGCGCATCATCGTCGGCCAGGACCAGCTGGTCGAGCGCATGCTGGTCGGCCTGCTGGCCAAGGGCCACGTGCTGCTCGAAGGTGTGCCGGGTGTCGCCAAGACGCTGGCTGTCGAGACCTTCGCCAAGGTGGTCGGCGGCTCGTTCGCCCGCATCCAGTTCACTCCCGACCTGGTGCCCACCGACATCGTCGGTACCCGCATCTACCGCGTCGGCAAGGAAGAGTTCGACATCGAACTCGGCCCCGTGATGGTCAACTTCCTGCTCGCCGACGAGATCAACCGCGCGCCCGCCAAGGTGCAGTCGGCGCTGCTGGAGATCATGGCCGAGCGCAAAATCTCCATCGGCGGCAAGACCTTCCCGCTACCCAGCCCCTTCCTCGTGATGGCGACCCAGAACCCCATCGAGCAGGAGGGCGTCTACCAGCTCCCCGAAGCGCAGCGCGACCGCTTCCTGTTCAAGCTCAACGTCGGTTACCCATCGCCTGAGGAAGAGCGCGAGATCATCTACCGGATGGGCGTCAAGCCGCCGGAGCCCAAGCAGATCCTCACCACCGACGACCTGTTGCGCCTGCAGGACGTGGCCGCCAACACCTTCGTGCACCATGCGCTCGTCGACTACGTGGTGCGCGTCGTCACCGCCACGCGCGAGCCGGAGAAGTTCGGCATGCCCGACGCCAAGGCCTGGATCGCCTACGGCGCCTCGCCGCGTGCCTCGCTGGGCATCATCAGCGCCTCCCGTGCGCTGGCCCTGGTGCGCGGGCGCGACTACGTCATCCCGCAGGACGTCGTCGAGGTCATCCCCGACGTGCTCCGGCACCGCCTCGTGCTTACCTACGACGCGCTGGCCGACGAAATCTCGTCGGAGACCGTGATCAACCGCATCCTGCAGACCGTCGCGCTGCCTCAGGTGAATGCCGTTCCGCAGCAAGGGCATTCGGTGCCGCCGGTGATGGCCGGCGCGGCTGGGGCCTCTGGTCGGTGACCGCTCCCGGGTCTGATCGTTCGGAGTCGCCGAAGTCGTCTGATCGTTCGGCTTCGCCGCGGTCCGGCAGGTCGGTGGATTTGCCGTCGTTGCAGCGCGGCCAGATACGGGACCCCGAACTGTCGGCCGCGCTGCGCAAGCTCGAGCTGACCATCCGCCGCAAGCTGGACGGGGTGTTGCACGGTGACTACCAGGGCCTGATGCCGGGCCCGGGCTCCGAGCCGGGGGAGTCGCGGCTCTACCAGCCCGGCGACGACGTGCGCCGGATGGACTGGTCGGTGACGGCCCGCACCACGCATCCGCACGTGCGGCAGATGATCGCCGACCGGGAACTGGAGACCTGGTTGGTCGTCGACATGTCGGCCAGCCTGGACTTCGGTACCGCGGGCTGCGAGAAGCGCGATCTGGCTGTCGCGGCGGCGGCCGCGATCGCCTTCCTCAACAGCGGTGGCGGCAACAGGCTGGGCGCCATCATCTCCAATGGCGACACCGTGCGCCGGGTGCCGGCGCTGTCGGGGCGGCTGCACGAGCAGGAGCTGCTGCGCGCCATCGCCACCACACCGAAGGCGCCCGTCGGGGTCCGCGGTGACCTGGCGGCGGCCATCGATGCGCTGCGGCGGCCAGAGCGGCGGCGCGGCATGGCGGTGATCATCAGCGATTTCCTGGGGCCCATCAACTGGATGCGCCCGCTACGGGCCATCTCTGGGCGGCACGAGGTGCTGGGCATCGAGATCATCGACCCCCGTGACGTGGAGCTGCCGGCCATCGGCGACGTGGTGTTGCAGGACGCCGAGTCCGGCATCACCAAGGAATTCACCATCGACGAGCAACTCCGCGACGACTTCGCCCGGGCCGCGCAGGCCCATCGCGACGAGGTGGCCCGCACGCTGCGCCGATGCGACGCCCCGCTGCTGACGCTGCGCACCGACCGGGACTGGATCGCCGACGTCGTCCGGTTCGTGGCGAACCGCCGCCGCGGCGCCATGGCGGCCCGGTAGCCGCCGGTAGTTGCCCAGACCGCCGCGCGGCGCGCTGTAGCGCGCCGATTTCGGCCCGCACCGGCTGAGACGATAAGTTGACCACCATGAGTGACAGTGTTGCCACGGAAAGTGCCGCCACGCCTGCCGGCGGTCGCCCGGCTTTCGTTTCCCGTTCCGTGCTGGTCACCGGTGGTAACCGGGGTATCGGCCTGGCCATCGCGCAGCGCCTGGCCGCGGATGGCCACAAGGTTGCGGTGACCCACCGCGGTTCGGGTGCGCCCGAGGGCCTGTTCGGCGTCGAGTGTGACGTCACCGACACCGAGGCCATCGACCGCGCGTTCAAAGAGGTCGAGGAGCATCAGGGCCCCGTCGAGGTGCTGGTGTCGAACGCCGGCATCTCCAAGGACGCGTTCCTGATGCGCATGACCGAGGAGCGGTTCACCGAGGTCATCAACGCCAACCTCACGGGCGCGTTCCGGGTCACCCAGCGGGCCTCGCGCAGCATGCAGCGCAAGCGGTTCGGCCGGATCATCTACATCGGCTCGGTGTCGGGCATGTGGGGCATCGGCAACCAGGCCAACTACGCGGCCGCCAAAGCCGGCCTGATCGGCATGGCGCGCTCCATCTCCCGTGAGCTCTCCAAGGCGGGCGTGACCGCCAACGTCGTCGCCCCCGGTTACATCGACACCGAGATGACGCGCGCCCTCGACGAGCGCATCCAGGAAGGTGCGCTGGAGTTCATCCCGGCCAAGCGCGTGGGCACCGCCGAAGAGGTCGCCGGTGCCGTCAGCTTCCTGGCGTCGGAGGACGCGGGCTACATCGCCGGTGCGGTGATCCCGGTCGACGGCGGCATGGGCATGGGTCACTGACCCCACATTCTTTGGCTTACCAGAACTCAGAAGGAGTCAGCACAATGGCAGGTTTGCTCGAAGGCAAGCGGATCCTGGTCACCGGGATCATCACCGACTCGTCCATCGCGTTCCACATCGCGAAGGTCGCCCAGGAACAGGGTGCTGAGCTGGTGCTCACCGGCTTCGACCGGATGAAGCTGATCCAGCGCATCGCCGACCGGCTGCCGAATCCGGCGCCGCTGCTGGAGCTCGATGTGCAGAACGAGGAGCACCTGGCCTCGCTCGGCGAGCGCGTCACCGAGGTGATCGGCGAGGGCAACAAGCTCGACGGCGTCGTGCACTCCATCGGCTTCATGCCGCAGAGCGGCATGGGTATCAACCCGTTCTTCGATGCCCCGTACGAGGACGTCGCCAAGGGCATCCACATCTCGGCGTACTCCTACGCCTCGCTCGCCAAGGCACTGCTGCCGATCATGAACTCCGGCGGCGGCATCGTCGGCATGGACTTCGACCCGACCCGCGCCATGCCCGCCTACAACTGGATGACGGTCGCCAAGAGCGCACTCGAGTCCGTCAACCGATTCGTCGCGCGCGAGGCCGGCAAGTACGGCGTGCGGTCCAATCTCGTTGCGGCAGGCCCCATCCGGACCCTGGCCATGAGCGCCATCGTCGGTGGCGCCCTCGGCGACGAGGCCGGCCAGCAGATGCAGCTGCTGGAGGAGGGCTGGGACCAGCGTGCGCCGATCGGCTGGAACATGAAGGACCCGACGCCGGTCGCCAAGACCGTCTGTGCCCTGCTGTCCGAGTGGCTGCCCGCGACCACCGGTTCGATCATCTACGCCGATGGTGGCGCCAGCACCCAGCTGCTCTGATTGTCTTGTTTCCGCCGACACGGCGTTCCAGCAGGCGTGGTCTCGCACTTCGCCTGCCGGGGCGCCGTTTCGTCTGAGGAGGGGCCGAGCTAGTGGACATTGACGCACTACTGCTGCTGTCGTTCGGCGGGCCGGACGGCCCCGACGACGTCCGTCCGTTCCTGGAGAACGTGACGCGCGGACGTGGGGTACCGCCCGAGCGCCTGGACGCCGTCGCCGAGCACTACCTGCATTTCGGGGGTGCGTCGCCGATCAACGGCATCAACCGGGCGCTGATCTCGGAGCTCGAGGCGGCGATGCCGGAGCTGCCGGTGTACTTCGGCAACCGCAACTGGGATCCATATATCGAAGACACGGTTACCGCCATGCGGGACAACGGAGTTCGTCGCGCCGCGGTATTCACCACCTCGGCATGGGGCGGTTACTCCAGCTGCCGGCAGTACATCGCGGACATCGCGCGGGGCCGCGCCGCGGCCGGACCGCAGGCACCGGAGCTGGTGAAGCTGCGCCAATACTTCGACCATCCGCTGTTCGTCGAGATGTTCGCCGAAGCGATCGGCGAAGCGGCCGCCCGGTTGCCCGCCGAACTGCGCGACGATGCCCGGCTGGTGTTCACCGCGCACTCGATTCCCGTCCGGGTCGATGAACGGGACGGGCCGCGGCTCTACAGCCGTCAGGTCGGCTATGCCACCCGGCTGGTCGCCGCCGCCGCCGGATACGACGAGTACGACCAGGTCTGGCAGTCCCGGTCCGGGCCGCCCCAAATCCCTTGGCTGGCCCCGGATATCGGTGATCATCTGGCCGCGCTCGCGGACGCCGGCACCAAGGCCGTCATCGTCTGCCCCATCGGGTTCGTCGCCGACCACATCGAGGTGGTGTGGGACCTCGACAACGAACTGGCCGAGCAGGCCGCCGAGGCGGGAATCACGTTGGCGCGCACCACGACTCCCAATGCCGATCCGCGCTTCGCCCGGTTGGCGGCGGCGCTGGTAGAGGAGCTGCGCACGGGAGCGGCGCCGGCGCGGGTCGAGGGCCCGGATCCCGTGCCCGGTCACGGCTGCAGCGTCAACGGCGCATTGTGCCTGCCGGGCTGCTGCGGCGACTGACGGGGCCTAACGCTCCCAGGCGGAGTGCAGGATGGCCGTCACCGCGGCCAGCCGGGCGGAGCGCACGACATCGGCGAGCGGCCGCATGGCCTCGCTGGCGATCTGCATCTCCGATGCGCTCTGCAGGCCGATGGGCGCCAGCCCCGCGCTGACGGTGATGATCGCGTCGATGTGGGCAGCCGTCTCCAGCACCCGCACCGCCCGGGTGGGGGCGTGGTCCGGCAGCCGGTGCAGGTGTCCGGCCTCGAGCAACTGCTCGACCATTTCGCGCGGATCGTCGATGTCCGAACCCGGTTCGGCCCGCAGGCGCCCGAGCGCATCGGCCGCGGACCGGACCGCGTCGCGCAACCGGTACTCCTCTTCGCCGAGGTCGAAGTGGCCGACCACCGGTGCGGCCGGCAGCGAGTACACCGTCCAGGACAGCGCCTTGACCTCGGCGTCGTCGGTGTCGTCCTCGTATTCGAAATCGGGGACCAGCCCGACGGCTTCACCGTAGTTCGAGGTGACGACGACGGCTTCGCCCGCGTCGATGGCGTCCTGCTGGAACTGGGTGCCGGGGGGCAGGCCGCGGACATCGCCGGGTACGGGCAGTACCAGGCTCATGGCCGGCTCCGAGCGCGCTGCACCGGCGGCGTGCCGCAGCGTCTGGAGCAACGTGACGCCGCCGTAGTTGGTCAGGTCCGGCCACGGCAGGCCGGTCCGGCTGGCCGCCACTGCGTCGTAGGCGGCAATGGAATGCCGTGGCGCCCAAGGCGACAACGCATCCAGGACATCGTCAGGTGCGGCCAGGCCGGCATGCCAGGCATTGGCCCACACCGTCAGCGAAACACTCGGACACCACATGATGCACGCAGTGTAAAACGCTCCGGCCCATAACGCCTGCAAGGCGCTACTCTGGTCGCATGCCGGTGCCGTTGCTGTGGCTCGTCTTGGCCATCGGGCTCGCCGGTGCCGAAGCGCTCACCGGTGACATGTTCCTGCTCATGCTCTCCGGCGGCGCCCTGGCGACGGCGGGCCTCAGCTGGGCCACCGGCTGGCCCATCTGGGCCGACGGCGCTTCTTTCCTCATCGTGTCGGTCCTGCTGCTGGTCCTGGTGCGGCCGGCGTTGCGCAAGCGGTTGGGCGCCCCGGGCCTGCCGGAGCCGGTGAGGGCCTTGGAAGGCAAGACCGCACTGGTCCTCGATCGGGTGGCCCGCCACGAAGGGCAGGTAAAACTCGACGGCGAAATCTGGACGGCGCGTCCGCTGGACGACGACGATGTCTTCGAGCCCGGCGATCACGTCACGGTGGTGCGGATCGACGGCGCCACCGCGGTGGTCTTCCGGACCATCTGAACCCAAGGGGAGCTGAAATTGACTGGTGCACTTGTTCTTCTGCTGATGCTGGTGGCACTGGCCATCGTCGTGGTAGTCAAATCGGTGGCGCTCATCCCGCAGGCCGAGGCGGCGGTCATCGAGCGGCTGGGCCGCTACAGCAAGACGGTCTCGGGGCAGTTGACGCTGCTGCTGCCGTTCATCGACAAGATCCGGGCGCGGGTCGACCTGCGTGAGCGGGTGGTGTCGTTCCCGCCGCAGCCGGTGATCACCGAGGACAACCTGACGGTCAACATCGACACCGTCGTCTACTTCCAGGTGACCAGCCCGCAGGCCGCGGTGTACCAGATCAGCAATTACATCGTCGGCGTCGAGCAGCTGACCACCACGACGCTGCGCAACGTGGTCGGCGGTATGACGCTGGAGCAGACGCTGACTTCTCGCGACTCGATCAACGCCCAGCTGCGCGGCGTGCTCGACGAGGCCACCGGCCGGTGGGGCCTGCGCGTCGCGCGGGTCGAGCTGCGCAGCATCGATCCGCCACCGTCCATCCAGGATTCGATGGAGAAGCAGATGCGGGCCGACCGGGAGAAGCGCGCCATGATCCTGACCGCGGAGGGCGCCCGCGAGGCGTCGATCAAGCAGGCCGAGGGCCAGAAGCAGTCGCAGATTCTCGCGGCCGAGGGCGCCAAGCAGGCCGCGATCCTGGCGGCCGAGGCGGACCGGCAGTCGCGCATCCTGCGCGCACAGGGCGAACGTGCCGCCCAGTACCTGAATGCGCAGGGCCAGGCGAAAGCCATCGAGAAGACGTTCGCCGCCATCAAGGCCGGCCGGCCCACCCCGGAGCTGCTGGCCTACCAGTACCTGCAGACCCTCCCGCAGATGGCGAAGGGCGAAGCGAACAAGGTGTGGGTCGTGCCCAGCGACTTCGGTTCCGCGCTACAGGGTTTCACCAAACTGCTCGGGGCGCCGGGGGAGGACGGGGTGTTCCGCTACACGCCGTCGCCCGTCGATGACTCGGCCGCGAAGGCCGCCGAAGACGATGCCGACGAGGTCGCCGACTGGTTCTCCACCCAGACCGACCCGGCCATCGCACAGGCGGTCGCGAAGGCCGAGGCCGAGGCCCGTACCCCGGTCCAGCAGCCGGGCTACAGCGCGCCGCCCTTGTCGGTGCCGCCGGCCCCGCCGACGCAGCCGATCGAGTCCCGCCAGACCCCTGAAATCGACCCGCCCGCCGGGCAACACGCGAGGTGACCATGAGCCTGTTGACGTCCCGCAAGACCTACACCGCGCTGAGCCTGTTGCTCGCCGGCGATGCCGTGGCGTGTGCCGTGCCCATCGCGCCCATCGAGAAGTCGCTGGCGTCGGTGAACTTCCCGCTGGAGTACCGGTGGGTCCTGGTCGGGTCCAAGGCGGCGGCCGCTGTGGGTCTGCTTGCCGGGCAACGAAATTCGGTGCTGGCGCGGCTGACCACGGCGATGCTGGCGCTGTACTTCACGCTCGCCGTCACCGCGCACGTCAAAGCCCACGACAAGCCCCAGAACGCCGCACCAGCCGTGCTGTTCCTGGCACTGTTCAGCGCGATGACAGCGAAAGGGCTGCCCGAGCGCGAGGCCTAGGTCTGCTGCAATCGCAGTTCCACCATCGGTAGCGGGATGTCGCGGTCCCCGATCGACTGGCCGAGCGTCTGTTCGAGCACCGGCCGGAACTGCGCCCAGTACTTGGGGTGGCGGGTCCGGTAGTCGTCCAGCGTCCGATCGGTTTCGGCCTGATCGAGCACCCGGGCCGTCGCAGGTGCGGCGCCGCGACTGCCGATCCAGATCCGGACCCGGGGATTGGCGCAGATGTTGCGGAACCACTGCGCGGTGGTCCCGAACCCGGAGGCCACGATGAAGGTGCCGGCGTGCGGCCGGTCGATGATTTCGAGTACGACGTAGCGACGCTGACCAGAGCTGCGGCCGACGTGCTCGAGCATCAGCATGCGCGAGCCGAGCAGTGCTCCCAACCGCGCCCGGTACAGCCAGACGGGGGCCCGCACCAGGCGGCGGTTACGCAGCATCCGGGCGCCGAGGTCGGCGAGTGCGCTCATGAGCCCACGGTGTCCTGTGCAGCGGCGTGGGCGCGGCGATGGAGCCGGACCTCGTAGATCAGTCCGCAGATTCCGATGGTCGCGGTGCAGGCCGACACGACCAGCAGCGACGGCCGAATCTGTCCCGTGAGCGCGTCGCCGAGGATGACGACCGCCGCGGTGCCCGGCAGCAGGCCGAAGAACGTGGCGATCGCGTACGGCAGCACCCGGACCGACGAGGCACCGGCCGCATAGTTGAGCACCGAGAACGGCACGGCCGGGATCATGCGCATCGACAAGATCGCCGCCCAGCCCCGTTGCTTGAGCCGGGCATCGAGGCTGTCGATGTGCTTGTGCGACAACTTGCTCAGGTGCCAGCCCAGCACCCGCACCAGCCAGAGCGCGATCAACGCGCTGAGCGTGCTGGCGATGACGGCGAGCGTGACGCCGAGGGCGGAACCGAACAACAGCCCTGCGGCGAGGGTGAAAGCGGTACGGGGGAACGGCAGCACCGTGACGACGGTGTGGGCCAGCAGGAAGGCCAACGGGAACCACGGCCCCGCCGCGGCCGCCCAGTCGCGCATCTCGACCGCGTTGGGCAACGGCACCCAGATCGCGATTGCGACAAGAATCACAATCGCCGTTCCGATGCCGGCGGCTCGTCTGGGCGGCATCTGCGCTGCAGTGGCTTGCACCGCAGACAGGACCGTGCGCAGCGCGCTGACAACGGAGTTCACGTCTTCCAAGGGTACGGGGCGACCGGCTGATCACCGCTGTCAGGAGCGGGTGCGTTGGGACGTCGATCGCGGCAACTCGTCGCGGTCAGAGGTATGGACAGCCGGGTGTGCGGTGGAGCTACTGGGTAGTAGCGACCTGCGTGATTTAGCCTGAATTCCAAGTGTGATAGGCATTTCTGCATGCAGTGCCATATGTCTGATGGCCGAAAGATTGGGAGTCGCCGGTGACTGTCGACGCGTCCACCGTTCGGGACCGCTACGCGCGGTGGCAAGAGAACGTCGCCGGCGTGCTCGCCAAGAGCACCCGCAAGGCAGTCGAGGAACTGCCGGCAGACCCCGAGCGTCTGCTCGATACGCCCACTTATGAGGGATTCCCGGTCCGTCCCCTCTACACCAGCCTGGACGGCCTGGCCGAGCCCTCGCTGCCCGGACACTGGCCTTTCACCCGCGGCGGTGACGCCCACCGCGACGTGCTCGCCGGCTGGAAGGTGACCGAATCCTTCCCGATCTCCAGCGACACTGAAGTCGCCGACGCCCGCGTGGTCAACGGGGCCATCCTGCTTGCCCTGACCGACGGCACCAGTGCCCTCGAGGTTCGGGTCGGAACGGGCGGCGTGCCCGTCGACCAGCTGGATCGCGTATTCGAAGGTGTCTTCCTGGACCTGGTTCCGGTGCTCCTCGATGCCGGCGCCGACGTTGCCGGTGCCGCCGACCAGCTCCTCGCGCTGGTGAAGGCGTTCGACGCCGACCAGCGCGGCCGGTTGTCGATCGACCTCGGCGCCGACCCTCTGACGGCGCCGCTGTCGGGTCGTGCCGCCGCGGCCGAAGCCGACGTCGTCGCCACCGCGGCGAAGCTGACCGAGTACGACGGGGGAGTGCGCGCCGTCACGGTCGACGCCGCCGCGTTGCACAACCTAGGCGCCAGTGCCTCCCTGGAGCTCGCGGGTGCCATCGCCGCCGGTGTCGCCTACCTGCGCCTGCTCACCGGCGGCGGGCTGTCCGCCGCTGATGCGTTGCGGCAGATCAGTTTCCGTTTCGCGGCCGACGACGACCAGTTCGCCACGATCGCCAAACTCCGGGCGGCGCGCCAGCTTTGGGCGCGGGTTGCTGAGGTTGTCGGTGCACCTGACGCCGGTGCCGCAACGATTCACGCCGTCACCTCCAAGGCCATGATGTCGCAGCGCGACCCGTGGGTGAACATGCTGCGCACCACGCTCGCCGCGTTCGCCGCCGGTGTCGGCGGTGCCGACACCGTGCTGGTCGAGACGTTCGACGCTGCCATTGCCGGCGGATTGCCCGGAACCGCAGTCACTTTCAGCCGCCGCATGGCGCGCAACACCCAGCTGTTGCTGCTGGAGGAGTCGCACCTGGGCCGGGTCGTCGACCCGTCGGGCGGCTCGTGGTTCGTCGAGGACCTCACCGACCAGCTGGCGCAGCAGGCCTGGGCGAAGTTCCAGGACCTGGAATCGCGGGGTGGATTTGTTGCGGCCCGCGATCACCTGAGTGCCCAGATCGCCGAAGTCGCGGCCCGGCGTGCCGACGACATCGCGCACCGGCGCACCGCCCTCACGGGTGTGAACGAGTTCCCGAACCTCGCGGAAAACGCACTCGCACAGACTGATTCGTTCCCCGGCGTGGTCCGGTACGCGGCGGCCTTCGAGGCGCTGCGCAACCGCTCCGACGGCTACCTGGCGAAGACCGGCAAGCGGCCGCAGGCGGTGCTGCTGCCCGTCGGACCGCTGGCCGAGCACAACGTCCGCACCACGTTCGCCTCGAACCTGCTGGCCTCCGGAGGTGTCGAAGCCGTCAACCCCGGAACCGTCGACGCTGCGGGTGTCGCGGCCGCCGCCGCGGGCCAGGTCGTCGCGGTGGTCTGCGGCACCGACGCCCGCTATGCCGAGGAAGCCGGTGACGTCATCAAGGCCGCCCGCGCGGCCGGCGTCGCGCACGTCTACCTTGCCGGACCGGAGAAGGCGGTGGCCGCTGCCGCTGCTAAACCCGATGCGTACCTGACCATGAAAATCGATGCCGTCGAAGCGCTTTCGACCCTGCTCACCCGATTGGGGGCATGACAATGACCGCAACTGAGGCCACCCCCATCGCCAGTTTCGCCGATGTTCCGCTGCAGGGCGAGGCCGCGGCCGCGCCCACCGCGGACGCCGTCGACACCCACGTCGCCGACGCGGCCGGCGCCCACGGCTATACCGCGGCGCAGCTCACCTGGTCGACCCCCGAGGGCATCGACGTCAAGCCGGTGTACATCGCCCAGGACAGGGATGCCGCGACTCAAGCGGGCTACCCGCTGGACAGCTTTCCGGGCACCCCGCCGTTCATCCGCGGGCCGTACCCGACCATGTACGTGAACCAGCCGTGGACCATCCGGCAGTACGCCGGGTTCTCCACCGCCGCAGAGTCCAATGCGTTCTACCGCCGCAACCTGGCCGCCGGCCAAAAGGGTCTGTCGGTCGCGTTCGACCTCGCCACCCACCGCGGCTACGACTCGGACCACCCCCGCGTCCAGGGCGACGTCGGAATGGCTGGTGTGGCAATCGATTCCATCCTCGATATGCGCCAGCTGTTCGACGGCATCGACCTGGGCAGTGTCAGCGTCTCGATGACGATGAACGGTGCGGTGCTGCCCATCCTCGCGCTCTACGTCGTCGCCGCTGAAGAGCAGGGCGTGCCGCCGGAGAAACTGGCCGGGACCATCCAGAACGACATCCTCAAAGAGTTCATGGTCCGCAACACCTACATTTATCCGCCGAAGTCGTCGATGCGGATCATCTCGGACATCTTCGGCTACACCAGCACCAAGATGCCGAAGTTCAACTCGATCTCCATCTCGGGCTACCACATCCAAGAGGCCGGCGCCACAGCGGATTTGGAGCTGGCCTACACGCTGGCCGACGGTGTGGAGTACATCAAGGCCGGCCTCGACGCCGGGCTGGACATCGACAAGTTCGCGCCCCGGCTGTCCTTCTTCTGGGGCATCGGCATGAACTTCTTCATGGAGGTGGCCAAGCTGCGTGCCGGCCGTCTGTTGTGGAGCGAGCTGGTCGCCGAGTTCGCGCCGAAGAGTGACAAGTCGCTGTCGCTGCGTACCCACTCGCAGACCTCCGGCTGGTCACTGACCGCGCAGGACCCGTTCAACAACGTGGCCCGCACCTGCATCGAGGCCATGGCCGCCACCCAGGGCCACACCCAGTCACTGCACACCAACGCCCTCGACGAGGCGCTGGCGCTGCCCACCGACTTCTCCGCCCGCATCGCCCGTAACACTCAGCTGCTGTTGCAACAGGAGTCGGGCACCACGCGGCCCATCGACCCGTGGGGCGGCTCGTATTACGTCGAGTGGCTGACCCACCAGCTCGCCGAGAAGGCCCGCGCCCACATCAAGGAGGTCGCCGAGCACGGCGGCATGGCGCAGGCCATCGGCGAGGGCATTCCGAAGCTGCGTATCGAAGAGGCCGCCGCCCGCACCCAGGCCCGGATCGACTCCGGTGCCCAGACCGTGATCGGCGTCAACAAGTACCAGGTGTCCGCAGAAGATGAAGGCCAGGCCGTCGAGGTCCTCAAGGTCGAGAACAGCCGCGTGCGTGCCGAGCAGCTGGCCAAGCTCCAGCAGCTGCGGGCCGACCGCGACGAGGCCGCCACTCAGGCCGCGCTGGCCGAATTGACCCGTGCCGCAGGCGAATCCGGTCATGCTGGGGAAGACGGCCTGGGCAACAACCTGATGGCGCTGGCCATCAACGCGGCCCGCGCCAAGGCGACCGTCGGCGAGATTTCCGACGCCCTGGAGAAGGTGTACGGCCGGCACCAGGCCGAGATCCGCACCATCGCCGGCGTCTACCGCGACGAGGTGGGGAAGGCCGGAAACGTGAGCACCGCAACGGAATTGGTCGAGAAGTTCGCCGAGGCCGACGGCCGTCGGCCCCGCATCCTGGTGGCCAAGATGGGCCAGGACGGTCACGACCGCGGCCAGAAGGTGATCGCCACGGCATTCGCCGACATCGGCTTCGACGTGGACGTCGGCTCGCTGTTCTCCACGCCCGACGAGGTGGCGCGGCAGGCGGCGGACAACGACGTGCACGTCGTCGGGGTGTCGTCGCTGGCCGCTGGCCACCTGACGCTGGTGCCCGCGCTGCGCGATGCACTGGCCGAGGTGGGGCGTCCGGACATCATGATCGTGGTCGGCGGCGTGATCCCGCCGGGCGACTTCGACGAGTTGTACGCCGCGGGTGCCGCGGCGATCTTCCCGCCCGGCACCGTGATCGCCGAGGCCGCGATCGGCTTGTTGGGCAAGCTCGCCGAGCGGCTGGGCTACAAGCTCTGAGGTGGCGGACATGACGGCCCCGGTTTCCGAACTCGCAGCCAGGATCCGGGCCGGCGATCGGGCCGCGCTGTCGCGTGCCATCACACTGGTCGAGTCCACCCGGGCCGACCATCGTGATGCCGCGCAGCAGCTGCTGCTCGAGCTCACCCCCGAAGCGGGCCGGGCGCTGCACGTCGGCATCACCGGCGTGCCCGGGGTGGGGAAGTCGACCACGATCGAGGCGCTCGGTATGTACCTGATCGGGCAAGGACACCGCGTCGCGGTGCTGGCGGTCGACCCGTCGTCGACCCGTACCGGTGGCTCGATCCTGGGCGACAAGACCCGGATGGCTCAGCTGGCGGTGCAGCCCGAGGCATACATCCGGCCGTCGCCGACGTCGGGCACGCTCGGCGGGGTGGCCAAGGCCACCCGCGAGACCATCGTGCTGCTCGAAGCGGCCGGTTACGACGTCGTCCTGGTCGAGACCGTCGGCGTCGGACAGTCCGAGGTGACGGTGGCCAACATGGTCGACACCTTCGTCTTCCTGACCCTGGCTCGCACCGGCGATCAGCTGCAGGGCATCAAGAAGGGTGTGCTGGAGCTGGCCGACGTCATCGTGGTCAACAAGGCCGACGGTGAGCATGCCATCGAAGCCAAGGCCGCGGCCCGCGAGCTCTCGGGTGCCATCCGGCTGATCTATCCGCGCGACACCCTGTGGCGGCCGCCGGTGCTCACGATGAGTGCGCTACGTGGCGACGGTCTGGCCGAGATGTGGGACACCGTGCTCAAGCATCGGGACACCCTCAGCGCGGCGGGCCAGTTCGAGGCCCGGCGCCGGGCTCAGCAGGTGGACTGGACCTGGACGATGGTGCGGGACACCGTCTTGGACCGCGTGCTGTCGAACCCGGCCGTCAAGGCGCACCGCGACGAGGTGGAACGTCAGGTGCGCGACGGCGAACTCACACCCGCACTGGCGGCGCAGCGCATCATCGACCTCGCGAACTGACGGACCGCGTTCGCCTCGGTATTGCCCGGCGGGTGCTGCCGGCGTGGTATCGAGTACGGGCCGGGTGTTTTCGCGCCGCGCGTCTGGCGAAACCAAATGTTGGTGTGTTCAGTGGCGTGCCGCAATCCCGCCAAAAACGGCGGTCGGATGAGTGTGGCTACCGATCAATATCGCCAGATGTCCGCTGTGACCATGAAAAACAGTCGGTGTAGTCGACTTTTCGCAACGAGTTATGCCGGCGTAGCCGCGATCTTGAAGTGAATTTCCGGCCGTGTGCGCCAGACTATTTAGTTAACAGATTGATAACGTCGGAGATGATCGGCGGCAACGGCAGGTCATCATTTGGTAATGACCAACGCTTTTCGCCGGGAGCGCAATGTCGCGCCTCTCCGGTCCGCCGGCGGGCCTCTTCCGCAGGGCGTTCACGGTGCCGCTGACCCCAATTTCGCAAACGTGGTGCGGGCCTTTTCTGCCATGTTCCCCAGCCGCTTTCTCGGCGGCGGCGCCCTCTCGGTGTACCTCGACGGCGTCCCCGTCGTCGATGTATGGACGGGGTGGGCCGACCGATGGGGCAACCGGCCATGGGAAGCGGACACCGGCGCCATGGTGTTCTCGGCGACCAAGGGGTTGGCTTCGACCGTCATCCACCGGCTGGCCGACCGGGGTCTGATCGCCTACGACGCACCGGTGGCCGACTACTGGCCCGCCTTCGCGGCCAAGGGCAAGGCCGGTGTGACGGTGCGGGAGCTGATGCGGCATCGGGCGGGGCTGTCGCAGCTCAACGGCGCCACCCGGGATGAGCTGATGGACCACCGCCTCATGGAACAGCGGTTGGCGGCGGCTCCGATGAGCTGGATGAAGGGGCGCCCGGCGTACCACGCCATCACCTACGGCTGGTTGTTGTCCGGCCTGGCCCGGGCGGTGACGGGCCAGGGCATGCGGGAGCTGTTCCGCACAGAGCTGGCGGAACCGCTCGGTGTGGACGGTCTGCATCTGGGCCGTCCGTCGGCCGATGCGCCCACGCAGCCGGCGCAGATCATCGGACCGCAGTTCCGCATCCGCAATCCGCTGTTCGACGCGGTGGCGCCGTATGTGGCGAAGTTGCCGTTCTCGGGTGGATTCGGCTCGATGTACTTCACCGGTATGCGGTCGATGGCTCAAGGGGAAACCCCGCTGCTGGATTCCGAGATGCCGGGCGCCAACGGGGTGGCCACGGCTCGATCGCTGGGCCGCGTTTACGGCGCGATCGCCAACGGTGGCCAGATCGATGGCATGCGCTTCTTGTCCGCCGGCACGGTGGCGCAGCTGCGCGGCACGGGCAGTGTGTTCCCCGACTTGGGCCTCGGGCTGCCGATGGACTTCAACCTGGGCTATCACGGACTGCCGTTCCCGGGCATCATGCCGGGGTTCGGCCACGTCGGCCTCGGTGGGTCGTTGGGCTGGGCCGACCCGGATCGCGGCCTGGCGTTCGGCTTCGTGCACAACCGGCTGTTGACGCCGCTCATGGTTGCCGATCAGGCCGGTTTCGTGGCGCTCGGGGCAATGGTGCGACACAGTGTCGCGCAGGCCCGCAGCAACGGTTTCTGCCGGGTGACGGAGTTCGGTGCAACCTATGCAGATCCGGCGCCCGTGGCGGGCTGACGGAGTTTGCGCGCGCGCGATACGCGGCAGCATCGGAAGCGACGCGGACCGCCCTCAGCACGGTACTTTCACGAACCCGCAGATGTCTGGCGTGTTGATTTTTTGCCCGCATCGAGCGGAGTTCGTCACACTAGACATTTCGTACCATGTGTATCGACCATTGCCGAAAATACGGATTTATGGCCGCAGCCTGTAGGTATCGGATTTTTGCAATGTTGCTCCAATTGCAATTTCCATATCCACGCAAACATTCGCCCTGTCGCGCCGTCTCTGTGTGTGCGGTGCTGGGGTGAACGTTGTTCGCTACGGAGCGCTATGCTTCCGGCCCGAGGCTGGTTCGAAAAGGCTCCGAACCAACGCCCTGTGCAACGGCGCGCCGGGTGGGTTGGGCCTTCCGTGGCGAGTGTGCTGCGGATATCCGGTGGTGATGGTGGCCTGGTAGCGATTCGGCCGAAACGGGTAGCCCCGATTCGGCGGATCAGTTAATTTGACCCGGTAGGATTTCGAGCCAGTTTGATTAAAGCGGCAAAGACGATTTCCAAAAAGATTGAGCGGCGGTCTGCGAGCCACCCGGCACAGCGTGTGTCGGAGTCGGTCCGGACTGCTCGGAGAGGCGGTAGCTAAGTGGGTGGGTCACCGACGACACCCGTCGCGATCATCGGCATGGCATGCCGACTTCCTGGCGGGATCAGTTCGCCAGAGGAGTTGTGGGAAGCCCTGTTGCGCGGTGACGACCTGGTTACCAAAGTTCCGCTCGAGCGGTGGGACGCCGAGGAGTACTACGACCCGGAGCCCGGCGTGCCCGGCCGGTCGGTCTCCAAGTGGGGCGCCTTCATCGATGACGTTGCCGGCTTCGACGCCGACTTCTTCAACATCAGCGACCGCGAAGCCACCGCGATCGACCCGCAGCACCGCTTGATCCTCGAAACTTCCTGGGAGGCCGTGGAACACGCCGGTATCGACCCGGCGTCGCTGGCGGGCTCATTGACCGGCGTCTTCGTCGGCATGACTGCCGGTGACTACCAGTTGCTGGCCGCAGATGCCCACGCCATCGAAGGGCCGTACGGCTTCACCGGCAACAACTACAGCCTCGCCTCGGGCCGCGTCTCCTACCATCTCGGTGCCCACGGTCCCGCGTACACCGTCGACTCGGCGTGTTCGTCCAGCCTGCTCGCCGTGCACCACGCATGCCGCAGCCTGCACGACGGCGAGAGCGACGCCGCACTGGCCGGTGGTGTCAACATCATGCTGGAGCCGCGCAAGATGTCCTCGGGTTCGGCGCAGGGCATGCTGTCGCCGACCGGCCACTGCCACGCGTTCGACGTGGCCGCCGACGGCTTCGTGTCCGCCGAAGCGTCCGTCATGTTCATGCTGAAACGCCTCGACGACGCGCAGCGCGATGGCGACCGCATCCTCGCCGTCATCCGCGGCACCGCGAGCAACCAGGACGGTCACACCGTCAACATCGCGACCCCGGGCGAGGACGCCCAGGTCGCGGTCTACCGGCGCGCGCTCGACCTGGCCGCCGTCGACCCCGCCACCATCGGTTACATCGAGGCGCACGGCACCGGAACGCCGGTTGGTGACCCGATCGAATACTCAAGTCTGGCAACGGTTTACGGCCAGCAAGGCCCAGTCGTCCTGGGCTCGGTGAAGACCAACCTCGGCCACGCACAGTCGGCTTCGGGTGCGGTCGGTTTGATGAAGGCCGTCCTGGCCCTGCAGCACGGTGAAGTGCCGAAGAACCTCTACTACAACGAGATGCCCGCCGAGATGGCCGCGATCTCCACCGGCCTGTTCGTGCCGACGGAGCTCGTGCCGTGGCCGGCCACCGCCGACCACCCGCGCCGCGCCGCCGTGTCCGCCTACGGCCTCTCGGGCACCAACGTGCATGCCGTCGTCGAGCAGGCGCCCGCCGCATCGTCGCCGCGCACCGTCGAGTCCGGGGGCCGGGCGAGCTTGGCTGGCAATGGCAAGCTGCTGTTCCCGGTGTCGTCCACCTCGGCCGAGGAACTGCGCCGCACCGCAGGCAGGCTGGCCGACTGGGCCACAGCCCAGGGCGAATCCCTGGACGTGGCGGACACGGCCTACACGCTGTCGCGCCGCCGCGCCCACCGCCCGGTCCGCACCACGGTCCTCGCCGAGGACGCCGCAGGGCTGATCCAGGCGCTCCGCGAGGTCGCCGACGGCGAGACGCCGTACCAGCTTTCGGCCGGCAAGGGCGATCGTGGCCCGGTATGGGTGTTCTCGGGCCAGGGCTCGCAGTGGGCAGCCATGGGCGCCGGCCTGCTGGCCGCCGAGCCCGCATTCGCGGCCGCCATCGCCGAGATCGAACCGCTGATCGAAGCGGAGTCCGGCTTCTCGATCACCGACGCCATCACCGCCGGTGAGACGGTGACCGGCATCGACCGCATCCAGCCCGCCGTGTTCGCCATCCAGGTGGCGCTTGCCGCGACCCTGCGGTCCTACGGAGTGCAGCCCGGCGCGGTCATCGGCCACTCCATGGGCGAATCCGCGGCGGCAGTCGTCTCCGGCGCACTGTCGCTGACCGACGGCGTGAAGGTCATCTGCCGCCGCTCCAACCTGATGCTCAAGGTGTCCGGCTCGGGCGCCATGGCATCGGTGGAGCTGCCCGCCCAGCAAGTCCTCTCCGAGCTCGGCGCCCGCGGCGTCAGCGACGTCGTGCTGGCGGTCGTCGCCTCGCCGCAGTCGACCGTCGTCGGTGGCGAGAAGGACGCCATCCGCACGCTGGTCAAGGAGTGGGACGAGCGCGGCGTCATGGCCCGCGAGGTGGCGGTCGACGTGGCGTCGCACACCCCGCAGGTCGACCCGATCCTGGACGAGCTCGCCGACGCGCTCGAGGACCTCGAGCCCGACGAGCCGGCGGTGCCGTACTACTCGGCCACGCAGTACGACCCGCGCGATCCCGCCGACTACGACGCCGACTACTGGGTTGACAACCTGCGCCACACGGTGCGGTTCGGCGCCGCGGTGCAGGCCGCGCTCGACGACGGCTTCCGGGTCTTCATCGAGCTGGCCCCGCATCCGCTGCTGGTGCACGCGGTCAATCAGAACGCCGCGCATCAGGACATCGGCATCGCGGCCCTGGCGGCGATGCGTCGCGAACAAGAGGTGCCGAACGGCCTGCGTGAGGTCGTCGCCGACCTGCACAATGCCGGTGCGGCAGTCGATTTCTCGGCGATGTACCCCGATGGCGTGCTCATCGACGTGCCACTGCCGACGTGGACCCGCAACCACCTGATCCTCACGCGCGACCCGCACGAGCAGGCGCCCGGCGGGGCCTCGCTGGCCGTGCACCCGCTGCTCGGCGCGCACGTCCGCCTCCCGGAAGAGCCCGAGCGTCACGTCTGGCAGTCCGACGTGGGCACCGATATGCAGCCGTGGCTGGGTGACCATCAGGTGCACAACGTGGCGGCACTGCCTGGTGCGGCGTACTGCGAGATGGCACTCGGTGCGGCTCGCGAGGTGCTGGGCGAGGCCTCCGAGGTGCGCAACGTGGCCTTCGAGGCGATGCTCCTGCTCGAAGAGGAGACCGCCGTGTCGGCGGTCGCGACCGCGGTTCCGTCGGGCGACATCGACTTCCTCGTCGAGACCTACCAGGACGGCGAGCAGGTGCGCCGGGCCGCCGCGACGTTGCACGCCGTCGATGATGACGCCGCCCGCCCCGCCTACAACCTGGCCAAGCTGGTCGCCGCCCACACGCAGGATGTCGACGGTGGCGACCTGAGGGCCTGGTTCGCCGATCGCGGCATCCAGTACGGGCCGGCGTTCTCGGGTCTGACCGCGGCGCACACGACCGTGGGCACCACGGTCCTCGCGGCGGTCACGCTGCCCGGGGCCATCCGGTCGCAGCAGAGTGCGTACACGGTGCATCCGGCGCTGCTCGACGCCTGCTTCCAGGCGGTGGCCGCGCATCCCGATCTGCACGGTGACACCACCGGCGCGCTGATGCTGCCGCTGGGTGTCGGCAAGCTGCGAGCCTACGAATCGACGCGCAACGCGCACTACTGCTATGTCAAGCTCGTCAGCCTGTCCCCGACAGCCGTCGAAGCCGACATCGACGTACTCGACGAGAACGGTGCGGTGCTGCTCGCGGTGACCGGCTTGCGCCTGGGCACGGGTGTGTCCGAGGACGGTCAGCGCGAACGGTTGCTGAACGAACGCCTGCTGAACATCGAATGGCGCAGCCAAGATGCTCCGGTGGCCGACGTCGTGGATCCGGGCCGCTGGCTGCTGATCTCGGCCGCAGCAGACGCCGACAGCCTCACCGAGAAGCTGTCCGAGGTCCTGCAGTCCGACGAGGCCGACGTCTCCACCATGGCGTGGCCGGCCGACGCTGACCACGCGTCGAACCTCGAGTCGCTGCAGGCCACCTTGACCGCCAAGCCCTTCAAGGGCGTCGTCGTCGTCACGGGTGCGCCCGAGGACTCGGCGGCATCTGCGTCGGCGGCCACCGCCCAGCGCGGTATGACGCAGGTCGAGCAGTTGGTGCACATCGTGCGCGGACTGCCGGACGTGCCGGGCCAGCCCGCGCGGCTGTACGTGCTCACCCGGGGTGCCCGGACCGTGCTGTCCGCGGATGTGGCCAACCTCGAGCAGGGCGGTATCCGCGGCTTCATGCGAGCCATCGGCATGGAGTACCCGGCGATGCGGCCGACCCAGATCGATCTGGACGTGCAGGCCGACGTGGCGCACGTCGCGGCGGAACTGTTGTCCGGCTCGGAAGAGGACGAGACGGCATGGCGCTCGGGCGAGTGGTTCACCGCGCGCCTGAACCTGAGCCAGTTGCAGCCGGAGGAACGCCGCACCTGCGTCGTGCGACCGGAGACCGACGGTGTGCAGCTGCAGATCCGGACCCCCGGCGACCTGTCGTCGGCGGAACTGGCCGCGTACGAGCGGGTCGCGCCGGGACCGGGCCAGATCGAGGTCTCGGTCGCGGCGTCCAACCTGAACTTCGCCGATGTGCTGGTCGCGTACGGCCGGTACCCGAGCTTCGAGGGCCGGCTCCCGCAGCCGGGTGCGGACTTCGCCGGTGTGGTCACCGCTGTCGGCCCGGGCGTCACGGATCACCAGATCGGTGACCGGGTGGCGGGCATCTCGCTGACCGGTGCCTGGAAGACGTTCGTCACCTGCGATGCCAACCTGGCCGTGAAGATTCCGGTCGACCTGCCCGAGGGCAGTGCGGCAGCGGTGCCCAGTGCGCACGCCACCGCCTGGTACGGCCTGCACAACCTGGCCCGCATCCAGGCCGGCGACAAGGTGCTGATCCACTCCGCCACCGGTGGTGTGGGGCAGGCCGCCATCGCCATCGCGCGGGCCGCGGGTGCCGAGATCTACGCCACCGCGGGTAGCGACGATCGTCGAAACCTGCTGCGCAGCTGGGGAATTCAGCACGTCTACGATTCCCGCAGCACGGCCTTCGCGGACGAGATTCGCCGCGACACCGACGGCTACGGCGTTGACGTCGTGCTGAACTCGCTGCCCGGCGCGGCACAGAAGGCCGGTGTCGAGCTGCTGACGTTCGGCGGCCGGTTCGTCGAGATCGGCAAGCGCGACATCTACGGCGACACCCGGATGGGACTGTTCCCGTTCCGCCGGAACCTGTCGTTCTACGCGCTCGATCTGGCCCTGCTGACGCTGACCAACCCCGACGTCACCCGCGGCATGCTGGAGACGATCTTCGGGCAGATCGCCGACGGCGTCCTGCCGGTGCCGGACACCACGCACTACCCGCTGAGCGACGCCGCCACCGCCATCCGGGTGATGGGCGCGGCCGGCCACACCGGCAAGCTCGTGCTCGACATCCCGCACACGGGGGAGTTCGAGGCGGTGTTGTCGCCGGAGCATGCCCCGGTGTACCGGCCCGACGGTTCGTACATCGTCACCGGTGGTCTGAGTGGTCTGGGCCTGTTCCTGGCCGAGAAGCTCGCGGCCGGCGGCTGCGGACGCATCGTGCTCAACGCGCGTTCGGAGCCGAGCGCCCAGACCCAGCAGGCCATCGAGGTGGTCCGGAGCAAGGGCGCCGAGGTCGAGGTGGTCCTCGGTGACATCGCCGCCGCCGACACCGCGGCCCGTCTGGTCGCGGCCGCCGAGTCCACCGGCAAGCCGCTGCGCGGCGTGCTGCACGGCGCGGCGGTGGTCGAGGACGCGACGTTGCCGAACATCACCGACGAGCTGATCGAGCGGGACTGGGCTCCGAAGGTATTCGGCGCATGGCACCTGCACGAGGCGACGGCCGGGGCCGAGCTGGACTGGTTCTGCTCGTTCTCGTCGGCCGCCGCCATGGTGGGCTCACCCGGACAGGGCGCCTACGCCGCGGCAAACAGCTGGCTGGACGCGTTCACGCAGTGGCGCCGTGCCCAGGGACTGCCGGCCACGGCCATTGCCTGGGGCGCCTGGGCGAAGATCGGCGCCGGGCAGGGCATGGCCGCCGACGAGGCCATGGCGATCGATCCGGAGGACGGCGCGTACGCGTTCGACGCGATCATCCGCCACGACCGCGCCTACGCCGGCTACGCGCCGGTGGCCGGAGCGGACTGGCTGGTGGCTTTCGCCCAGACCAGCAAGTTTGCGGAGTCGTTCGCCAACATCGGGCGGGGAGGTGCGGGCACCAGCGAGTTCCTCGCGGAGTTCCACGCCCTTTCGGAGGAGGAGCGGCCCGCTCGTCTGAGGCGCCTGATTACCGACGCTATGTCTATGATACTTAGGCGATCTGTCGATCCCGATCGTCCGTTGGCCGAGTACGGCCTCGATTCGCTCGGGGCGCTCGAACTGCGGACCCGTATCGAGGCCGAGACGGGAGTCCGGATCGGTTCATCGGACATCACGAATGTTCGAGCATTGGCAGAACGCCTGGGAGAGGCGATTTCGACGGCGATTTCGACATGACGGGTCAGAGTAGGGCGTCACAGAAGCCGCGCGCTGAATTCACCGAAGCACAGGAGAGTGAACATGGTTGCGATTAGGACCATCCATGACTGGATGGGTTCCTCGGGTGTTCTGACCTCCTGGAACCCTTCCTCTGCGTCGCTCGCCAAGCTGCGCAATGCGCCGGTCAGTTCGGTGCCGGTGAGCTACCAGCAGAGCCAGCACATCCGCGCGTTCCGTTCGCACGAGCGCAACGGCACCGACATGGCGCGGTTGAACATCGCCGCGTGGGACATGCCGGGTAAGTGCGACGTCCGGGCGATGACGCACGTCATCAACGCGTACGTGCGCCGGCACGACACGTTCCACAGCTGGTTCGAGCTGCTCGACGACGACTCGGTGGTGCGCCGGACGGCGAAGAGCCCGCGGGACATCAAGCTGGTGCCCACCGAGCACGGCGAGATGAACGCGCAGCAGTGGCGTGACCACGTGCTCGCGACGCCCGACCCGCTGCAGTGGGACTGCTTCCACTTCGGCATCATCCAGCGCGACGACCACTTCACGTTCTACTTCAGCATCGACCACGTGCACACCGATGCACTGCTGATGGGACTGGTGCTGGTCGAGATCCACCTCATGTACGCGGCCCTGGTCAGTGGCGCTCCGCCCATTCCGCTGGCCGACGCCGGCAGCTACGACGACTACTGCGTCAAGCAGGCGGAGTTCACCGCGTCGCTGACGCTGGAGTCCCCAGAGGTCAAGGACTGGATCAAGTTCGCCGAGGCCAACGACGGCACGCTGCCGTGCTTCCCGCTGCCCCTCGGTGACCCGACGGTGCCGTGCGGTGGCGAGATGCTCACCGTCCGGTTGATGGACAAGCACCAGTCGGAGCGGTTCGAGTCGGCCTGCCTGTCCGCGGGCGCCCGCGTGATCGGCGGCGTGATCGCTTGCGCGGCACTGGCCGAGCACGAGCTCACCGGCCGGCCGGTCTACAACATCATCACCCCGACCACTACGCGCCGCACTCCGGCCGAGTTCATGACCACAGGCTGGTTCACCGGCGTCGTGCCGATCAGCGTCCCGGTATCTCCGGATTCGTTCGGTGACACTGCCCGCGCCATGCAGAAGGCGTTCGACGCCGGCATGGACCTGGCGCATGTCCCGTTCGAGCGGGTGCTGGAACTCGCCGAGGGCAAGGTGGCGTCGATCCGCAAGGCGGACCCGGGCGTGCCGATGGTGTCGTATCTGGACACCAACCTGCCACCGCTGTCCCCGGCGATCATGAACGAGTGGGAGCGGCTCAACGGCCGGGTGTACAGCGATGCCCGCTCGGCGTACCAGATCGGCATCTGGGTGAACCGTTCCGAGAAGGAAACTTCGGTCACCATCGCTTACCCGGACAACCCGATCGCCCGCGAATCGGTGGACAAGTATCTGCACGCGATGCGTGCCGTGTACCTGCGCGTCGCCGACGGTGGTTCGAGTGCCGGCCGTTCGGATGCCTTGCGCCACAACGGTTGCCGCAGCGAACTGATTCGAGCTGTGAAGGGCTGACCTGTGACGACCCCCACGCGCCCGTCGCGTGTGCCTTTGTTGCGCCGCTGGCGCGCTGTTGGCGGCGACGACCAGAGCCGCGTGCTCGACTATGTCGACCAGGCGATGTTCCTGGGCCTGCGGGCCACCGGACAGGCCGCGGTCATGCAGTTCGGCTGGGTCTACGAACACCCGGTGGACCTGGACGGTTTGCGCCGGTTCCACTACAACTTCGGCCACGGTCTCGGCGGGCGCCAGATCGAACCGTCGGTCCTGCCGTTCGGCCGGCACCGCTGGGTGTCGGCGCTCGGGCCACCGGCGCCGATCCGGATGTACGAGACCGTGCGCCCCCGGTCGGAACTCGGCGACTTTCTGGACGAGCACGCACAGATCCCGGTCGACCCGGAGTTCGGGCCGACGTGGCACATGGGTGTGCAACCGCTCGACGACGGTGCCACCGTGGTCAGCCTCGTCGGTTCGCACTGCATCGCCGACGGCGGCGGCGCCATGCTGACGGTGTTCGAGTCGGTGACGGGCCAGCGGCGCAATCTCGGTCTGCCGCAGCCACGTTCGCGGTCTCGATGGGGTGCTGTGCGCGCCGACCTGCGCCAGACCTTCCGTGATCTGCCCGAACTCGGCCGTTCGATGAAGTCGGCGGCGAAGCAGGCTTATCAGAAGCGCAGCGAGCTGCGCCGCTCCGGAAAGTCGCCGGCGGCCCACCTGGATTCGGCCAGTGCCAAGGAAAACCTGGTGGTGCCGGCAATCTTTGCGTTCATCGACGCTGCTGAATTCGAAGCCCGGGCGAAAGCACTCGGCGGAAACAGCTATGCGTTGATCGCCGGTTTCGCCGCCCGGTTGTCCGAGCGGATGGGGCGGTTCAGCGAGGCCGAAGGTGTGGTGCCGCTGGTCGTGCCGATCAACGACCGCACGCTGGAGGACACCCGGGCCAACGCGGTACTGATCGGTGATGCCCGGGTGAATCCGAAGGGCGTCACCGAGGATCTGACGGAAACCCGGGCGATCATCAAGGAAGCCCTGCGGAAGATGCGCGAGGAGCCCGACGAGAAGTTGGAGCTGCTGCCGCTCACGCCGTTCATCCCCAAACGCGCCGTCACACAGGCCGCTGACATCGCGGTCGGCTTCGGTGAGCTGCCGGTGTTCTGCTCGAACCTCGGGGTGCTACCGGACGACCTGGCTCGCGTCGACGGGACCCCGGCCGAATACGTCATGGCGCGCGGTGTGGACGGCCAGGTTCCCCGCGGGGTGCTGGAACACCGCAATGGCATTTTGACGGTCATCTCCATGCAGATGATCGGACGGGTGTCGATGGCGGTGATCGGTTACCAGCCGGGCGCCGAGAACACCAAGGCCACGCTGCGCGCGTACGTAGAAGAGACGCTGGCCGAGTTCGGCCTTTCTGCCGTCTACGAGTAATCCCGCTTCAGACAATCGAAAAGTGAAGGGCCAGGTCTATCTTGTCCACTGATACCCGGTCAAAGCGGTCCGGTCGTCGCCGGTTCGCCAAGCTGCCCCAGGAGCTGGACCGTCCGCAGGACCGTCTGGACTACATGGACGAGGCGACGTTTCTGTCGTACCGGGCCAGTGGCCGGGTCCAGGTCATGCTGGCCATGTGGTTCTACGAAGGGCCCGTTGATCTCGACGGACTGCGCCGGTTCCATGCGAACTTCGGACGCAGCCTCGCGGCCCGCCGCATCGAGCGCTCGCCGTTGCCGTTCGGCCGGGCCCGGTGGGTTGCCGCTCCGGCCCTCGAGCGGCCCCTCGACATCGCCGAAACCCCGCGTCCGCGTTCGGAATTGACCAATTGGCTCGAAGAGCGGTCGCAGATCCCGATCGATCCGGAACACGGCCCGGGCTGGCACCTGGGTGTCCAGTCGTTCAGCGACGGTTCGACGGCTGTGGCGCTGGCGCTGTCGCACTGCCTGATCGACGGCACCGGGGCGGTGGCCGCCATCATGGAGTCTGTGCTGGGCCAGGGCCGCGATCTGGGATACGCGCAGCCGGGCTCCCGCACCCGTTGGCAGGGCATCCGCGCCGATCTGCGTCAGGCCCGGCGCGATTTCCCCGAGGTCCGCCGGACCGTGGTGGCCGCCGCGAAGATGCTCCACCGCAGACGTCACGAGATTCGCACTTCCGGGGACACCCGGCCTGCGGTGACCGCCAGCGCCGCCGATGAGTATGTACTGATGCCTTTCGCGGGCACCCACATCGACGTCGAGCAGTGGGATGCGAAATGCGAAGCTCTCGGTGGCAACACCTACTCGCTGGCCGCGGCGTTCGCGTCCCGGCTGGGTGTCCGCATGGAACGACACCGCAAGCACGACAACAACATTTCGCTCATGGTCGCGGTCAACGACCGGACCTCGATGGATGACACCCGCGCCAACGCCATGGCGTTCGCCAACCTCACGGTCGACCCGACCCACGTCGCCAAGGACCTGACGGACCTGCGGGCGTCGCTACGGGCCTCGCTCAGCACGGCCAAGGATCAGCCCGACGAGTCGTTCATCCTGCTGCCGCTGACGCCGTTCATTCCGCTGCGCGCGGTGAACAAGACGGCCGACCTCGTGCTTGGTGACATGCCGGTGACATGCTCCAACTTCGCGGAGCTGCCCGACCTGATGTGCCGGCCCGACGGCGTCAACCAGGCGACCTTCCTGAACTGCTGGGGTGTCGAGCAGAAGGTCAAGAGGTCCGATATCGAGCGGCCGGGCGGCCTGCTGGTGGTCGCGTCCGGCCGGTACAACGGGCGGGTGAACCTCGGCATCGTCGGCTACCAGGTGGGGGCCGAGAACAGCCGTGCCATGCTGCGCGAACTCGTCAAGCAGACGCTCGACGAGTTCGATCTCACGCCGTTGACCATCTACTAGCGCTTACCGGGCGTTTCCGCCCAGGCGCTCAGCGGGCCTGGGCGGCCTTCTCCAACAGATCCGCGGTGCGCGCCACGCTGTCCGCGGGTTTCGTCATGCGGGCCGCGGCGGCACGGACCCGATCCGCGCATTCCGGCTGCAGCGCCGTGCGCAGCGCGGCTTTCAGTGCTGCCGGCGTGGTCTTCGAAAAGCGGCGTGACGCCCCGAGCCCCAGCTTCTTGATCTGCCCGGCCCACACCGGCTGGTCGGCGCTGACCCACAGCACGACCGTCGGCACGCCGGCACGTAGCCCTGCTGCCGTGGTGCCGGCGCCGCCGTGGTGGACCAGCGCCCGGCACAGTGGGAACACCGCGGCATGGTTGACCGCGCCCACCAGTTTCACGTGATCGCCCAGCGCCGTGTTCGGCAGGTCCCAGACGCCCGAGCTGATCAGGGCCCGCTCGCCGAGTTCGGCGCACACCGTGTCGATCATCGCCACCGCGGCGGCGGGGGACTCCACCGGCATGCTGCCGAACCCGAAGTAGATGGGTGGCTTGCCGGCCGCGATCCAGTCCATCACGTCCGCATCCGTGTCGGTCTGCAGTTCCATCGACATCGATCCCACCAGGGGCTTGGCATCGCCGTATTCGGCCGCCAGCCCCGGGAACAGCACCTCGTCGTAGGCCTGGATCTCCAGGGCGCCACGGTCTTCGATGCGGCGGACCGCCCGTACCGTCGCCGGCGGCAGGCCCAGGGTGCGCCGCTGGATGTCCTCGGCTTCCTTCAGCATGCGCCAGTGGAACCATTCGCCGACCGCGAAGCCGCGGCGGATCAGCGGCAGCGGCAGCGGCACCGGCAGCACCTGGCTGTTGGGGCGGAACGGGAAGTAGTGCAGGGCGGCCAGCGGGATGTCGAAATGCTCGGCAACGTTGGCGGCCACCTCTTGATACGTGGTCCCGGCAAGGAGCAGATCCGCGCCGGCGGCGACGTCGGTGAGGGTGGCGTTCATGTCCTGCCAGCCCTGTGTCATGTAGTCCCTGAGTTCGCGGACCACACTCACCGGGTTCTTGATGCTCAGATGGTCGCGAAAGATGTCCGCATCCAGTTGCTGCTGAGAATCCACGCCGTAGCTGGCGGGCATCGGAAGTCCCGCCGAAGCGACGAATGACACCAGATTCGGCGGCACGGCCATGCGGACTTCGTGGCCGCGACGTAGCAGTTCTCTGGCCACGGCACCGCTGGGCTCGATGTCTCCGCGCGTGCCATGGATGGCGATAGCAAACTTCACAGGACGTCAATCATATCGGTCTGCCGCTGCTGTCCGCATTGCTGAGACACCAATGGCAACGAGGACGTCCGGCACCCGTAGGCGGCGAGTGGGTTGGGTGACTTCATCAGTGGCACACCCGATTACAGCATGGCCTCGAGTTTGCGGCTCTGCGGCGGCATCTATGTTGCACTGCCGGTCGGTGCATCTGATCCGTTTGCGGCGTGTAGCCTGTCGGGGATGCTGAAACGTGCCAGGCCAAGCGGTGCTTTGGCACATGCGGGTTTCGCCGCACTCGGCAAGTACGTGGTGCGGCGTCCCGTCGCGGTCCTGGCCGCCTGGGTCGGGCTGGCGGCCATCCTGTTTCTCGCGCTTCCGACGTTGATCGACGTCGCCGGCCGGCGCCCGCCACCATTCCTGCCGGACGACGCGCCGACGCTGGTTGCCAGCAACACGATGAAGAACGCGTTCCGCGAGGCCGACGCCGGCAACGTCGCGGTCATCCTGCTGACGGACGAGCATGGCATCAGCAAGGACGACGAAGAGGTCTACCGCCGCCTCGTCGACAAGCTGAACGCCGACAAGACCAACGTCAGGTCGACGCAGGACTTCATCCACATTCCCGAGCTGCGCCAGGTGATGGTCAGCAAGGACGGCAAGGCGATGCAGCTGCCGGTCAGCCTGGTCGGCAGTATGGGTACCGGACCCGGCCAGCTGGCCTTCAGCAATGCTCAGCAGACCATCCAAGAGGTGGTCAAGGGCAGTGACCTGACGCTGAACATCGTGGGCGCATCGGCCACGTTTCAGGACATCAACGAAATCGGTGCCCGCGATCAGCACATGATCGAGACGGCCACCGCCGTCCTCGTCTTCTCGATCCTGATCATCGTCTACCGGAGTCTGGTGGCGATGCTGCTGCCGCTTGTCACCATCGGCGTCTCGCTGATCGTCGCGCAGCAGCTGGTGGCAGGTCTGGGCCTGATGGGGCTCGCGGTCGGACCGCAGACGCTGGTGCTGATGACCGGCATGATGATGGGCGCCGGGACCGACTACGCCATATTCCTGTTCAGCCGATATCAGGAGTTCATCAGACAGGGAGTTACCAGTGATCAGGCGCTGGTCTCTGCCCTGACCTCGATCGGCGAAGTCATCGCCGGCTCCGCCGGCACCGTCGCGATCACCTTCCTGGCGCTGTCGTTCGCCACCCTCGGGGTGTTCGCCACCATCGGCCCGGCGCTGGCGGTGACCGTGCTGGTCGGTTTCTTCGCGTCGGTCACGATGCTGCCGGCCCTGATCGTCCTCGTCGGACGGCGTGGCTGGATCAAGCCGCGCAAGGACATGACCGGCAAGTTCTGGCGCCGTTCCGGCGTCAACATCGTGCGCCGCCCGGTGACACATCTGGCCACCAGCCTCGCCGTGCTGCTTGCACTCGCCGGCTGCGCGACGCTGGTCCGCTACAACTATGACAACCGCAAGGACCTGGACCCCAGCGCGGCGAGCAACGTCGCATACGAGGCACTGAACAAGCATTTCCCGGTCAGCTCCACCATGCAGCAGTTCGTGCTGATCCAGTCGCCGCGCGACCTTCGCGCCCCGAAGTCGCTCGCCGACATGGAGCAGATGGCACAGCGCATCGCGCAGTTGCCGCACATCGACGCGGTCCGTGGCATCACCCGGCCCACGGGCGACGTGCTGGAGCAGGCGAAGGCCACGTATCAGGCCGGTGAGGTCGGCAGCAAGCTCAAGGACGCCTCGAACCTCATCAACAGTAATGACGCCATGCTGCAGAAGCTGGTCGACGGCGAATACCAGCTCGCCGACGCGCTGAACCAGATCCGCACGCAGGTGCTCGGGGGTATCGGCCCGGTGCGGTCCATGCTGACCCAGATGGCGGCGCTGCAGAAGCAGTACGGCGGTTCGAAGACGCTGGACGATCTGGACAAGTCGGCCAAGATGGTGTCCCAGATGACCTCGCTGGGCGATGCGGTCGGCGGTCAGCTGGTCCGGGTCGGCGACGTCTACAAGTGGTCCGGAAAAGCCCTCGAGACGCTGAACGCGACGCCGTTCTGCAATTACTACCCGGCGTGCAACGACCTGAAGATCGGTCTGCAGAACGTCAACGACGGCAACGATCCCGAGACGGTCCAGAAGGTCATCAACCTCGGCCACATGCTGCAGCAGTACAAGAGCGACCCGGGCATGGACGACAAGGTCCGCGGCATGGGCACCAACATCGAGAGCATCACGGCCCTGTTGAAGCAGCTGCGGCTGTACGACACCGCGGACCTCGAGAAGCGTCTGCAACAGGCGGTCGACGGCGTCAACCTGCTCGCCGATTCGAGCAAGCAGCTCGCCGACGGTGTGAAGCTGTTGGTCGACCAGGTCCGGGGGATGGGCGGTGGCCTGAACCAGGCTTCGTCGTTCCTGCTCGGTATGCGCCGTGACGCCAACACCCCGCAGATGGCCGGTTTCTACGTGCCGCCCGAGATTCTGAGCCGGAACGAGTTCGAGAAGGCCGCGACCCTGTTCGTGTCCCCGGACGGGCACACCGTGCGCTACCTGGTGCAGACCGCACTGAACCCGTTCGGCACAGAAGCCATGGACCAGACCAACGCGATCGTCAAGGCTGCCCAGACGGCACTGCCCAACACGTCGCTGTCCGACGCGAAGGTATCGATGGTCGGTCTGTCCGCGGTGAACCGTGACATCCGCGACTACTACAACAGCGACATCCAGTACATCGTGATCGTCACGCTGATCGTGGTATTCCTGATCCTGGTGCAGCTGCTGCGGTCCATCGTGGCGCCGCTCTACCTGGTGCTGTCGGTGGTGCTGTCGTATGGCTCGGCGCTGGGTATCGGTGTGGTGTTCTTCCAGTTCATCTTGGGCTACGACATCTCCTGGAGCGTGCCGGGTATCGCATTCCTGGTGTTGGTGGCGGTCGGTGCCGACTACAACCTCCTGCTGATATCGCGAATACGTGACGAGGCGAAGTGGGGCGTGCGCTCTGCGATCGTCAAGACGGTTTCCGCAACCGGCGGTGTGATCACCTCTGCCGGTCTGATCTTCGCGGCATCGATGCTCGCCATGACGGTCAGTAGCATCCTGGGCGCCGTGCAGCTCGGCTTCATCATCGGTGTCGGTCTGCTGCTGGACACCTTCATCGTCCGTACGGTGACGGTGCCGGCGACCGCGGCTTTGCTCGGCGACGCCAACTGGTGGCCGTCCAAGTCGCCGCGCCGCAGGCGCGAAGAGGCCGAGGCGGCCGCGGCCCTCGCCGCCACCGAGCGGTTGCGGGCCGAGCGTCAGGCCCGCCGTGAGTCCGACGAGGTCGAGCCCTGCCCGGAGTGTGGCTACGCGGCGACGTGTGATGCCTGCCAGATGACGACGGCCTTCGAGGCCGCCGGGGCAGTACAGCACCGCGGCTTCTTCGGCTGAGCCGCCACCGCGTCATTGCGCCGGGCCCGGCCGATCGTCGCCGCTTCGTCCCGACCTCTTGTCCGGCCGTGCGCCGAACGCACTGCCCGGGCCCTGTGAGGCCGTCGTACGGGCGTCCCCGATACGACTAGGGCCGCAACGTCAATGACGTTGCGGCCCTAGTCATATCGTCGTCAGGCGTCGAGTCGCGCCAGCTCACCCTTCCGGTACAGCTCCGTGCAGGCCTGCCGGCGAATCTTGCCGCTCGTGGTGATGGGGATCGAGCCCCGGCCGACCAGCACCAGGTCGGCGGCATTCACACCGTGCACCTGCGAGATGGCGGAGGTGATGTCGTGCTTGACCTGTGCCAGGTTCTCGCGGACCTCGTCCTCGGTCTCGCCGCGCTTCTTCATCTCGATGACGACGGCGAACTGCTCGACACCGTCCTCCTCGAAGCCGACGGCCGCGGTACGACCGCCCGAGACCGCGCTGACGGTGGCCTCGATGTCGTCGGGGTACAGGTTGCGGCCGCGGATGATCAGCAGGTCCTTGATCCGGCCGATGATGAACAGCGAGCCCTCGGAGATGAAGCCGAGATCGCCGGTGCGCAGCCAGGTGTCCGACGGGGTGCCCTCAGGGGCATCCACGAGCACGCCGCGGAAGGTCTTCTCGGTTTCCTCGGGCTTGTTCCAGTACCCGGCGCACACGTTCTCACCGTGCGTCCAGATCTCGCCGACGGTGCCGTCGGCCGCCTCGCGGCGGGTCTCCGGGTCGACGATGCGGACCAGGGGAGAGGGCGAGAAGCCGTAGCTCACCAGCGGGCTGCCCGACTCGACGCGCTCGACGATGCCGTCGGCCAGCTTCTCGGTATCGAATTCGACGACCGTCGGCGGCTCACCGGACTCACGAGAAGCCACGTAGAGGGTGGCCTCGGCGAGGCCGTAGCTGGGCCGGATGGCCTTGCCCGGCAGACCGAACTTGGCGAAGCGCTGGATGTAGCGCTTGATGGTGGTGGGCTGCACGCGCTCGGCGCCGCTGAACACCGTCAGGACGGTGCTCAGGTCCTTACCGGCCATGTCCTCGTCGGTGGTCCGGGCGGCCGCCAGGTCGAAGGCGAAGTTCGGCGCGGCGGTGATGACGTTCTTGTGGCTGCCCATGAGCTGGATCCAGCGGGCGGGCTTGACGAGGAACGAGATGGGGCTCGTCATCACGGTGTGCCAACCGCCGAGGATGGGCGTGCACACACCGAGCAGCAGGCCCATGTCGTGGTACAGCGGCAGCCAGGTCACCACGGTGGTCCCCGGCGGCGCCACCTTGCCCCACTCCGAGAAGAAGACCGCGATCATCTGCTCGTAGTTGGCCGAGACGTTGCGGTGCGACACCATCACGCCGGCGGCCGTGCGGGTCGAGCCCGACGTGTACTGCAGGTAGGCGGTCTCCGGGCGAACCTCGCGGCGGGAGAACGGCTTACGGCGGGTCTCCAGATCCAACTCGTCGACGGCGAGCACGACGGGGCTGCGGCCGTCGTCGTTCGGGGTCGCGTACTGCGCGACGGCGTCCTTGCTGGCCGCGGTGGTGAGAGCGACGACGGGCTGCGCGTCCTTCATGACGGAGATGACGCGCTCGTCGTGGTGGCCCATGATCGGTTGGGTCAGCGGGACCGCGATCATGCCGGCCTCGAGTGCGCCGAGGAATCCGACGACGTATTCGAGGCACTGTGGGGCCACGATCACTACGCGGTCACCGATCTCACCGTGCTGGCGCAGTTCGTGGGCGACGGCGACGCTCTGCTGGTACAGCTGAGCCCACGTCAGGGTCTTGGCCACACCATCGGGGTCGGTGTCGTAGTCCATGAACGTGAAGGCCAGGTCGTTGGGTTGCAGGCTGGCGCGTTCGCGCAGGACGGCCGGCAGAGACGACTCGATCACGGACACTTCCTCCTCGGGATGTTCGGGCGGGGGGTGAAGGGCCGGGTGCCGTCGGTGACGGTTGACTACCGTCAAACTGACACCGGGTGCCGGATAGCAGCGTAGGGCATTACCGCTGATTTTGACGTATCAGGCTTTTTGCTGACGGGTCGCCGACGGTCGGTGGTGGAGGCTCAGCGAGCTGCCTTCGAGAACCACCTGGTCTTGATCAGCCACGAGTGCGCGGAGGCGAGGGCGAAGACGCCGCCACACATGCAGGAGAACACCCACACGAACTTGCCGTCTTCGAGGGGCTGCAGCTCGGGAATCAGCGACGTCAGAATGCGGGTGGCACAGGCCATGATGCCGCTGCCGGTGGCGAACAGGTAGATGTTGGCGATGCGTCGCGAATCTTCGTTCTTGCGCAGCGCCAGCAGGGCGCGCCCACCGAACACCAGCAGGTAGGCCAGGGTGCCGCAGAGCACGATCCAGTACGCGGCCAGCCAGCCGTCGGTCGGCATGGTGAACAGGTCGGGGGAGTATTCGCGGCCGGCGACGCTCATGGAGAACAGCGCCAACAGCACCGGGATGCACAGGGTGGCGGGCCGCTCGATGTACTGCGTGAACATCTTCTGCATGGCGGCGTCGTCGGCGAGGCGGCCGATGGCGTTGTAGACGATGGCCGAGGCGGCCACGATGTAGCAGTCATGGCCCAGGTAGGCCGGCAGGTTCCAGACGCCGGTCAATGAGTGGATGGCCCGGCCCAGGGTGTCGGCGGCCATCGGGGACATCAGGGCGACGGCCGCGGCCTGGAGTGCGATGTTGAGAGTCGCCGCCACTTCCCAGCGGCAGGACCAGGTGACACGACGGATCCACAGACTCCACGCCATGCAGGCGAGAGTGATCGTGATGAGAAATGTGAGAGCCATGGTGGAAGCCTTCTGAAAGCTCTTGTCAGCGCTGGTGCCGCTCAGACTCTACTGGTCACAGCGGCGGTGCATCAGCACGTCGCGTCATTTCCGACAACTTTGTGGCGCGTGTGGGTACCGCAGGCGCCGCTGTGGCAACCGCGAGCGGTGCCGACTGGATGTAGTTGATGACTTCGTCATGGCTCATCAAGCCGAACCGGACTTGCAGATCGGGGTAGCTCAACCGGAAGTGATCGGCCACCAGCCGCAGCTCCTCGGCGTTGGGATAGTCGGCCTCTTTGATCCGCCGGTAGTACGTGCTGCTCGACGTGCCGAGCGCACCGTAGATCTCCCTCGCCTCGACGTCGCCGTCGAAGATGTAGTCGAGCAGTGCTTTGAGCTGTCTGCCGTTCTGGTCTGTACGGGGCACCCTGTCACGATAGACCCTTCCCCCCTTTGGTTGCTAGCAACTATCCCCGCGACACATAAGCCGTAATTGACATGGGCGTCACACTTTCGGGAGCTATGTCCCACATTTGGGAATCGTGTTGTAGTGTGCATCACATGACTCTTGCGTACGCCGGTGAGATCGAGCCCGTTCTCCCTTCTGCTGCTGCTGCGACGGTCCACGTCGCGGACTATGAGTTCGGCGGCGTCGACACTGCCGGTGTTGCGGTCGACATGCGACGGCTCGAAGCCCCGCTGTCGCCGGTGATCGCCGCCGAGCTCGAGGGCGCTGCCGAGTACCTGGGAGTCGACGCCGAGGTGTTGGTGATCGGTGCGCTCGGCCGCGCCATCGAGCGAGTCATCGGACCCGGGCGGGCCGCGGTCGACGTGGCCGCAGCCAAGGAACGCTCGGGCGGTGGGCTGGCGGTGCTGCGCCGACTGGAAGTCGACTGTGTCGCGGCGTCCGACGTGGACGCCACCGAGATGGTGCAGGCGGTACGCAGTGCGCTGGCCGCCGCCACCGCAAACCCGACCGACGTTGCCGACGTTTTGTTCAGTTACGGCATGTCCGCCATCGACGGCGACCATCCGGGCCCGGTGCACGCCCTCGAGGTCCGCGCATTCCAAGCTGACGACGTGCTGCACGTGGACTGGTGGTACGCCCGCCACCAATTCGAGCCCTACACCGTGGAAGAACTCGCCGAGCAGTTCGCCTACGCCGTGATCGAGCTCGCCTCCGAGGCCATGCCGGTCTCCGCGTAATCCGTGGTGACCCGCGCCCGTTAGAATCGCTGCATACGCATCGATCCGGCCATCACCGGGGAGCATTCGGAAGAACGGCCGCGGCGGCCCCGACTGCCGCAGCTCAGTAGAACCGAACGGGTAGGCCCGTTATCGCCGTCAGTTGAGCGGCGCACGTGCCGGGCCTCAAGGGCCGGTCGTGCGCAAGCGGGGTGGTACCGCGGCGCTCGCGTCCAGACGCGAGATCGTCGTCCCCGTGCCTGGAACTGAGCACCTGTTTGGTGCTGACGGCACTGGAGACCCCTGACGTGAGCGCGTACCCCAAGACCGCCAGCGGCACACCGAACTTCCCCGACCTCGAGACCGAGGTTCTGGAGTTCTGGGCCCGCGACGATACCTTCCGCGCCAGCATCGCCCGCCGCGACGGTGCCCCCGAATACGTCTTCTACGACGGTCCGCCGTTCGCGAACGGTCTGCCGCACTACGGCCACCTGCTGACCGGCTACGTCAAGGACATCGTGCCCCGCTACCGCACCATGCGCGGCTTCAAAGTCGAGCGCCGGTTCGGCTGGGACACCCATGGACTGCCCGCCGAGCTCGAGGTGCAGCGCCAGCTCGGCATCTCGGACAAGGCCCAGATCGAGGCCATGGGCATCGGCGCGTTCAACGACGCCTGCCGGGCCTCGGTCATGAAGTACTCGAACGAGTGGCAGGCCTATGTCACGCGGCAGGCGCGCTGGGTCGACTTCGAGAACGACTACAAGACCCTGGACCTGACGTTCATGGAGTCGGTCATCTGGGCGTTCAAGCAGCTGTGGGACAAGGGCCTGGCCTACGAGGGCAACCGGGTGCTGCCGTACTGCTGGAACGACGAGACCCCGCTGTCCAACCACGAGCTACGGATGGACGACGACGTCTACCAGAGCCGGCAGGACCCGGCGCTGACCGTGGGGTTTCGGATCGCCGACGGCGCAGCGCCTGAACTGGCCGGCGCCTACCTGCTGGTCTGGACCACGACGCCCTGGACGCTGCCGTCCAACCAGGCCGTCGCGGTCCACCCCGAGGTCACCTATGTGCAGGTGGTGGGTCCCGACGAGCAGAACTACGTCCTGGCCGAGGCCCGGTTGGCCGCCTATGCCCGCGAGTTCGGCGAGGAGCCGGTGGTCGTCGGCAGCTACCTCGGCGCCGAACTGCTGGGCACGCGCTACCTGCCGCCGTTCGCCTTCTTCGTCGACGGTGAGAAGGCACAGAACTCATTTCAGGTGCTGCAGGGCGACTTCGTGACCACCGACGACGGCACCGGCATCGTCCACATGGCGCCGGCGTACGGCGAGGACGACAAGGCCACCTGCGACGCCGCCGGAATTGTCGCGGTCACCCCGGTGGACTCGACCGGCCGCTTCGACTCGACCGTGCCGGACTACCAGGGACAGCAGGTCTTCGAGGCCAACCCGCAGATCATCAAGGACCTGAAGAACGGCACCGGCCCGGCCGCGGTCAACGCTCCGGTGCTGCTGCGGCACGAGACCTACGAGCACTCGTACCCGCATTGCTGGCGGTGCCGCAACCCGCTGATCTACCGCGCGGTGTCGTCGTGGTTCGTCAAGGTCACCGAGTTCCGGGACCGGATGGTCGAGCTCAACCAGCAGATCACCTGGTACCCCGAACACGTCAAGGACGGGCAGTTCGGCAAGTGGCTGTCCAATGCCCGGGACTGGTCGGTGTCCCGCAACCGGTACTGGGGCAGCCCGATCCCGGTGTGGAAGTCCGATGATCCGGCCTACCCGCGGATCGACGTCTACGGCAGCCTCGACGAGCTCGAGCGTGACTTCGGTGTACGCCCGGACAATCTGCACCGGCCTTACATCGACGAACTGACCCGGCCCAATCCCGACGACCCGACCGGCAAGTCGACCATGCGCCGTATCGAGGACGTGTTCGACGTCTGGTTCGACTCGGGCTCGATGCCATACGCGCAGGTGCACTACCCGTTCGAGAACGCCGACTGGTTCGACGGGGCCGTCGGCGGAGCCGACAATCAGGCCGGAGCCGGCGAATCTGCTCATTTCCCCGGCGATTTCATCGTCGAGTACATCGGCCAGACCCGCGGCTGGTTCTACACCATGCACGTGCTGGCGACCGCGATCTTCGACCGCCCGGCCTTCAAAACCTGTGTGGCCCATGGCATCGTGCTCGGCAACGACGGCCAGAAGATGAGCAAGTCGCTGCGCAACTACCCGGACGTGTCCGAGGTGTTCGACCGCGACGGGTCCGACGCCATGCGCTGGTTCCTGATGGCCTCGCCGATCCTGCGCGGCGGCAATCTGATCGTCACCGAGCAGGGCATCCGCGACGGCGTCCGACAGGTGCTGCTGCCGGTGTGGAACGCGTACTCCTTCCTGGCGCTCTACGCGCCGAAGAAGGGCACCTGGCGCACGGATTCACCACACGTGCTCGACCGCTACATCCTGGCCAAGCTCGCCGACGTGCGCGACACGCTGACCGAGTCCCTCGACACCTGCGATATCTCGGGTGCGTGCGAGCAGTTGCGTCAATTCGCCGAGGCGCTCACCAATTGGTATGTGCGACGGTCGCGTTCGCGGTTCTGGGAAGAGGACGCCGACGCCATCGACACCCTGCACACCGTGCTGGAGGTGACCTGCCGCCTGGCTGCGCCGCTGCTGCCACTGACCACCGAGTTGATCTGGCGTGGCCTGACCGACGAGCGCTCGGTACACCTCACCGATTGGCCCGAAGCCGGCGTCGTCCCTGCCGACCCGGAGCTGGTCGCCGCCATGGACCGGGTGCGCGAAGTCTGCTCGGCGGGCTCGTCGCTGCGTAAGGCCAAGAAGCTGCGGGTGCGCCTGCCGTTGCCGAAACTGACCGTGGCCTTGGAGAAGTCGGTCAATCCGGCCGTTCTTGCCCCGTTCGTCGACTTGATCGCCGATGAGCTCAACGTCAAGGCGGTCGAGCTCACCGATGACATCGACGCCTACGGCAAGTTCGAGTTGACTGTCAACGCACGGGTGGCGGGTCCGCGCATCGGCAAGGACGTGCAGGCCGCGATCAAGGCCGTCAAGGCCGGCGAAGGTGTCGTCAAGCCCGACGGCACGTTGGTGGCGGGGCCCGCGGTCCTTCTTCCGGCGGAGTACAGCTCGAAACTCGTTGCCGCAGAACCGGAGTTCACTGCAGCGCTGCCGGAGGGCGCGGGCCTGGTGGTGCTCGACGCCACCGTGACCCCCGAGCTGGAGGCCGAAGGCTGGGCCAAGGACCGCATCCGCGAACTGCAGGACCTGCGCAAGGCCACCGGGCTGGAGGTGTCAGACCGGATCATCGTGACGTTCGCGGTGCCGGCCGACAAGCAGGCGTGGGCGAGGACCCATGCCGATCTGATCGCCGGCGAGATCCTGGCCACCGACTTCACCGTCGTGGCTGTCACGGACCTGGCCGACGGCGCCGATGTCGGCGACGGGGTGCGGGCCGTCATCGCGAAAGCGTGAGCGTCACCAACGTTTTTCGGTGACGGGCTGGTCACCGGCAGGCGCCTGACTGCCCGAGCGTAGTCGTCTGCCGGTGACCACCATCCACGCGAGTGTGGCCATCGCTGCCGCGATGTAGGCCACCCCGGCCCAGGCCAGGTACCACGGTCGGCTGATCTGCCAGAGGCTCGGTTCGGCCATGGCCAAAATGCTGGGAACGCTGACGACCGTCAGGGCGATCCAGCCCCAGCCGGCGACCCGCGCGCCGGGTTCGTCCCGCCACGGTCCGCGCAACAGCCACATGATCAGCGGCGCGACCCACACCCAGTGGTGCACCCAGGAAATCGGTGAGACCAGAAGGCCGAAGAGCTGGACGACCAGGAGTGACCCGAGCCGATCCCGCGCACCTGACCGGTTGCCCATCACCGACCAGGCCAGCCCGGCCAGCACCGCGGTCCCGAGGATCGCAATGAGCACCAGGGTGCCTTCCCCGGCGTCGTGGCCCACGATCCGCGAGATGCCGCCTCGCCACGACTGATTCAGCGCGGTGCCGATCGGGTTGATGCTGGTGTCGCCCATCACCTCGGTGAAGTAGTGCCGCACCTGATCGCCCACGACCAGCCACGACAGCGCGACCGTCGCGAAGAACACGACCGCGGAGAACACCGCCGCGGCCCAGCGTCGTAGCCCGACGAAGTACAGCCCGGTGATGGCCGGTGTCAGCTTCACCCCGGCGGCCAGGCCGACCAGAAACCCGGAGACCCACCACCGGCTGCTGTAGGCCGCGTACAAGACCGCCAGCGTCAGGAAGATGCCGACCTGCCCGAGGTTGATGCTGATTCGTGCCGGCTCCAGCCAGATCAGCACGGCGGTCCACAGCATCGCCTCCCGCGCGTCACCGCTGCCCAGCATCAGTTGGGTGAGCCGGACGATGGCGTACATCGCGGCGATCATCGCGACCTGCCACAGCAGCCCGACGGCTGCGAAGGGCAGAAAATGCAACGGGTAGAAGAGGATTGCCGCGAGAGGCGGATAGACGAACGGCAGCGGCTGGGTGGGGGACTGATCCGAGTAGGCGAACGTGTACAACGTGCCGGGGTGCTCTAGCGCGGCGCCGCCGAGCACGTAGACATGGAAGTCCACCAGGTTCGGCTGGCTGGGAATGGTGAGCGCCAGGAGAACGACCGCGCTCAGCATCAACAGCGCCGGAGCCAGCCGGCGCAGTCGCTCAGTTCCGATCGGTGACTTCACCGCGACGTCCTGTCCTGATGATCCAGACCATGGTCGCCAGGGCCGCGACGATGTACACCATCTCGCCCCAGGCGAGATACCAAGGACGACTGATCTGCCAGATGTTCGGCTGCGCGAACGACAGCAGGCTCGGCACGCTGAGCACCATCAGGGTCACCCAGCCCCAGCCGAATATCCGGGCGCCGGGCTGGTCCCGCCACGGACCGTAGATCAGCCAGATCATCAGCGGCAGTACCCAGACCCAGTGATGCGTCCAGGACACCGGTTCGGCCAGCAACCCGAACAGTTGCACCACCAGCAGCGACCCGAGTCGGTCGCGCTCGCCGCCGAGCGCTCGGAACGCCAGCACTGTGAGCACCGCGGTGACCACTATCGCGCCGATGACCAAGGGCGACATACCGAGGTCATGACCCGCGATCCGGGACAACCCGCCCTGCCAGGACTGGTTCCACGCCGAGCCCACGGGCAGCGACTTGCCGGCCTCGGCCATCTGGTGCGGGAAGTAGCGCCTCGTCTCCTCGGGCAAAAACAGATACGCCAGCCCCACGGTCGCGAAGAACACCACGGCCGAGAACAGCGCAGTGCCCCAGCGCCGGACGCCGACAAAGTAGAAACCGGTGATCGCGGGCGTCAGCTTGATGCCGGCGGCGACCCCGATCAGCAGACCCGACAGCCACCATCGTGAGTCACAGGCGGCGTACAGCACGGCGAGCATCAGGAAGATGCCGATCTGCCCCGATTGAATGCTGCTGCCGGGCGCCTCCATCCAGATCGCCCCGGCGGTCCACAGCATGGCTATGCGCTGGCTGCCACCGCCGATGAACTTCTGGCTGAGTCTGACCGTTCCGTAGACGGCCGCGATCAGGGCGACCTGCCAGGCGAAGGCGATCACCCCGAACGGCGCAAGATGCAAGGGCGCGAACACCATTGCCGCGAACGGGGGGTAGGTGAACGGTAGGTGTTCGCCTTTGGTGGGGTCGACGTAGAAGAAGTCGTACAACGCACCTGGGTGCGATATCGCGGCGCCGCCCAGAACGTAAACCCGAAGATCGAAGAAGGCGTCACCCTTGACCAGGTAGTAGCCCATCGTCGACGCGATCCGGAGGGTTGCGCTGACGGCGAGGATGACCGGAGCGAATGTCTGCCAACGGGATACGTCGGGACGCAGCGCTGAGACGGGTCCTGCGTTCACCGGGCGAATATATCGGCTGTGCAACCGAACGGCGCGTCGGGCTTTGCCGCTCACAGGCGATTCAGCTTCATCTTGCGAAAAATTCATGCCGGGTAAAGGTTATGACAGGGTGCCCGAGGCCAGGAGATACACGCCCAGCAAGCTCAGCGCGATAGCCATCACCCAGATGCGCCGCGCTCGCAGCCAGTTCGGCACCCGATCGAGGTACTGCGCCGTCTTTGCGGGTGCGATCAGGTAGCAGATCAACGGGATTTCGGCGAAGGCGAACGACACCACGGCGTAGGTGACCACCGCGGCGACCTGCACGGATTTGCAGTTTCCCGATGCGAGGATCACGCCCAGTGCGCCCACGAGTTCGACGTGCGGCCCGGGGCCGGCCCACAGGCCGGCCAGGAACGCCATCCACAGTGACTGGCTGTGCATCAGCCGCCGTGCCCACCCTGTCAACCGCGCCGTGATGGACCGCGATTCCGGTTCAGCAGGCGGCGGCTCGGGGTCAGCGCTATCTGCTGTCGGCCCTGATACCGACACGGGCACAGGTGTTCTGGTGGCGGCCCGAAACAGCAGCGCCAACGCCACCAGCAGCACCAGTGCGCCGATCACGATCTTGGCGTCCGCCGGATCGATGGAATGAGTCGACGAGTTCATGTCCGCGACGAGCCGTTTGGTGGTGCCGTGCAGCAGGTAGACGGCAGTCAGGCCGATTGCCAGGCTCGAGGCGATACCGCCGATGCAGAACACCAAGAGGGACGGGATGGGGCGATTGCGCATCACCACGAACACCGCCACACCCAGGCGGACAGGATCCCACATCGCCATGACGGCGAACATCAAAACGGTGGCCCACACGGCCCGGGACCCTACAGGGCGAAGCTGACTACTCGTGCGGCGTTTCCGTCGTACACCACGATGTCGCCTGCTCTCAACTGCCGGCCGCGCCGTGTTTCGACCTCATCGTTGACGGCCACCAGGCCCTCGGCGATGACCGCCTTGGCGTCGGCACCGCTGTCGATCAGTGAGGCCAGTTTGAGGAATTGGCCCAGCCGGATCGACTCGTCGCGGATCGGCACGTCGTTCATACCCAGAAGGGTAGCCACCCGTCCGGGCCTACTATCTGGCCTGTGGATCGCTGGGTCATACATCTCGATATGGACGCCTTTTTCGCGTCCGTCGAGCAGCTGACCCGGCCTACGCTGCGGGACCGTCCAGTGCTGGTCGGTGGCCTCGGCGGCCGTGGGGTGGTGGCGGGCGCGAGTTATCAGGCCCGCAAGTTCGGCGCCCGTTCGGCCATGCCGATGCACCAGGCGCGCCGGTTGGTCGGCGCCACTGCTGTGGTGTTGCCGCCGCGCGGTGCGGTGTACTCGGTGGCCAGTCGCCGCGCGTTGGATGCGGTGCGCGCCCTGGTCCCGGTGCTCGAGCAGCTGTCGTTCGACGAGGCGTTCGGCGAGCCCGCCGAACTGGTCGGCGCTGACCTTGACGCGGCTCGGCAGTTCTGCGAAGACCTACGGGCCGCGGTGCGGGCCGAGACCGGCCTGGTGGCCTCGGTCGGTGCGGGCTCGGGCAAGCAGGTCGCCAAGATCGCGTCGGGGCTGGCCAAACCTGACGGGGTCCGGATCATCAGCGGTGACGAGCAGGGACCGCTCCTGGAAGGGTTGCCGGTGCGCCGTCTGTGGGGGATCGGGCCTGTCGCCGAGGAGAAACTGCACCGGCTGGGTATCGAGACCATAGGCGCGCTGGCGGCGCTCACCGATGCCGAGGCTGCCGACGTCCTCGGCGGCACGGTCGGCCCGGCGCTGCACCGGCTGGCTCGTGGCATCGACGACCGGCCAGTGGTCGAGCGCGCCGAGGCCAAACAGATCAGCGCCGAGTCCACGTTCCAGGTCGACCTGACCACGCTGGATCAGTTGCGCGCGAGCATCGGGCCCATCGCCGAGCACGCTTACCGGCGGCTGCAGCGCGATGGCCGCGGCGCCCGCACCGTGACGGTCAAACTGAAGAAGTCCGACATGAGCACGCTGACCCGGTCGGCCACGCTGCCGTACGCCACCACCGATCCGTCGACGCTGACGGCGACGGCCCGCCGGCTGCTGCTCGACCCCATCGAGATCGGCCCGATTCGCCTTGTGGGCGTGGGGTTTTCGGGTCTGACCGATGCCCGGCAGGAATCGTTGTTCCCGGAACTCGAGATGGTGGACGGCTCGGACGTCGCCACGTCCGCTGGTCAGGCGGGCCCGGTGAGTGCTCCGCCGGCCGAATCCCCGTGGCGCGTCGGGGACGACGTCCAGCATCCGGATCACGGGCACGGTTGGGTGCAGGGAGCCGGGCACGGCGTCATGACGGTGCGCTTCGAAACCCGGGCCAGCGGGCCCGGCGTGGCCCGCACCGTCGCGGCCGACGATCCGCAGATCACTCGTGCCGACCCGATCGACAGCCTCGACTGGCAGGAATACCTGGCGCAGTTGCCGACGGACGACAGCGTGGCTTAGCCGCGGTGCGGTGGCATACCGCCGGGCGCACCGGCGCCGGCGGCAGCCATCTCTGTCCGGCCGGACGGGCCATCCCCGGCCGGTTTGCCGCTTGTGCTGAGCAGCGGCATCAGATCCGCGGCGATGAGGGGAGCCAGTTCAATGCTGATGTCCGTCGTCATGTGGTGTCCGTCGCGGTAGACGAGGGTGTCACCGAGGATGCCCGGACAGATGCTGTCGTTGCACAGATAGTCGTCGTAATCCAGATACGTGAACGCACCGGCGGCGGCCAGCTCCTGCTCGGCCCGGCGGACCCGGTCATCCAACGCTGTTGTCCGCGGCAGCGCACACCGCTGGGTGTCGGTCAGGAAGAGACTCAGGCAGTAGGGCGGCGGGACACCGGTCGACGGGGTGTCGGCGAGGACCGCAACACGCGATGGCGAGGGGAGTCGTTCGAGCGTGTCTGCCAGAGCCTTTCGCCAGTGCGCTGTCGGGTCCGCGGCGTCGCGCACGTAGCTGGCTCCCCAACCCCCGAGAACGATCAGTGCGGGCTTGGCCACGGCGAGGCTGGCCAGTACGGCGTCGCGCCACCGGTCGCAGCGCGAGTAGTGCGCGGCATGAATCGCTGCCGACGGGCAGTGACTCTTGGTGCGGTTGTCCAGCCGGATCAAGCCCTGTTCGGCCAACTTGGACAGCGCCGGATACCACTGTGCGGCATGGGAATCGCCGAACAGGACGACCACCGGCGCCGACGGACTGGTCCCGGTCACGCAGCCGACCGGATCGGTCGACCATTCGTCGCGGTGGCAGTGATTGGCATAGATGACGGGTTGGGCGGTCTCGGCGGCAGACAGCCGGGGGTGGAGATTGCTGGGCACGTACGGGGTCCCGGCGGGCTTGAGGCTGAGCGCTGCCTGCGCGGCGGTACGTCCCGCATCCAGCGCCGGATGGTGTGCGACGGCAACTGTGAGGACCACGGCACTGACGGCAACCGTGGCGCCTGCCGTCGCGGTGAGCGTGCGGCGCGGGCGTGCGGAGTTCAGCCATTCCAGGCGCTGACCAGGCTGTTCGACATAGGTGTAGAGCAGCCACGCCAGGGGGACACATGCCGCGACGATCGCAACTCGAAGCCACATCGGTGACGTCTGTAGGTAGCCGCCGGCCGCGACGGGAAGGACCAGCAACGGCCAGTGCACGAGGTACAGCGAGTAGGAGATGTCGCCGATCCAGGTGCACGGGCGCAGGCTCAGTAGCGCACCGGGGCCCCGGCGGACGGGCCCGGCTGCGATGAGCAGTGCGGTGCCGGCCACGGGTATCGCCACCGCGTATCCGGGATAATCCGTGGCTGTGGAGAACAGCACGCCGCTGCCCACGATGGCCGCGAGTCCCGTCCAGCCGGCGATGGCGCCGACCCGGTCGCCGAAAATCCGGTCGCGGTTCAGCAGTGCGAATGCGACCAGAGTGCCCAGCCCGAATTCCCACATCCGCGGGAACAGGATGAAGAACGCGTTCGGCTGTGAGAAGCCGGTCAACCACACGCACAGCGCGAACGACACCGCGACGATGCCGGCGATGGCCGCAAGCCTGCGGGTCCGCTGCTTGCACAGCCCGAACAGCCACACAAGCAGTACCGGCCACAGCAGGTAGAACTGCTCCTCCACGCCGAGGGACCAGTAATGCATGAACAGCGACGGCGTCTTGTCGGCGAGATAGTCGGTCGCACGGTAGGCGAACACCACGTTGGGGACGTAGAAGGTGGCGGCGACGGCGTCCTTGACGACGTAGCCGAACTGCAGCGGAGACACCCAGTACGCGGCGGCGGCCACCGTTGCGACGATGACGGTCAACGCGGCCGGCAGCAGTCGCCGCACCCGCCGCGCGTAGAACGCGCCGTACCGGATATGCCCACGGTCCCGCAGCTCACCCAACAAATGGCTGCTGATGAGGAAGCCAGAGATCACGAAGAACACGTCGACGCCGACGTAGCCGCCGCCGACGCCGGGAATATCGGCGTGGAACAGCACGACCAGAGCCACTGCGATGGCGCGCAGGCCCTGGATGTCGAGGCGTTTCAGTTGTTTGCGGTGGCTGGTCGTCGCCGTCAGCTTAGTGCCTTTCCCCGGAAGTTTGGCGAGGGGAAATTATCACTGGTTCGCAAATTGGGCGTGCTTCGAAGCCGCACGTTGCCCACCCACTGGGACGGTTCGGCTAAGCCCACTCAGCGAACAGCTCGGCAGCGGGTGTCCCGGAGGCCAGCGCCGCCATCAGCAGCACCCGGGCCTGCGCGGCCCGCAGCCCGCCCGCCGACACGGCGCCGGCATCCAGCAATGCCCGGCCCGGGCCGTAGCCCGACGTGACGCGCGTGCCAGGTACCCGCGTCGCAACCGCTACCGCGATACCGTCGGCGCACAGTCGCTGCACGCCGGCGAGCACCTTGGACCCCGCGTTGCCCGAGCCGAGTGATTCGAGCACGATGCCGCCGGCGCCGGCGGCGGCAAACGCGTCCATGGCCAGTGCGTCGCTACCGGCATAGGCCGCGACGATGTCGACGCGCGGCGCCGCTGCCGCCGTCAGTGCACCCAGCAGTGGTCGTCGTTTGACGGCGTCGGGAACGAACGACCCGTCCCTGATCGACCCGACGGCGGTGCCGACCAGACCGTGGCCCGCTTTGGTCATGCCCAGTGGTTGCCACACCCGGCCGGCCATGCTGACCAGCACGCCGAGATCGCGCGCGGCCGGACTGGCGGCGACGGTGATCGCGTCCCGCAGGTTGGCCGGACCGTCGGCGTCAGGTGCGTCGCTGCTGCGCATGGCGCCGGTCAGCACCACTGGCACCGCGCCGGCGTACGTGATGTCGAGCCACAGTGCGGTTTCTTCCATGGTGTCGGTGCCGTGGGTGATGACGATTCCATCGGCATCTCCGGCCGCCAGTACCGCAGCCCCGATCCGGTCCCAGTCGGTCGGGGTCAGCTCGGAGCTGTCGACGGACATGAGGTCCACGGTGTCGACCTGGACGCCGGCGCCGAGGCTGCCCACCAGGTCGCTGGCGCTGCGCGTCGGCCGAGCTATTCCATCTTGGTCCGTGCTGGTGGCGATGGTGCCTCCGGTGGCGATCACGACGACGCGAGTCATAGCCGGAATTGTTCCTCACGACGTCTTTGGGATGATGGGGGCGTGACTGATGAATCCACGGAGCCGGAGGCGACCGAGCTGGCGGAGCCGCAGGCGACCGCGAGCACCGGACCTGGGGCGACCACGCAGCCTCGGACCCAGGCCGCCCCGCGGCGGCTGCGGCTGCTGCTGGTGGTGGCGGCGGTGGTGCTGGGCCTTGATGCGGTGACCAAGGTGCTGGCGGTGAAGCTGCTGGTGCCCGGTCAGCCGGTCGAGATCGTCGGCGACACCATCACCTGGACACTGGTCCGCAACTCTGGTGCGGCTTTTTCGATGGCCACCGGTTACACCTGGGTGCTGACGCTGATCGCGACCGGCGTGGTGGTGGGCATCATCTGGATGGGGCGGCGCCTGGTCTCGTTGTGGTGGGCGCTCGGCCTGGGGATGATCCTCGGCGGCGCGGTGGGCAATCTGATGGACCGGTTCTTCCGCTCCCCAGGGCCGTTGCGCGGGCACGTGGTGGATTTCCTTTCCGTCGGCTGGTGGCCGGTCTTCAACGTTGCCGATTCCGCGGTGGTGTGCGGGGCAGTGTTGTTGGTCGGGCTGTCCGTGTTCGGCTTCGATTTCGACACCGACGGCAAGCGCCCGCCGGAGGCGCCGGCCGATACCGCGAAAGCGGTTGCCGAACAACATGATTCGACCGCTTCGCGGGCATCGGAGCCTGATGTCGAGGCAGGGTCGGAGCCGGCCACTGCGGCCGTCGACGAGGCTGAAACGGGCCGATGAGCAGCCGTTCGATGCCGGTCCCCGAAGGGCTGGCCGGGATGCGGGTGGACGCGGGTCTGGCTCGTCTGCTCGGGTTGTCACGGACCGCGGTCGCCACGATCGCCGAAGACGGCGGGGTCGATATCGACGGCGCGCCGGCAGCCAAGTCGGACAAGTTGGTCGCGGGCTCGTGGCTCGAGGTCCGGCTGCCGGAGGCGCCGGCGCCGGTGGAGAACACGCCGCAGGAGATCGAGGGCATGGCGATCCTCTATTCCGACGCCGACATCGTGGCGGTGGACAAGCCGGCCGGCGTGGCCGCGCACGCCTCGGTGGGCTGGACCGGCCCGACGGTCCTCGGCGGGCTGGCCGCGGCGGGCTTCCGGATCAGCACCTCGGGTATCCACGAGCGGCAGGGCATCGTGCACCGGCTGGATGTGGGGACCTCCGGCGTCATGGTGGTGGCGCTGTCCGAGCGGGCCTACACCGTGCTCAAGCGGGCGTTCAAGCACCGCACGGTGGACAAGCGGTATCACGCACTGGTGCAGGGCCACCCGGATCCGTCCAGCGGCACCATCGATGCGCCCATCGGCCGCAGCCGTGGCAATGACTGGAAGTTCGCGGTCACCGAGGGCGGCCGACACAGCGTCACGCACTACGACACCGTCGAGGCGTTCGTCGCGGCAAGCCTGCTCGATGTGCACCTCGAGACGGGCCGCACCCATCAGATTCGGGTGCACTTCTCGGCACTGCATCACCCGTGTTGCGGGGACCTGACCTACGGGGCGGATCCGACGCTGGCGAAAAAGCTTGGGCTCCAGCGGCAGTGGCTGCATGCGCGTTCGCTGGGGTTCGCGCACCCGGCTGATGGCCGGTGGATCGAGATCACCAGCGAGTACCCACCGGAATTGCAGCACGCCCTGGACGTGTTGCATCGTCAGTGACCAATACTGCGACGGCCACTTCGGATCAGAACCGGGGATTGCTCCTCGGGCTCGGCGCCTACGGATCGTGGGGTCTGTTTCCCGCGTTCTTCCCGCTGCTCAAGCCGGCGAGTGCGTTCGAGGTGTTGGCCCATCGCATTGTGTGGACCGTCTTGCTGATGTTCGTGGTGCTGGCCGTCGGCCGCCGCCTGGGTGACCTGCGCCGGCTCTCGGGCCGCACCTGGGGACTGCTGGTGTGCGCGTCGGCCCTGATCTCGCTGAACTGGGGCATCTACATCTACGCCGTCAGCAACGGCCACGTGGTCGACGCTGCGCTGGGCTATTTCATCAACCCGCTGGTGAGCGTGGCGCTGGGCGTCGCGCTGTTCGGTGAGCGGTTGGGGCGCGCGCAGGCGGCGGCGCTGGCCATCGCCGTGGCCGCGGTGATCGTGCTGGCGGTGCAGGCCGGTGAGATCCCGGTGATCGGTCTCGGCGTGGCGATATCTTTCGGTGTGTACGGCGCGGTCAAGAAGGTGGTTCGCGCCGACCCGCGGGTCAGTGTCGGCGTCGAGGCCGGGGTGGCCGCCCCGTTCGCACTGGCCTATCTCGTCGTCCTCACCGTCGCCGGGCAGGCGACAGTCCCATCCTTGGGGCCAGGCCACACCGTCCTGATGATGTTGTGCGGTCCGGTGACGGCGCTGCCGTTGTTGATGTTTGCCGGCGCGGCGCAACGGCTCCCGCTGGTCACCATGGGTCTGTTGCAGTACCTGACCCCGGCGTTGCAGATGGCGTGGGGTGTCTTCGTCGGTCACGAGCCCATGCCGGGCGGGCGGTGGGCCGGCTTCGTGCTGATCTGGCTCGCCCTTGTCGTCTTCACTGGCGACGCGGTGTTGCGCAGCAGGTCGGGCGCACGGGTCAGTGTGTCCGTCTGAAGATGTAGAAGTCTGCGAAGCTGGTGTTGTCCGGGTCCTTCTTCGAGTACGGATAAGCATTCGGGATTCGGTCGGAAAGGACGAAATCGGCTCGGTTGGCCTCGACCCACCGGGTGAACTCTCGGTGTCGGACGTGCGGTGATGACCAGGCCTTGTCTTCATTGCTCGCGTAAACGATGACGAACTTGATACCGGCATCGAACAGGCGGTGCATGTATGCGTCGAATACGTCGTCTTCCACCAAGTGGTAGATCACATCGAGAGACAATGCGAGGTCGGCTTTGTCCGCATCGGTTACTTCACTGGTGTGAAGAAATGAAATCGAACGGTCAGCACTGAATTTGTGGCGCGTTGCGTCGATGACAGTTTGGGAGACGTCGACGCCAACGTAGGAGGGGTACCGTGCCAGGGCCAATTGCGCCCCATCGCCCGATCCGAACTCGATGACACTGTCAATATCGTTGGTTGCGACGAAGTCGTTGAGAACATCGGCTTTGAATTCCGCGAGCCGGTTGTACGACCCGGCACCCGAATTTCCCCCACGCCGATAACGCTCTTCCCAATAGTTGCGCGAGTTATCGAATTCCGAAGGCTTCAGCAGCTTTCGCAGCGCATTCTGAAATCGATGAACCCGGTCATCCAATGACCGCACGCCTTTATCCATGGCCTCTGTTTCTTCTCGCAATTCGAATCGCATCAGGATGAGTCAGTTGTCGGCGGTCGCGGAGCGGTTGTTGTCGGACAGCCACGCCCGTCGAGTCTGTTCGGAGATGGCGTCGTTGGCGGTCCCGCGGCCGTCCCACAGCCCCCCGCCCGACACGGTGACTCTGGGCCACCAGTAGGCGGCGACATCGCGGACCTGACGGATCGGCGTTCCGGTCGCTACGGCGGCGTAGTGCAGCCAGTAATCGTCGGCCAGCGGACACACCGCGGTGAACTCGTCGCCGCGGTCTCGGAGCGTGCAGAGCAGTTCGGGGGGATAGGCGACGCCGGATACGCCGGTGGCAAAGACGGTCTCGGACGCCTCGGTCGTGGTGCACAGTGGCCAGGCACTGTAGGGCGCTGCCGACCGGATGCGGGCGCGGAACGCCGTCACCTCGCCAGGCCGGTGGGCCTCGATCAGCTCGGCCAGCCAGTTGGCCGGGTAGTAGACGTCGTCGTCTGCGGTGACGAGGACGCGTTCGGATTCGTCGTGCAGTATCTCGTTGACATACGGAAAGTACTTCTTGTGCGGGCCGTAATCCCGGCAGTGCCTGATCTCCAGCCCACGCGCCAGCAACCGCCGCAGTGGTGCTGGCGGGTCGGTGACCACGGCGTCGTCATCAAGCCACAGGATCAGGCGGTGCGGCTTGACGGTACCCAGCCCGATGGTTTCGATTGTTTGCCAAACTGACGAAATTCGTTTGCCGTAGCTGGTCAATGAGACATTTACGTCTCCGTCACCGATTACCGGATCTGCCGATTTGCGATTAATTCGTCGCAGCCGCGGGCCCAGGAGGGCGAATTCAGTCCAGGTCGAAATCCAGGCGACTGGAGTTCTCGGATTAATACCGGTGTTGTGCATGGCCCTCCCGAGACCTCTCCATAGGCGTGTCGATCGCGGTAATCCCAGGCTGGGGCTCTGTGCTGGGAATGCGGAGCTGGCGCCGGAATTGTTTTGATGCGGCATTTGGCACCTTAACGCGAGTGTAGATTTTTTGCAGTCAACCGTGGTCGAATAGTGGCGTGGGCAAACCCGAGTCGTGTGCGCCGATGCCTGTCGCATGTTTGGGTCTGAACTTTCACCGCCTGACCCACCGTCCTGTGTGCGCATCTCTTGGATGAGGTTCGCTGACGCGGTACCGGGCAACGTGTCGGCGGTCACTGAGGGTAGCCACAGCTACGTCGTGTGATGTACTAAGAGACGACTGTCCAGCTTCTCCACAGCAAGCAGACATCAAGTGGCAAGGGAAGGTCGTTCATGGTATCGACGTTTCCTGTAAATCTTCCCGTGTTAGGGGGCGTCGCAAAGCGGTGTGGGGTCTGCGCAGACATGATTGACGGATTGCTTCCCCCGGGTGGCGCGAACTGCAAGAACGTGGAGTTCAGCTAGATGAGATTGAGCGTGATTGGAACGGGCTATCTGGGTGCCGTTCACGCCGCCTGCATGGCCAAACTGGGCCACGAGGTCGTCGCGTACGACACCGATGCGGCGAAGATCGCGACGCTCTCGGCCGGAACTTCGCCGTTTTATGAACCGGGTTTCGATGATCTACTTGCGACCGTGCTGGAGACCGGCCGGCTCCGGTTCACCCACTCCGTGGAAGAGGCGGTGTCCGGCGCGGCGGTGCACTTCGTCTGTGTGGGGACGCCTCAGCAGGCGGGCTCAGATGCGGCCAATATCGAGTATGTCGACAGTGCGTTCCGGGCAGTCGCCGCCAATGCGGACTGTGATGGACTGATCATCGGTAAGTCGACTGTGCCGGTGGGTACGGCCCAGCGCCTCGCCGCGGAGCTGGCTGCGACGCCGTCGTCGCACCGTCTTGAAATCGCGTGGAATCCCGAATTCCTGCGCGAAGGCAAGGCAATCGAAGACACCCTGCGGCCGGATCGGCTCGTGTTCGGTGTCACTTCCGAGACTGCGGAAAAGACACTGCAAGAGGTCTACGGCGCGCTCCTCGACGCCGGCACACCACACTTGACCGCCGACCTTCCCACGTCCGAACTGGTGAAGGTCGCCGCGAACGCCTTTCTGGCAACCAAGATTTCGTTCATCAACGCGATGGCCGAGGTGTGCGAGGTCGTCGACGCCGACGTGGTGATGCTCAGCCGCGCGCTGGGGTACGACGACCGGATCGGTGCCCGCTTCCTCAACGCGGGCTTGGGTTTCGGCGGCGGATGCCTGCCGAAAGACATCCGTGCCTTCAGCGCCAGAGCCGGTGAGCTCGGTGCGTCGGACGCGCTCAGATTCCTGCATGAAGTCGACAAGATCAACATTCGCCGGCGGGAGAAGGCGGTTGCCGTGGCGAGTGCCATCGTCGGCAGTGGCTTCCTCGGTAAGAGCATCGCCGTACTGGGCGCCGCCTTCAAGCCCAACAGTGACGATGTCCGCGATTCGCCCGCGCTGAACGTCGCTGCCGCCATGCATTTGAAGGGTGCCGACGTACGCGTCCATGACCCGAAGGCGATCGAAAACGCCAAGGGACGGTTTCCGACCCTCGGCTATTTCGACAGCGCCGAGGACGCGTGCCGAAATGCGGATCTGATCGTGTTGGCCACAGAATGGGACGAGTACTGCAACCTCGATCCCGTGGCGTTCCGGTCGGTCGTCAGAGAGCCTCGCCTCCTCGACACCCGCAACGCGATAGACCGTGAGTTTTGGATTGGCGCCGGCTGGCAGGTGTTTACGTTGGGCCGCGGCGGATTGAACGCTATTCAGGGGGCATGAAGCATGGCGAAGCAGACAATCGAGGTGGTCGTTCCGGTCCGCGACATGGCCGGTCATCTGCCGAAGCTCCTGCGGCCACTGATGGCACAGCTCACCGATGGTGATCGGGTCACTGTGGTCGACGACGCGTCCAGTGACGACACCGCAAACGTGGCGCGTTTCTCCGGCGCCAACGTCGTGACGTTGACCGACAGCAAGGGTCCGTACTACGCCCGCCAGGTCGCCGCCAGCAGATCGACCGCCGACACGCTGCTGTTCATCGACGGCCGCTGTCGGCCTTTGCCGGGCCTGCTCGACGCGCATCGCGAACTTCAGCGGCGACCGGGAGTTGCGTTGTCCTGCACCAACGTTCGTACCGTCTGGGGTCCGACCCTGGCCGCCCGGATGGCAGCCAGGATGCAGCCTTTCATGCTGCCTCGCGGGGGTGGGGCGATGAAGGCGACCGTCGGGATCGTGCCGCCCCGGCCCGACTACTACCCAACCTGCAATCTGGGTATCGACCGGGATGCCTTCGAGAAGGTGGGTGGCTTCCGGGCGATGCGCGGTGGTGGGGACCTCGACATCTGTTGGCGTATCCAGGAACAGTCGCACGGCACGATTGCGACCGACACCCGCGTGCTGATGGAGTGGGAGCCGCGAACCTCCATTCGGGACCTGGCCAGCCAGTGGAAACGCTACGGGAACAGCAATGCGTACCTGCGCTGGGCGCACCGCAACGACGGCTTGGGCGGCGGTACGGGCCCCGCGCCGCGAATCTCCCCGGTTGCCGCATGGATGACGCTGCGCACCGAATTGCGGCGGCCGCTATCCGAATTGGCGGCGACCGCGGTGGTCGGCATCGCGTTCCAGTACGGCTACTTCGCCGCTCGCTGGAAGCAGTCAGAGTTCGATATGCCGGTCCATTTTTCAGTTCCCGAGGCTCCCGCGCCGGTCGAGCGGCCGGTGTCTGACGACCCAGCCGTCGCTAGCTGACCGTCACCACCTGATCAGACGGCTCAGCCGTCGACTTTGCCGCCCTCGACTGACGCGCGGTATCCGCGCAACATCACCGGCACGAACGCCGCACTGATGGCAGCGGCCCACACCACCGTCAGCAGCAGCGGCCACCACACCTCACCGCCCGTCGACAGCCCGCGCATGGCCGCCACGGCCGGGGCGATCGGCTGGTATTCCGCGAGCGGACGGAGCAACGCCGGCACTTTGTCGGCCGGGATGAGGGTGGCGAAGGCCAGCCCCATGCAGAACGACTGGGTCCAGGTGAGGATGATCCGGCCCTGTGGTCGCAGGGCCAGAGTGATCACGATGGTCGCAAAAACGACGACGATGATGACCGGAACCATCAGGTAGACCAGTAGGTCGATCCAGCCGCCTTCGAATCGGAAGCCCATCGCGTAGCCCGTTGCCACGACGAATGCCGAAGCGGCGAAGGTGCGTAGCGCCTCGGCCAGCAGCGCGCCGGTCAGCGGGGCCGTCCGGTGTACCGGCATGATCCACAGTCTGGTCAGCAGGCCAGTGTCGCGGTCGTACGGCACTGATAGGCCGGCGCCAATGGCGCCCGACATCGCGCCGGCGAGTGTGCACACCGGGATCAGCACGTCCATGCCGCTATTGCCGGTCAATCGAACCATCGATTTGCCGACCAGCAGCCCGTAGACCACCAGCAGCAAGGCCGGAAAGAGCAGTGCCTGCATAGGCACCATCGGGTACCGACGCCACTGTTTGAACAGCCGGCCCGCGAAGATCCAGCTTTCGGTGAGTAGCGAATGTTGGTGCTGGCTGGTCGGATTCACGATTCTCGCCCCTGAAGTCGGATGGCGATGGTGCCGAAGACGAGCAGCAGGCCGACGCACCACGCGAGGCTGGTACCCAGATTGCTCATCGCCACATCGCCGCTGGTGAAGCCGCGCATGGTCTCGGTGATCTGGGAGATCGGCTGGTATTGCACGAAGGAATGCAGCCATGAGGGGAATGCCTCGAGGGGCGCCAGCCCGGTCGACAACATGACCAGGAGCAACTGCGGGATCATCAGCAGCTGGCTGGCGACCTCGGTGCGTCCGGCCTTGCTGCCGGTGGCGTCCGCGCCGAGAGACAACGCCAACGTCAGCGTCAGCGCCATCACGACAAACGCGGCGGTGTAGCCGAATCCGCAGGTCAGGCGAAAACCGAACAGGTAGGCGGCCAGGACTGATGCCACCAGCGCCAACACGCCACGGATCAAGCAGTAGGCCATCCGCGCCATGAGTGGCGCGTACGGCGAAATGGGCAGCGTCCGGATCCGCGAGCCCAGTCCGCTGGCCTTTTCCCAGGCCGCGCGATCGGTCGTGGTGAGGGCGCCGAACAACATCGCCTGTACGACCACCGCGGGCAGGACGTACTGCTCGTAGCTCATGTGGCCGGTGGAGATGACGCCGCGCAGCAAGAACGTCAGGCCGATCAATGCCGAGACCGGCACCAGGACGGCGAAGGCCAGATCCAGTCGACCTCGCTGCAGGGTGCGAGCCGTCAGGAGAGCGAGTGCGTTCACTTCGAGGTGACCGGGCTGGTGAGGTGCAGGAACACCTCGTCGAGGGAGGGACGACGCAGCGAGATGTCGATGAGCTCGACACCGATGTCGTCCATGCGGCGAAACACCTCGGTCAGCGTTGCCACGCCCTTGGGAGCGGGTACCGATACCGTGGTCGCGTCGCTGTCGACCTCGACACCGTCGAAGTCCGAGAGTGCCGTCGCGATGCGCGGCAGGTCGTCCGGATGCAGCGGGGTCATCTCGCAGTAGCTGGTACCGGTCTGACGTTTGAGTTCATCGGCGGTGCCGCTGGCGACGATCTGCCCGGCGTTGAGGATGACGATGGAATCGCTGAGGAGGTCAGCTTCCTCCAGGTACTGGGTCGTCAGCAGCACGGTGATGCCCTGGGCCTTCATCGAGGACACCAGATTCCAGACATCGCGACGACTGCGCGGGTCCAGGCCGGTGGTCGGCTCATCGAGGAAAAGCACCTTGGGCTGAACAACAAGGGATACCGCGATATCAATGCGACGGCGCATACCGCCGGAATAACTGCTGACCTGTCGGTCGGCGGCGTGGCCCATATCGAATTGCGAAATCAATTCGTCAGCTCGGCTGCGGGCTTCAGCGCGCCGCAGGCCGCGCAGGCGGCCGAACAGCACCAAGTTCTCTCGACCGGTCAGCCGGGGATCGAGTGCCGCATCCTGCCCGGTGACGCCGATACTCTGGCGCACCTTCGCGGGTTCGCGAGCCACGTCGTAGCCGGCGACAATCGCTTGTCCAGAAGTCGGTTTGAGCAATGTTGACAGGATTTTGACCGTCGTGGTCTTCCCGGCGCCATTGTGCCCCAGCAACCCCAGCACTGAGCCGGTGGGAACGGAAAAGCTCACGTCGCGGAGGGCGGGAACGGACCCGCCAAAAGTCTTGGCGACGTTAATGAGCTCGATCACGAACTCATATTTGCAGAGACCCACGGTGCATTCAATTCGCCTGGTGCGCGTCACGGTGTGGACAACATCACCATGTGCCACCTTTTGCCCGGAACCTCGAGGCCGCAATCGGTTGCCGAAATCTCTGCATTAGCGACAAATTTTCGGGCAAATGAATTGCGAGGCCCGCCGGTGCTGCAGAACGCGCCGTCGAGCAACTCGCGGGCGAGGCGCCGTCTGCGCCGGTACCGGCCTGATTCGGCCGATCCGGATAGCGACACGCTGCGAGTTGGCTGAGTGCCGTCGTCGTTGCGGTTGACCAGGTATCAGCTATGTCCTAGAGTTTGCTGAATTCGTTAATATCCCTTTCCTGCGCGAGGACGTGGCATGGTGCAACTCGATGTTCTGCCAGTGAAGGCAACGCGCCGGAGGGGCCGGCCCGCGGGCACTGATTCGGCTCAGACCCGGGCGCGCATCCTGGGCGCCGCGCGCGAAGTGATCGCGCTCCGTGGCTACCACGCCACGACCATTCAGGCCATTGCCGAAATCGCCGAGTTGAGCCGTCCCACGCTGCACTACCACTTCCAGACGCGCGAGGACATCTACCACTGCCTGCTCAATGAGATCGCGACCACGATCGACCTCTGCATCACCAGGGCGGGCGCGGAATCGACACTTCCGGGGCAGATTTCGGTGCTCATCACCGAATTGCGCAATGCCGGTGTCCATGAACCGGAGAGCGTGGCGCTGTTGATCAGTTCCTATCTCGAGGCCGACCGCCTTCCGGCCCCGCGGCGGGACGCGAAGGCTGTCATCCGCAAATTCATGGACCGGGCGGTGCGGGACGCGGTGGCGCGCGGCGAACTGCCTGCCGAGACAGCTGTGGCCCCTGTGGCTGATCTGCTCTACACCGTAGTGTGGGGACTCGGGTTCTACGCCGGGCTCATGGACGATCGGGACCGCGTCGAGGCGGTAACTAAGCAACTTCAACACGTGTTACGCATGGGGTTGCTGGTGGGTCCCATGGCAACGGACGTTGAGGCGACCGAGGACCGCGTGCCCGTGGGTGTCGCGGCGTCGTCGTAGTCCTTCCGGCGACACAGCACCCGACACGCCGAACCGTGTCGGTGGCCCGTCTTAGACTGGCAGCCCTATGAGCCAGTTCGTGCACCTCCACAATCACACCGAGTACTCGATGCTGGACGGTGCTGCGAAGGTCAAGCCCATGGTCGCCGAGGCGCTGCGGCTGGGCATGCCGGCCATCGGCATGACCGACCACGGAAACATGTTCGGCGCCAGCGAGTTCTACAACATCGCCACCAAAGAGGGCATCAAGCCGATCATCGGCATCGAGGCGTACATCGCGCCGGCGTCCCGCTTCAACACGAAGCGCATCACGTGGGGTGATCCCAGTCAGAAGGGCGACGACGTCTCGGGTAGTGGTTCATACACCCACATGACCATGCTCGCGGAGAACGCGACGGGCCTGCGCAACCTGTTCAAGCTGTCGTCGCTGGCTTCGTTCGAGGGGCAGCTCGGTAAGTGGTCGCGCATGGATGCGGAGATCATCGCCGAGCATTCCGCGGGCATCATCGCCACCACCGGCTGCCCGTCGGGTGAGGTGCAGACCCGGTTGCGGCTCGGTCACGAACAAGAGGCCATCGAGGCCGCCGCGAAATGGCAGGACATCTTCGGGAAGGAAAATTTCTTCCTGGAGTTGATGGACCACGGCATCGAGATCGAGCGCCGGGTTCGTGAGGGCCTGCTGGATATCGGCAAGAAGCTGGGCATCCGGCCGTTGGCGACCAACGACTGCCACTACGTCACCCGGGAGGCGTCGCACAACCACGAGGCGCTGCTGTGTATCCAGACCGGTAAGACGCTGTCCGACCCCACGCGGTTCAAGTTCGACGGTGACGGCTACTACCTCAAGTCCGCGGCCGACATGCGGGCCATGTGGGACGACCAGGTGCCCGGTGCCTGCGACTCGACGCTGCTGATCGCCGAGCGCGTCGAGTCTTATGCCGACGTCTGGAAGTTTCACGACCGGATGCCGGTCTTCCCGGTACCCGAAGGAGAGACGCAGGCCACTTGGCTGCGTAAAGAGGTGCTGCGTGGCCTGGACCGGCGCTTCCCGGCCGGCCCGCCTCAGGAGTACCTCGACCGTGCAGATTACGAGATCAGCGTCATCGTGCAAATGGGCTTCCCGGCGTACTTTCTTGTCGTCGGTGACCTCATCAGCCACGCTCGCGAAGTCGGTATCTGGGTCGGCCCGGGCCGAGGTTCGGCAGCAGGTTCGCTGGTCGCATGGGCGATGGGCATCACCAATATCGACCCCATCCCGCACGGTCTGCTGTTCGAGCGCTTCCTCAATCCCGAGCGCGTGTCGATGCCCGATATCGATATCGACTTCGACGACCGTCGGCGCGGCGAGATGGTGCGGTACGCAAGCGAGAAGTGGGGGAGCGACCGCGTCGCTCAGGTCATCACCTTCGGCACCATCAAAACCAAAGCGGCGCTGAAAGATTCGGCGCGCGTCCACTACGGGCAGCCGGGCTTCGCCATCGCCGACCGGATCACCAAGGCGCTGCCGCCGCCGATCATGGCCAAGGACATCTCGGTGGCGGGGATCACCGACCCCAACCATGAGCGGTACAAGGAAGCCGCCGAGGTCCGTGCGCTGATCGACACGGATCCCGACGTGCGCACCATCTACGAGACCGCACGGGGCCTCGAGGGCCTGGTCCGCAACGCGGGTGTGCATGCCTGCGCGGTGATCATGAGCTCCGAGCCGCTGATCGATGCGATCCCGATGTGGAAGCGCGCCCAGGACGGTGCCATCATCACCGGCTGGGACTACCCGTCGTGTGAGGCCATCGGCCTGTTGAAGATGGACTTCCTGGGCCTGCGCAACCTCACCGTCATCGGTGACGCGCTGGAGAACATCAAGGCCAACCGTGGCATCGATCTCGATCTCGATCACCTGGGTCTGGATGACCCGAAAACCTATGAACTGCTGGCGCGCGGCGACACGCTCGGGGTGTTCCAGCTCGACGGGTCCGCGATGCGTGATCTGCTGAAACTGATGCGGCCGACCGGCTTCGAGGACATCGTGGCGGTTCTGGCGCTGTACCGGCCGGGCCCGATGGGTGTGGATGCGCACACCGACTACGCGAAGCGAAAGAACGGGCTCCAGGACATCAAGCCCATTCACCCGGAGCTCGAAGAGCCGCTGCGTGACATCCTTTCTGAGACTTACGGTTTGATCGTTTACCAAGAACAGATCATGCACATCGCGCAGAAGGTGGCCGGCTACTCGCTCGGTCAAGCAGACCTGCTGCGCCGCGCGATGGGTAAGAAGAAGAAGGAAATCCTCGACGAAGCCTACGGCGGATTCGCCGACGGCATGAAGAAGAACGGCTTCTCGCAGGCGGCCATCACCGCGTTGTGGGACACGGTGCTGCCGTTCGCCGGCTACGCGTTCAACAAGTCGCACGCTGCCGGGTACGGCTTGGTGTCGTTCTGGACCGCCTATCTCAAGGCCAACTATCCGGCCGAGTACATGGCCGGTCTCCTGACGTCGGTCGGGGACGACAAGGACAAGGCCGCGGTGTACCTGGCGGATTGCCGCCGCCTGGGGATCACGGTGCTGCCGCCGGATGTCAACGAGTCGGTGCACAACTTCGCCTCGGTCGGCAAGGACATCCGCTACGGGCTGGGCGGTGTGCGCAACGTCGGTGCCAACGTGGTGCAGTCCATCATCGCGGGGCGTACCGACAAGGGGAAGTACACCGATTTCTCGGACTACCTCAGCAAGATCGACATCACGGCCTGCAACAAACGGGTCACCGAATCTCTGGTCAAGGCAGGCGCTTTCGACTCCCTTGGCCATGCCCGCAAGGGCCTGTTCCTGGTGCACGCCGACGCGGTCGACTCGGTGCTCGGCACCAAGAAGGCCGAGGCCATGGGTCAGTTCGATCTGTTCGGCCGCGGTGATGCCGGCGATGCCGGAGATGCGGCCTTCACCATCAAGGTGCCCGAGGACGAGTGGGACGACAAGCACAAGCTCGCCCTGGAGCGCGAGATGCTGGGCCTGTACGTATCCGGCCATCCGCTCAACGGTGTCGCGCACCTGCTCAATGCGCAGGTGGACACCCAGATTACGGCCATCCTCGAGGGCGCTGTCGCCAACGACTCCCAGGTCCGCATCGGCGGCATTCTGGCGGGCGTGGTGCGACGGGTCAACAAACAGGGATTGCCCTGGGCCTCAGCGCAATTGGAGGATCTCAACGGTTCGGTCACGGTGAACTTCTTCCCGAAGACCTACGCCGTGTTCGGTGCCGACATCATGGACGACGCCATCGTGCTGGTGAGCGGCAAGGCCCGAGTCGAAGACGAGCGTGTGTCGATCTTCGCCAGTGACCTTGTGGTGCCCGACTTTTCGAATGCCCAGGCGGATCGGCCGCTCGCGGTGAGCCTGCCGACCCGGCAGTGCACCCCGGAGAAGGTCAGCGCGCTCAAGCAGGTGCTGTCGCACCATCCGGGCACCTCGCAGGTACATCTGCGGCTGATCAGCGGCGACCGCATCACCACACTGGAGCTGGACCAGACCTTGCGCGTGACACCGTCGTCGGCGTTGATGGGTGACTTGAAGGCGCTGCTGGGTCCGGGCTGCCTCGGCGGGTAGTTCCAGTTCAGAAGCGGTAGCGCAGGATTCGGGCCTTCCTTGCGCCGGCTCGGGTGCGTCCCGTGAGCCGGGTGGCGATCCGTAGAACTCGGGGAAACAGGTCGACCTCGGGCTGGTGGGCGAGGCTGGCTTCTTCGATGAGTTGCATTCGAGGATTCCAGCTCAAGGGATGCCGCGCATCTTTGAAACCCGCGTAACCCAGTTGGCTGCCGACGTCTTTGAACATCTTCTGTGGCAGGTACTTGAATGCCGCCAGGCTGATCGGTCCGAACTGTCCGTAGTCATTGAACGCCAGTTCGCCGCGGTGGAAATGTTCGGTGACGCTGCGGAACACGCCGGCGATGACGGGCTCGGTCAGGAACGCGAACAGCCCATCTGCCACGAGCACGGTAGGACGGTCCGCAGGAATCCCTGCGGCCCAGTCCGGTTCGGCCACCGACGCCACCACCGTGTGCGAGTGTGGATTCGCCGGCAACAGCTGCTCGCGCAGCGCAGAAATGCCGGCCAGGTCCACGGAGTACCAATCGACCGTCGGCGGCGGGTCCACCCGATAGAAGCCGCTGTCGAGGCCACCGCCCAGGTCGACCACGACCGCGTCGGGATTCGATGCGGTGAATGCACGCACGCGGTCGTCGAGCATCTTGGCGCGCAGCGCGGTCTGGCAGACCACGCTGGTCTGAACTCCAAGTGCGGCGAAGTCATAGTCGATCGCCGCCACCACCGAATCCGCCCAGGTATCGCGGAGGATCGAGGGCGTCTTGCGGTTGTCCAGGGCCCTGGCGTACACCGTGAGCAGGGCGGTCCGTTCCACAGGCGTCAGCGACGTGACAGTTACTCCCATGCGTCCGACCATACGCCACCATCCGGGCTGAACGTTTTGTCCAAAACGTTTAGCGCCCAGTGGTTTTCGCGCCGGAGTGCCGCGGACGGTGCCCGGTTCGCCCGCGACCGTATTTCACTTACCGCTCACGCGGTGGTGCAGGCGAACTTCAAGCCGAAGCCATCGGGCGCGGGGACCACCGGCGTCAGGCACCCGAAGGTCTGGATGCCGGCGTTGCTGAATCGGACCGCGGTGCGGCGCGCGTAGTTCACGCAGACCGGCCCGGTGGCGTCGGCGCGGCACTGATAGTCGCCGAACCGCAGGCTCTGGCCGTCTTTCAGCTTGGGTCCGGTGCCGGTGTTGAAGCGGCCCGGATCGCCGTGTACCGAACCGACTTCAGCGGTCGGTCCCTCGAAGTCGACCCAGCCGCCGACCCAGTGGCCGTAGGTGTCGGCAGGCTGCGGTGGTGGGGAGGTCAGATGAATCAGGCAGGCGAGGGCGCCGCTGAATTCCTTGTCGGTCATGCAGTTGGCGCCCGACGAGGTGGTGAACGCGATGTCGGTGCCGAGATTGGTGGCGGTCCCGTCCCGGGTGGCCGAATGGAAGCCGCTCGGGTCGGCCGGAGTGCCGGCCTCCACCCAGGCGACGACATCGGCGACGGGAGCGCCCGCAGGCGGTGGCGTGGTGGGGACCGCTTTCGGGGCCGGCGCCGGGAGACGACTCGGCGGGGCGGTGGCCGACAACGACGGCTCCGAGATCGCCACGCCGGGCTGTCGGTGCTCTTCCGACGTGGCGGAACAACCCGCAACCAGGGCACATGCCGCCAGGACCACCGGAAATCGCATGCCCGCCAGGGTAACCGGAGGTCCGGCAACACGCGGTTCAGGCGCCCCGATGATTACAGATTTTCGATAGTGTCCATTTATGCACGAACGTACCGTCCGCGTGACCATCGACAGCGGAACCATCGAGGGCTTCACCCGCGACGGTGTGCACCGGTGGCGGTCCGTCCCCTACGCACGGCCTCCGGTGGGGCCGTGGCGCTACCGGGGGCCGCAACCTGTGCAGCCCTGGCGCGGTGTGCGCTACTGCCATGGATTCACCTACTGCGCTCCGCAGGAGCGCAAATACACCATGCTGAGTGTGGGCAAGTACCAGCCGATGGGCGAGGATTGCCTGACCCTCAATGTGGTGACGCCCGAGAATCACAGCGGCGAGCCGCTGCCGGTGATGTTCTTCATCCACGGCGGCGGATACATCATGGGCAGTTCCGCGACCCCGATATACGACGGCGCCGCGCTGGCACGTCGCGGCTGTATCTTCGTCTCCGCCAATTACCGGCTCGGCGCACTCGGCTGCTTTGACGTGTCCACTCTGGCCACCGCGGAGCACCCTTTCGACGACAACCTCTTCCTGCGCGATCTGGTGGCAGCGCTGAAGTGGGTGCGGGCCAACATCGCGGTGTTCGGCGGGGATCCGGGCAACGTGACCATTTTCGGCGAGAGCGCCGGGGCCCACGCCGTGGCCACGCTGTTGGCGGTGCCACAGGCGAAAGGCCTTTTCCAGCAGGCCATCGCGGAGAGCCCGGCCAGCGGCATGGTGCGTTCGCCCGACGCCGCCGCCCGGTTCGCCGAGCATTTCGCCGGACAACTGGGGGCCGGCAAGCGTGACGGCGCCGCGGCACTGATGTCGGCCAAACCTGCTGAACTGTTGGCCGCCCTGGACCGGGTCATCCACGGCGCCGTGACCGACTTGCCGGGTGCTTTCCCGGCCGGCCCCGTGTGCGGCACCGAATTCCTGCCCGAGGATCCCATGGTCGCGATGCGCGAGGGCCGGGCGCACCGGGTGCCTCTGATCGTGGGCAGCAACGCCGACGAGGGCCGCCTGTTCACCAAGTTCATGCAGCTGCTGCCCACAAACGAGACCACGATCGAACGAATCCTGGCGCATGTCCCGGCCGAGCAGCGCGCCAGGATCACCGGTGCCTATCCGGGCTACCCGCAGTCAGCGGATGCCTGCATCAAACTCGGCGGCGACTTCGCGTTCGGCACGGCATCGTGGGAGACCGCCGGCGCCCACATGCGTCACGCGCCCACCTACGCGTACCGGTACGACTACGCCCCGCCGGCGCTGCACTGGACGGGTCTGGGCGCTACGCACGCCACCGAACTGCTGGCGGTCTTCGACGTCTACCGGACGCCGCTGGGCGCGGTGCTCACGGCCGCCATGGACCGTAAGTCGGCGCTGCGGATCAGCAATGACGTCCAGAACCGGTGGCGGGCCTTCGCCCGGACGGGTGTCCCCGGCGAGGGATGGCCGCAGTACGACGCCGACGACCGCGCTGTCCTGGTGTTCGACCGCAAGACCCGGGTGGAACTCGATCCCGGTGCCGAGCAGCGTCAGGCCTGGGAGGGTTTCTCGCTGGTGCACGGCTGAGCGGTGTCGCCTACTTCTTGACCACCTGGGTGCCGCCGGCGAGTTCGTCGTGCCGGCCCTGTTTGCATGGGCTGGCGTTGATGGTGACGGCGATGAAGATGTAGGCGATGAACGCGAGCAGTCCGCCGACCCAGGGGATGATCGGGAGCAGGGTGAACGAATTGCGGATGGCCGACTGCTTGAAATCAGGCTTCGGCATACCGTTGGGCCCACGCACGCTCAAGCCGAGCAGCATCTTGCCCGGCGTAGCGCCGGCCGCCACCTCGAACAGCACGAAGTAGAGGAACGTGCCGAGCCCCGAGAACAGGCCGGTGACCATGATGTCGGACATCGAGCCGATCGAGAAGGCGCCGAAGAACGCCAGCACCCCGACGATCAGCCCATCGATGAATCGCGCGAAGAAGCGGGGCAGCAGCTCGCCGGGATGCACCGGTGCGGGTGCGCCGTAAGCGCCGGAGGTGGGGTACTCGCCATAGGTCATGGCGCCAATTTACTGCCGATCGGCCAGCAATATCTGGCTTAGCCGCGTAGTGGTGGCCTGGCCGTCGGTATTGCCACCGGCGCCGTTCAGCGCATTCATGACGGCCAGCGTGAAACACTGTCCGGGACCGGCGAATCCGACGGTGTTGGTGACCCAGCCGCCCTGTTCGTCGGACCAGCCGTCCTTGTTGCCGGGCGCCATGTTGGGACCGGCGCCCCAGACACCCCACTGCTGGATCGGGTCGACGTTCTGCATGGCGCCCACGATCCAGGCGGTCTCGTTGGGCCGCAGCCGGGTCAGCATGTAGTTGACCATCTGGTCCAGGTCGTCGGTGGTCGACTTCTGAAAACCCCAGTAGGGGAACATGTCTCCGAAGCCGCGCTGTGGTTGCACCCGCGTCATGCCGAAATGCGGGAAGTCGTTGTTGAAGATGGTGTGGTCGGGCCCGCCGTACCGGGTCCACAGCGTGTCCGCGGCATCGTTGTCCGAGGTGTGCAGCATCTTGCCCATGAGGGCGATGTCGTTGTCGGTGAGTCGCAACAAGCCCGCGCTCTGCCGCGCGAAGAGGTCCACCACCATGCCGAGCTTGATCGTCGAGGCCGTCCAGACCATGTCGCCGGCGTGCGAATTGCGGTACACCGCACCGGTTTTCCGGTCCCGAAGGACATAGCCGACGCTGCCGGGCCGGGTCGCCAGATAGGCATCTGCCGTCGCGATGCGTTGCTGCGCATCGCAGGCGCCGGTGCATTCGGCGTGCGCGGTGGGCAGCACCGGGCCGGCCAACAGCGTCGCGACCAGCGCCGCCCTGATCAGTTTCACGCCCGTAGCCTCCCAGATCCCAGTCCTCATTGCGTTCAGACAGCCTCTGGGCGAGGCCATGTCGGTAGCGGCACCGGCCCGTCGCCCGGTCGCAGCCGGTCGAGCACCGCGCGCAACGGCGGCCAGTTCGTGCGCCCCTTGCGGGTGACGGCATAGGCCGTATGGATCACCGTCGGCCCGGCCAACGGGACGACCTTGATGCCGGCGCTGGTAGGCCGCTCCAGTGGCAGCAAGCCGACACCGTACCCGGCGACGATCAGATCCTCGACGAGTTCCAGACTGTCGATCTGATGAGCGATCCGCGGGGTGAACCCGCTCAGCGCGCCCAACGTACGCACGGCGTCCTCGTCAGCGGTGTTGCGCGAGTTGACGATCCAGGTCCGGTCCGCGTACTCGGACAGCTCGGCGGGTCCGTTCGCTTCGTCGGCCCGCAGACCCAGACCCCATGGAATCGACCACAGCGCAAAGCCTTCCAGCAGCGGGCTGGGGGAGGCCGGGGCCAGGTTGTAGTCGTAGGTCAGGGCCAGATCCAGGTCGTCGTCGGTAAGTAGTGCGAACGCTTCGATGGGCTCGTATTCGCTTATGGCAACGTCGATTCCGGGGTGCTCGTGAGTCAGGTCCGCCAGGATCGGCAACAGCGAAACGCGGATGCCGGTGGCGAATCCGCCGATCCGCAGAGTGCCGACGGGCTCGGCGCCCGAATCGAGGTCCAGGCAGGCCGCGTCGACGGCGGCCAGAATGGTCACCGCATGGTCGGCCAGTCGCTGTCCGGCCGGGGTCAGCCTGACTCGGCGTCCTTCCGGTTCGATCAATTGAGTGCCGGTTTCCTTGGCCAGTGCGGCGATCTGTTGCGACACCGTCGACGTCGTCAGATCGAGATTCTCGGCGACGGCGCGCATCGACCCCAGGCGCGACAGGGCCAGCAGTAGGCGCAGTCGGCGGGTGTCCATCCGACTATTGTCCAGGGAATCTGCACGGTTTTGGGTCTTGCGGCCCGAAGTTATGAATATTTAGCCAATGTGCGACGATCCGAAAATGACCGCACGTCCTGCCCACTTCATCCCGATCGACGAGGACCGGGTTCAGCCGACCCAATTCGCCCAGAGCCTGTGGGGTGAAGACCACCTCAACGGCCCTGCCGTGGTGGGATTGGCTGCGCACGCGCTGGAGGCCGCGTTCGGACTGCCCGAATTTCTCCCGGCGCGGCTGACGGTCGACCTGTTCCGCGCCGCCCGCGGGGTGCCGGCGACGACCGCGGTGACCTTGGTCCGGGACGGGCGACGGGTGCGCAATTCCGAGTGCGATGTGGTGCAGGACGGTGTCACCGTGGCTCGAGCCACCCTGGTGCAGTACCGGCTCGCCGAGCGGCCGCAGGGTGAAGAGTGGTTCCGCGCAACAGATTTCGATCCGCCCTCGGTGATCGATGACGGCCTGCGGCCGTACATGAACAGTGATGCCGTGGGCTGGACGCGGGCCATTGCCGATCATCAGAACGCCAGCCGAAAGCGTTACCTGAACCGGTCCATCGACGTAATCGCGGGACAGACCAACACGCCCTTCGTCCGGGCTGCCATGGCGGCCGAGGGCACCAGCCTGGTGACCAATCTGGGCACCGCCGGCGTCGGGTACATCAACGGTGACCTCACCGTGGCGTTGTCCCGGCTGCCGCAGGACATCTGGGTCGGCGCCGAGGCGGATTCGCACTGGGCAGCCCACGGCATCGCGGTCGGCACCACCACGTTGTACGACAGCGCAGGGCCGTTCGGTACCGGCCTGACGACCGCTGTCAGCAACCCGGCCGCACAGATCGACTTCGGCCACAGCCGATTCTCCGACCGGATCAGGCGGGAGCTCTAGTGCGCCGGTTGTGAACTGCTGCAGAAGGTTTAGCGATGGCGGCCCTGCGGTAACCAATAACCGTCCGAGCAATCCGTGGGGTTGATACTCCGCAATCGTCTGATTGGAGGATCGCGATGAGGATGAAGAAAATGGCTGCCACCACTGCTGTTGCCGGCGCGCTGTGCGCCGGGGCCGCGGGAGTTGGCGCAGGAACGGCCGCGGCCACCATGACGCCGCCGCCGGGGCCTACAGTGACGGCGCCGCCGTCGTGGGCGCCGCCGAAGCCGGCTGACCCGACGTGGGCGATGGGCAATTCCCAGGTCTGGGACGCCGGATGGAACCACTGGGGCGTCTGGGTGAACGGCACGTTCGTTCCGACGTTCTGATCGGTTCCGGTCTGACGCCGGATCCAGAAGGAGCCGTTGTCGCAGTCTTCGCGACAACGGCTCCGTTCATGAATAGCGAACGATATGTCCATGATTATCACGTGGACATGAACATTCGGGTTCCCGTTCAATACACCGCATGACCACCGCAGCGGCCCGTCAAGGCGCACTGATGACCGTCGCGTCCATGATGTCGGTGCAACTGGGGGCCGCCCTCGCGGTGAAGCTGATGGACGGTATCGGACCCGCCGGTGTGGCCTGGCTGCGTCTGGCCTGGGCCGGTGTGTTGATGCTGCTGTTCGTCCGGCCACGGCCGGCGTCGTTCACCCGGTCGGCGTTCCTGTCGTGCGTCATGCTGGGAATCACCACCGCGGGGTTCACCCTGCTGTTCATGGTGGCGGTGTCCCGGATTCCGCTCGGCACCGCCAGCGCCCTGGAATACCTTGGCCCTCTCGCCATAGCGGTGACCAAGGGGCGTGGGCGCGGGCGGTTGCTGTTCCCGGCGATGGCGGGGACCGGCGTCGTGCTCCTGACCGAGCCGTGGGCGGCTGCTGTCGATCACGTGGGGGTATTGGCGGCGCTGGCCTCCGCCGCGTGTCTCGCGGCCTACATCCTGCTGACCCAACGCGTGGGTGACGCGGTCACCGGCATCACCGGTCTCGCGGTGTCCATGCCGGTTGCCGGGCTTGTCGTCACCATGGTGGCCGGTCCGTCGGTCTCGGGACACCTGACGCCGCACCTGCTGCTGGCCGGGCTGGGCTTGGCCATCCTATTGCCGGCGATTCCTTTCGCGTTGGAAATGCTGGCCCTGCGGCGCCTCACCGCTGCGGCGTTCGGCACGCTGATGAGCCTGGAGCCGGCGCTCGCGATGGTGCTGGGGCTGCTCATCCTGCATCAGGTGCCGGGCCTATTCGCCATCGCCGGTATCGCCCTCGTCGTGCTGGCCGGTATCGGCGCGGCGCGTGCCGGTGCCCGACCCGTACCTGAGGCTGGCCGTCGGGAACCGGCCCTCGTGATCGAATAGGGGTATGACGCCACCGGTCACCGCGCTCAATGCCTCTCCCTTTACCGGCCGTACCCCCAGCCGCGTTGGGGATTTGTCGGTGGAGACCCATGGCATCGCACCGGTGCCGACCGACCGCCGATATGGCACGCCAGGTCGGCTGTTCACCGTGTGGTTCGCGCCGCAGATCAATATGTCGTGTGTTTTCACCGGCGCGCTGATCGGCGGACTCGGCTTAGGTTTCTGGCTCTCGATGCTGGCCATGATCGTCGGTACGGTGCTCGGATCTCTGGTTGTCGGCTACCTGTCGACGCTGGGTCCGCGCACCGGTACCGCGCAATTGCCCGGTGCGCGTATGGCTTTCGGCGGCTTGATAGCGGTTCCGGCGGTATTGCAATGGCTCTCGTCGGTGGCGTGGGACGCATTGGTCGGCCTGTTCGGGGGCGAAGCGCTGGCTGTGCTGCTCGGCATCCCCTTCTGGGTTGCGGTACTGATCGTGCTGGGCGTCCAGGGGGCGGTCGGCTTCATCGGCTATGAGCTGATTCATCGGCTGCAGGCCGTACTCACCGTGGTGCTGTTCGCGACGTTCGTTGTGTTCGCTGTCAAACTCGTTGCCGGGCACCAGGTCGTGACGCCGGCCGGCGCTCACGGCGCGGACCTTGCCGGCGCCTTCGTGTTGGCCGTGACCATCGCGCTGAGCCTGGCCGTATCGTGGGCCAGCTATGCCGCCGACTTCAGCCGTTACCTGCCGGCGGACTCCGCCCCCCGCAAGGTGTTCGGGTTCAGCTTCTTCGGCCTGGCGCTCGCGTACATCTTCGTCGAGCCCATCGGCATCGCCGCGGGCAGCTTGATCACCGACCAGACGGCGGAGGGTGTGCGGTCGGTGATGGGCGGGGGGTTGCTCGGTGCTCTCGCGCTGGTCATCATCGCGCTGGCCTCGGTCGGTTCGGGTGTGATGAACGACTACAGCGGGTCCCTCGCCCTGCAGACACTGGGCGTCCGAGTGCGGCGCCCGGTCTCGTCACTGGTGGTGACCGCGCTGGCGTTCGGGCTGATCCTGTGGCTCCACACCGGTGACACCGCAACGCGATTCACCAATGTGCTGCTCTTGATCAGCTATTGGATTCCGGCATTCGCCGCCATCGTGATCGTCGACTGGCGGCGCCGCAGCCGCGGCCGGCAGACCGTGGATCCGGCAGCCGAGACGACGCCCCGACGGGACGCGGTTGCCGCACTGGTCGCGTTCGTCGTGGCCTACGGCGCGTCGATCCCGTTCATGAACACCACGCTGCTGCAAGGCCCCATCGCCGTGGCGTGGCACGGCGCCGACATCGCGTACTTCGTGAACTTCGTTGTCGCCCTGGTCGTCTACGGCGGCTACCGGCGCACTGTCGCGAAGAACGCTCGCACGTCGTCGACGAACAACCCGGGCTGCTCGAACGCCGCGAAGTGACCGCCGCGCGGCATCTTGGTCCAGTGGGTGATGTTGTAGCCGGCTTCGCACCACGACCGTGGTGGACGCCCGATCTCCTTCGGGAACGACGCGACACCGGTGGGTAATTCGACCTTTTCGCCGCCGCCGAAGACGCGGAAGCTCTCCCAGTAGATCCGGGCCGACGACGCGCCGGTTGCGGTGGCCCAGTAGATCATCACGTCATCGAGCATCTCGTCGCGGCTCAGCGCCGTCTCGACATCCCCGTCGTGATCGGTCCAGGACCAGAACTTCTCGACGATCCAGGCCAGTTGCGCCACCGGCGAGTCGACCAGGCCGTATCCGATGGTCTGCGGGCGCGTCGACTGCTGCTTGGCGTAGCCCGAGTCCTGGTCCTGGTAGTGCTTGAGCGCCGCGAGTGCGGTCTGCTCTTCCGCGGTGAATTCGGCGGCGCCCTTCGGGGGCCGGCCCATCGGCATGTTGGTGTGAATCGCGATGCAGTGCCCGACGTTTCGTCCGATCTGCGTCGTCACCGCGGCGCCCCAGTCGCCGCCCTGGGCGCCGTACCGGGTGTACCCGAGTCGCACCATCAGCTCGTCCCACGCCCGCGCGATGCGCTCGACACCCCAGCCGGTTGCGGCCGGCTTGCCCGAGAATCCGAACCCGGGCAACGACGGGCACACGACGTGAAAGGCGTCCTCTGCGCGTCCGCCGTGCTCAGTGGGGTCGGTCAGCGGTGCGATGATCTTCTGGAATTCGGCGATCGACCCCGGCCAGCCGTGCGTGATGATCAACGGCAGGGCGTCCGGGTGCGGTGACCGCTGGTGGATGAAATGGATATCGAGCCCGTCGATTTCGGTGACGTACTGGTCGAACCGATTGAGCCGCGCTTCGCGGGCCCGCCAGTCGTAGCCGTCCGCCCAGTAGTCGGCCAGAGCGCGGGTGTAGGCGAGTGGGAGGCCCTGGCTCTGATCGTCGACGCACTCGGCCTCGGGCCAGCGGGTATTGCTCAGCCGGCGGTGGAGATCGTCGAGGACCTCGTCCGGCACAGCGATCTGAAACGGTGCGATGTCAGTCACGAAGATCCATTCTTACCGGCCGGCTCCGACGATCACCACGTCGAGGGTGCGCGGACCGTGCACGCCCTCGACGCGCTGCAGCTCGATGTCGCTCGTCGCACTCGGCCCGGAGACGAAAGTCAGTGGGCGCGACGGGTCGAGCGCCGAAAAGGCCTGCGGCACCGTGTCGACGATCTGGTCGGCCCGGATGACGCAGATGTGATGGTCGGGCACGAGCGTCAGCGCGCGACGGCCCTGTGCCGCACCGGCGTCCAGCACGATGGTGCCGGTCGCCGCGATCCCGAGGGCACAGCCGGTCACCACCGCATCAACACTGTCCAGTACATCGAGGCCGACCGGCGGCTCGTCGACAAGGGTCGGCACGCCGACGGTCCAGTCGAACGGCAGGTCTGCGGGGATGACGGCGGTGCCGGAGCCGACGAGGGCCGCCACGATCGTTCCCACCTCGCCAGGGCCGGCGCGGTGCACCTGTGCCCGGTAGTCGGCGACCGTCTCGGCGAACCGCTCGACGTCGCCGGTGCCGGTCGATGGCTGCCGGTCGTAGTCGCGCGGCACCGGGACCGGGGCCGACGCATCGGTCCCCAGGGCGGCACGGATGCGCTGGAGCATCACCGCGCGCGCGTCGCTCATCGATCGCCGCCCCGGTTGCGCACCCACCACTGGCGGAACGTCTCCGCTGGTGGTTCCGGAATGTCACGGCTGGCCGTCCATTTCGACGCCGGCCAGGGCAACTTTCTGATGCGGTGGTCTTTCCCGGCGAGCAGTCGACCGGCGCCAAGGGCCTTCTCCGCCAATCCGAACCGCGGTGCGGACTCCATCGCCCAGCCGGCGGCTTTCAGCGCCAGATCCTGTCCAGAGGGAAGGACGCCGCGCCCTCCTCTTTCCTGATCCACCTGCACCGCGCGCAGATGCACCAGGATCGACGGGATGTCGATGAGTACGGGGCAGGCCTCGAAACAGGCTCCGCACAACGACGACGCGTACGGCAGGCTCGCGTTCGGGTCGTCGTGGCCGGTGGTCCCCGTCAGCTGCGGGCTCAGGATCGCACCGATGGGCCCCGGATAGACCGAGCCGTAGGCGTGCCCGCCGGTGCGCTCGTAGACGGGACACACGTTCAGGCAGGCGCTGCACCGGATGCAGTGCAACGCAGCCCGTCCCACCTCATCGGCGAGCACGCGGGTCCGGCCGTTGTCGAGCAGCACCAGATGGAACTGCTGTGGGCCGTCGCCGGGATGCACGCCCGTCCACATTGACGTGTAGGGGTTCATCCGCTCCGCTGTCGAGGACCGGGGCAGCAGTTGCATGAAGACGTCGAGGTCGGTGAACCGTGGGATGACCTTCTCGATGCCCATGACGGTGATGAGGGTTTCGGGCAGGGTCAGGCACATGCGCCCGTTGCCCTCGGATTCGACGACTGCCAGCGTCCCGGTTTCGGCGACACCGAAGTTCGCGCCGCTGACAGCCACCTTGGCGGACAGGAACTTTCGCCGTAGATGGGCGCGAGCGGCCATGGCCAGTACCCGTGGTTCGTCGGTGAGTTCGCCGGCGCCGGGCATCTCGCGCTCGAAGATCGCCCGGATCTCCGCCCGGTTGCGGTGGATCGCCGGGACCAGGATGTGGCTCGGTTTGTCATGTCCGAGTTGGACGATCAGCTCGGCCAGGTCGGTTTCGATCGCGGTGATGCCCTGGTCTTCCAGGTACTCGTTGAGCCCGATCTCCTGCGTCGCCATGGACTTCACCTTGACCACCTCGCTGCTTCCGGTGGCCCGGATGAGCTCGGCGACAATGCGATTGGCCTCGAGCGCGTCACGCGCCCAGTGGACCTGGCCGCCGCGCGCTTGCACATTGGCTTCGAGTTGTTCCAGTAGTTCCGGCAGCCGCGCCAGGACATCCTGTTTGAGCGCACTGCCGGCCGCTCGCAGCTGCTCCCAGTCGGCGCATTCTGCTACGGCGGCAAGACGTTTCGTGCGGATGGTGCCGGTAGCGTGACCGATATTGCGGCGTAGTCGGGCATCGGCCACCGCGCTCCGGGCAGCCTTCGGGAAGCTCTGGTCGCCGCGCAGATTGCCCATCCCGGGCTGGCCGAGAAACACCGCGGTCATGTGGTGGCCGCCAGGATCTCGGCCAGATGCACGGTGCGGACGCCGCTGCCGACCCGGCTCAGGCCACCGCCGATGTGCATCAGACAGGACGAGTCACCCGCGGTACATACGTCGGCTCCGGTAGCGGCGATATTCGACATCTTGTCCACCAGCATCGCCGTGGAGACGTCGGCGTTCTTCACGGCGAAAGTGCCGCCGAAGCCACAGCAGGACTCGGCCTGGGGCAGCTCGATCAGGGTCAGGCCGCGGACCTTGCGCAGGAGGCGCAGCGGTTTGTCACCGACACCCAGCATCCGTAGTGAGTGGCACGTCGGGTGGTAGGTGACGCGGTGCGGATAGTAGGCGCCGACATCGTCGACGCCGAGGACGTCGACCAGGAATTCGGAGAGCTCGAAGGTGTGCGCCGCAAGGGCTTCGGCCTCGGCTGCCAGCTGCCCGTCACCGGCGCGCCGCGCCACCATCGCATGCTGGTGGCGCACCGAGCCGACACACGATCCCGACGGCGCCACGATGGCATCGAAGCCGGTGAACGCGTTGACATGGTTGCGCACGAGCGGCACGGCCTCCCGTAGGTAGCCGGTGTTGACGTGCATCTGGCCGCAGCAGGTCTGGCCGGCGGGAAACTCGACCTGGTGGCCGAGCCGTTCCAGGAGCCGCACCGTGGCGATGGCGGCAGCCGGGAACATGGCATCGGCCAGGCAGGTCGCGAACAGGGCTATCCGCACCGGCCGACAGTACCGCTGATGTCGGCCGGTGCGGCACAATGACCGTTACTGCGCGTACTGGTCCGCCACGTCGAGCGCGCGGTCCAGAATCGCCAGTCCGGACCGGACCTCGTCCGCACTGGCGTTGCACGGCGGCACCACATGGATACGGTTGAAGTTGGTGAACGGCATCAGGCCGTTCTGCTTGCAGAATGCGACGACGGCGTTCATCGCGTCGCTGGTGCTGCCGTAGGGTGCCAACGGTTCTCGCGTGTTCTGGTCCTTGACCAGCTCGACGGCCCAGAACACGCCCGCGCCACGGACCTCACCGACGCTGGGGTGCCGTTGTGCGAAGTCCCGCAGCGCCGGTCCGATGATCTCTGTGCCGAGGCGGGCCGCGTTCTCGACCATGCCTTCGTCCCGCATGGCGTTGATCGTCGCGACCGCGGCCGCCGTGGCCAGCGGGTGCCCGGAGTAGGTGAGGCCGCCGGGGTAGGCGCGTTCGGCGAAGGTCTGCGCGATGGCGTCACTGATCGCGACGCCACCCAGCGGCACGTAGCCGGAGTTGACGCCCTTGGCGAACGTCAGGAGGTCCGGCACGACGTCGAAGTGGTTGATGGCGAACCACTTTCCGGATCGGCCGAAGCCGGACATGACCTCGTCGGCGATCATCACGATGCCGTACTTGTCGCACAGCGCGCGGACGCCTGCCATATAGCCGGGCGGCGGCACCATGATGCCCGCGGTGCCCGGGATGGACTCGAGGATGATGGCCGCGATGGTCGACGCGCCCTCGAGTTCGATGACGCGCTGCAGTTCGTCGAGGGCGCGTGCGGATTCCTGCTCCTCGTTCTCGGCGTGGAACACCGAGCGGTACAGGAAGGGCCCGTTGAAATGCACGACGCCGGCCGCGCCGCGATCGTTGGCGAAGCGCCGCGGGTCGCCGGTCAGGTTGATCGCCAGGTCGGTGCCGCCGTGGTAGGCGCGGTAGCGGGCCAGCACCTTGTGCTTGCCGGTGTGCAGCCGTGCCATGCGTACGGCGTGCTCGACGGCGTCGGCGCCCCCGTTGGTGAAGAAGATCTTGTTCAGGTCGCCGGGGGTGAGTTCGGCGATGAGCCGGGCGGCTTCCGAACGTGCGGCATTGGCGTGCTGCGGTGCGATGGTGCACAGTTTGGCGGCCTGTTCCTGGATCGCCGCAACGACTTTCGGGTGCTGGTGGCCGATGTTGGTGTTGACCAGCTGAGACGAGAAGTCCAGCAGCCGGTTGCCGTCGCCGTCCCAGAAGTAGCTGCCTTGGGCCGCGGTGACGGTCATGGGGTGGATCGCGCCCTGGGCAGACCAGGAGTGGAAGACGTGGGCGCGGTCCAGCAGGTAGGCGCGTTCGGCCTCGGTGCGCATCGAATCGATGGTGTGGCCGGCGGGCAGGAGCTGGTCTGCGGCGAGGGTCATGTTCGGGTCCTCTGTCTGGTTTGGCGATCAGTTGTTTTCCGGGAAGCCCAGGTTGATGCCGCCGTGGCTGGGGTCCAGCCAGCGCTGCGTGACGGCCTTGGCGCGGGTGAAGAACTGCACGCCCTCCGGGCCGTAGGCATGGCTGTCGCCGAACAGCGAGGCCTTCCAGCCGCCAAAGCTGTAGAACGCCATGGGAACCGGGACCGGCACGTTGATGCCGACCATGCCGACCTCGACCTCGTTCTGGAACCGGCGGGCGGCGCCACCGTCGTTGGTGAAGATCGCGGTGCCGTTGCCGTACGGGTTGTTGTTGATCAGCTCGAGCGCCTCGTCATAGGTGTCGACGCGGACGATCGACAGCACGGGACCGAAGATTTCGTCGGTGTAGACGCTCATCTCGGGGGTGACGTTGTCCAGCAGTGTCGGGCCGAGCCAGAAGCCGTTCTCGCCGCCGTCGGCGACCACGCCTCGACCGTCGAGCACGACCTTGGCGCCCTCGGCCTCACCGGCGTCGATGTAGGCCGCCACCTTGTCGCGGTGCACCTTGGTGATCAGCGGTCCCATGTCGGCGTCTTTGGTGCCGTCACCGGTCTTGAGCGTGCGGGCCCGCTCGACGATCTTGGCGACCAGGTCATCGGCGATCGGGCCGACGGCCACGCATGCCGAGACCGCCATACAGCGCTCGCCGGCCGAGCCGAAGCCCGCGTTGATCATGTTGTCGGCGGCCAGGTCGAGGTCGGCGTCGGGCAGGATCACCGCGTGGTTCTTGGCGCCGCCCAAGGCCTGGACGCGCTTGCCGGAGGCGGTGGCGGTCCGGTAGACGTACTGCGCGATCGGGGTGGAGCCGACGAACGAGACGGCCTTGATGGCAGGGTTGGTCAGCAGCTCGTCGACGGCGGTCTTGTCACCCTGCAGGACGTTGAAGACGCCGTCGGGCAAGCCGGCTTCCCGCCACAGTTCGGCCATCCACAGCGACGCGGACGGGTCCTTCTCGGACGGTTTGACCACGACGGTGTTGCCGGTGGCGATCGCGATGGGGAAGAACCACATCGGGACCATGGCCGGGAAGTTGAACGGCGAGATGATCGCGACGGGCCCGAGGGCCTGGCGGATGTTGTAGACGTCGACGTTGGTGGAGGCGTTCTCCGAGTAGCCGCCCTTGAGCAGATGCGGAATGCCGCAGGCGAATTCGACGACCTCGATGCCGCGGGCGACCTCTCCCATGGCGTCGGAGAGCACCTTGCCGTGCTCGGCGGTGATGATGGCGGCGAGCTCCTCGCGGCGCGCGTTGAGCAGCTCGCGGAACGCGAACAGGGTCTGTACGCGCTTGGTGATCGAGGTGTCGCGCCAGACGGGGAAGGCGGCGACGGCGGCGTCGATCACGGCCTGGGCGTCCTCGACGCCGGCCAGTGCGACCTGACCGGTGACCTCGCCGGTGGCCGGGTTGGTGACCGGCGCCGACTGTCCTGAGGAGCCGGTGAAAATGTCGTTGTTGATCCAGTGCGAGATGGTCCGCGAGGTGGTCATCGTCGGGGTCGGCCTTCCTGTCGGGGCGGGATGTGTACTCAGCTTGGCCCGGTGGGAACGCCGAAATGGCCGTCGATCTGTATCAAGATGCGCCAAGGCATTTACACTTTGTAAATGCCGACCGTCGCCGAGATCATCGCCCTCCCGGTGATCCAGCAGGGCGAGCCGGAGATCCTCTGCGCCCACGGTTTCGATCGCTCGATCCGCTGGGTCCACGTCAGTGACGTTCCGGACCTGTCGGACGTCCTGCAGGGCGGCGAGCTGGTGCTGACGACCGGGGCCGCGCTGCGGGCAGCGCCGGTCGAGTATCTGCAATCGGTCGCCGCGGCGCAGGCCGTGGGCGTTGTCGTCGAATTGGGGGCCGGCGCCGTGCCGCTGCCCGTCAATGTCGGCGCCGTCGCCGAGGAGCTGGGACTGGCCCTGGTCGCGGTGCATCGGGTGATCAAGTTCGTCGAGGTGACCGAACAGGTGCACCGGGTGATCGTCGCCGACCAGTACCAGGAGGTGGACTTCGCTCGTCAGACGCACGAGGTGTTCACCGACCTGAGTGTGCGGCGGGCCACGCCCGCCGGTATCACCGAAGCGGCGGCGAATCTGCTCGGGGTGCCCGTCGTGCTCGAGGACCTCGCACATCAGGCCATCGCAGTGGCGGCCGCGGGGCATGCCACATCAGATGTGTTGCGGGACTGGCAACGTCGGTCCCGCCGCCACGAGACCGGAGCCGAGCGGACGGACGGCTGGGTGATCAGCGAGGTCGGCCGCGGTGAGGATGCCTGGGGCCGGCTCATCGCGCTGAGCCTCTCCGATGATGTGGCGGCCAAGTTCACCATGGTGCTGGAGCGGGCGTCGCAGGCACTGGTGCTGCACCGGATGGCCGAGCGCGGCCGCACCGACATCGAACATCAGGCGCAGGCCGGACTATTGGAAGACGTTGCACGCGAACGCATCCGGTTCGAGGACGACGCGACCGCCCGGGCCTTCGCGTTGGGTCTGCGGCCGACGTCGCAGTACCTGCCTGCGACGCTGCGAGTCTCGGGATGGGCCTCGGCGTCTGGTTCCGACGCCGACCCGGTCTCGGAGCAGCGACGCGGCGCCCGGCTGCTCGACGTCGTCACCCGATCGGTGAAAGCGTTGGGACACACCGGCTTGTTCTCGTTGCGCGGGCCGGGTGAGATCGCCATGGTGCTGTCGCTGAACACGCGTCCGGGCAGCGCGCTGGAGCCGCTGGGACGAGCGCTGCGCCGGGATGCCGAGCGCGCGGTCGATGCGCACGGCCTGGTTCTGGGCGTCGGCACACCGGCGCCCGGGTTGATCGACGCCATCCACCGCATCACCGATGCGGCCCATGTCGCCGAGGCTGCGTTGTCGCTGCCTGCCTCGCAGCGGGTCTGCTTTCGGGTCGCAGACATTCGGCTGCGCGGGCTGCTGTCGATGTTGCGGACCGATCCTCGGGTCCAGCGGTTCGCCGAAGGGGAGCTTCGGGCGTTGATCCTGCATGACATGGACAGTGGCGACGGGTTGCTGGACGTGCTGCGCGGCTACCTCGAACTCGGTGGCAACAAGTCGGCATTGGCATCGCGGCTGCACTTGAGCCGGCCGTCCCTGTACACGAAGCTGAACCGCGTCGAGCAGATTCTGGGCGTCGATCTCGCCGACGGCGAGTCCGCGACCTCGTTGCATGTGGCGCTGCTGATCCTCGAAACACGAAATACGTTCAGTGGCAGTGGCGCACCGCTGTGACATGCTTTTGACCGTGTCGGGCACGTCGCAGAATCGCCAGGGCAATGCCACCCGCGCCAAGTTGGTGAAGGCGGCCGAGAAGCTGTTCGCCGAGCAGGGCGTGGATGGCGTCTCGGTGCGCTCGGTCAATGCCGCGGCCGGTCTGGGCGCCGCGTCGGTGCATTACCACTTCGGCTCCAAGGACGAGCTGCTGCGCGCCGTGGTGCTCGATCTCGGCGCCGCGGTGGGTTCGGCCATCCAGGCCAATGTCGATGTCCTGGCGGCAGATTCGGCCGCGCCATCGCCCGATGCCTTGGTCCGGGCCGTCACCGCGCCCTACCTCGAACTGTTGCGCCGCCAGCGCACCCGCGGGATGCGGTGGATCAAGATCATGGCGCAGATCACCCAGGCGGGGCCGGCCGACGAAACCATCGAGCCCAAGCTGCGGGCTGCCCTGCTGGCGCAGGTTCGGCGGGCCTTCCCGAATGCTGCCGAGGAGCGGCTCGAGGCCCGCTGGGCGGTGTCGATCATGGGCTTCGTGCAGGGTCTGAGCCGGGCCGACGAATGGGACCGCGCCAAGCTCTCCGTTCCGGCGCTGGAGGCGTTCTACGAAGACCTCGTGACGTTCGTCGTCGGCGGCACCGAGCGCCTCCTCAACTCCTAATTCCCGCGAGCGTGCGTGTTTGCGCGCAACACGCCGCGGCATGCGTGCATTTTCGTCGCGCCCGCGACTGCTGAACACGATGCCGACGATCGCTCGAGCATGCGTCGCTGGCCCAGCCGCTGCACGTCGGAGATCGTGAGCAGCGTTACCGACGTGTAGCCGTGTCGATCACGGGACAGGCGGGCCCGGGTGCGGCACAGTTAACTGTATGGCCGGTCAAATGATTCCGAAGCCCAGCGACCTGAAGGCCGCGGCGCAGTCCGCGGTCGATGCTGCCCAGTCCGCTGTAGAGATGACGCAGGCGGTGGCCAGCGGCGCGATGCGCATACCTCCCGCCTCCGTGCAGCTGGCCGCCCAGGTCCCCGATCTCATCGAGAATCTGGCGGTCGCCACCGAGCGGCTCAACGCGACCATCGACCGCACCGAGCGGGTTATGGCCATGGCCGATCCCATGTTCCGGACGCTCGACGCGCTGCTGCCGCAACTCGAGGCATTGGTGAATACCGGCAACGAGGTGTTCCGGCTGCTGTCGAGCATCCCGGGGGTGTCGAGGCTGAACCCGTTCAGTGGGGGGACCAAGCCGCAAGACAAGTGATTCGTCACGGGAGGGCGGCGAACCGCAGCGCCAATCCGTCGATGAAGGACGTCAGCGCCAGTTCGAAACCGGCTGCGTCGATCTGGTCGGCCTTGCCGCGCAGCAGGTGCGCTTGGCCCATGTGCGGATAGCGGTCGCGGTAGACCTGCACGTCGTCGGTGAATCCGCGGGAGAACGAGCCGACGGTCGATCCGAGCACCAGTGATCTGGTGGCAGCGCCGATCAGAGTCGCTTCACGCGGCGGCCAACCGGCACCGACCAGGCCGCCGTGTACGGCATCGGCGATCCGCAGGCTCACGTCTCGCCGCCCCGGCCCGGTCGCCAGATAGGGCACGAGATTGGGGTGGGCCGCCAGCGCCGCGCGGTGCGATCGCGCCCACGCCGCCAGCGCGTCCTGCCAGTCGTCGCCGCGGTCGAAGCCGGACGTATCGATTTCTCCCGCCACTCGACTTGCGACGGCGTCGAGCACGTCGTCCTTGGTGGGGTAGTGCTTGTAGAGCGACGACGCCTGTACCCCGAGTTCGGCAGCCAGCTTGCGCATCGACAGCTCTGCGAGGCCGTCGCGGTCGATCAGGTCCAGCGCGGTGTCGCGGATGCGATCCTGGCTCAGCAGCGGTACCCGGGGCCTACCCATCTGCGTCTCCCTTGAATTAGCGAACACCGTTAGCTTATGGTGGACGGCAATAAGCTAACACTGTTCGCCGAGGTTGAGGAGATATCTGTGAAGCGCGAGGTCTACACCGAGGAGCACGAGGACTACCGGAAGATGATCCGGGCGTTCGTGGAATCCGAGGTCAGCCCGGTGTACGACGAGTGGTTCGAGAAGGGCCTGGTGCCGCGCGAGTTCTACTACAAGCTCGGCGAACTCGGCATCTTCGGCGCGGAGATCCCGACCGAGTACGGCGGCGAGGGACTGACCTCCTACAAGTTCCAGGCCATTCTCACCGAGGAGCTGGCCCGCGCCGCCGTGTCCTTCGGTGGCTCTAGCGTGCACGTCGGCCTGTGTCTGCCCTACATCCGCGACATCGGCAACGAAGAGCAGAAGAAGCGGTGGTTCCCCGGCATGCTCAGCGGCGAGATCATGTTCGCCATCGCCATGACCGAACCGGGCACCGGTTCCGACCTGGCCGGAATGCGCACCACCGCAAAACTTTCCGAAGACGGCACGCACTACGTGCTGAACGGCTCCAAGACCTTCATCACCGGTGGCGTGCACGCCGACCGCGTGATCGTCTGCGCCCGTACCTCGGCCCCCAAGGAAGACGACCGTCGCTACGGTATCTCGCTGCTGGTGGTCGATACCAAGCTCGAGGGCTACTCGGTGGGCCGCAAGCTCGACAAGCTGGGTCTGCGCTGCTCGGATACCGCCGAGCTGAACTTCACCGACGTCAAGGTCCCGGTCGAGGACATCCTCGGTGAGGCCGACCAGGGCTTCAACTACCTCGGCCAGAACCTGCCCCGCGAGCGCCTCGGCATCGCCGTCAGCGCCTACGCACAGGCCAAGGCCGCCGTCCGGTTCGCCGTGCAGTACACCAAGGACCGGACCGTGTTCGGCAAGCCGGTCGCCTCGTTCCAGAACACCAAGTTCGAGCTCGCTGCCTGCCAGGCCGATGTCGACGCGATGGAAGCCGTCGTCGACCGCGCCATGGAAGCCCACGACCTCGACGAGCTGTCCGCGGCTGACGCCGCCAAGGCGAAGCTGTTCTGCACCGATGCGGCGGCCCGCGTCATCGACCGCTGCCTGCAGCTGCACGGCGGCTACGGCTACATCAACGAGTACCCCATCGCCCGGCTGTACGCCGACAACAGGGTAGGCCGCATCTACGGCGGTACCAGCGAGGTCATGAAGATGATCATCGCCAAGGACATGGGTCTCTAGAAATCCTGCTGTCGCAGTGTGCGAAGGCGCCCGTCGGAGTAACTTCACTCTTGGGCGCCTTCCGCATTTTCAGGCTCGGGCAAGGCGCCCGAATAGAGGGAACGACGCAAGTGGCAGGTCCGCGACACCACGTGCACGTGTGCGACCATCCGCTCACGCGGGGGCAAGCACGTCGACTCAGTCGGCGTTTCGCCGTCGCCGGAGTGCAGATCGAGCCTGGGCGCCTACAGGAGATCGCGGCGGGCGCGGCCACTGTCGGTGACGAACACATCGACGTCGCGTTCGCGATGGTCGCCGTCGGATATGTCGAGGAACGTCGCAATGCAAAATTGGCGCGCATCCGCCGCCGGATGGGCCGCTGGCTCCTGGTGGGTGCGATGATCGTGTTGAGTCTGTGTCTGCTCATCAGTTTGGCCATGGCCATGTTGACGCTGATGCAGCCCACAGTCGGCGGGGCATGAGGAGTCGAGCATCGAGAACATACTGACGCGCTGGGCGATCGGGGTCATTGCCTTCGCGATGATCGTGGTCGCGGTCGTGCTGCCCTGGTACACGGCGCACAACGACCATGGCCACGGCTCGATGAGCGGCTGGGGAATCTGGGACATCAGCGGGAACCTCGGCGCCGAACTGCGGCCGCTGCCTTTCGCCGTGCTGATCGTGCTTGCGGCCGGCACCATGATCGTCGCCGCGGTACGGGCCATGTTCGGCACCGCGCTGGCTGCGGCCATCGCCTGCTTCGTGGTCGGTCTGCTGCCATTGATGACGGGTGGGGCCGTCGACCGGCGGCTGGCCGGAAGTGATTCTGTTGCAGTGGTTCTCGGTCAGGCGGTGACACCGATGATCGTGATCGGGTTCGTGGCCTGCGTGGTGTCCTGGATCGGCTATGCGCGGTGCGTCCTGCGTGCGGCGCCGAAAGCCGAAGCCGAGGTCCAGCCGGTCTGACCGGCATTCCCCGTCTGCACGAGGGAGGCGAGCAGCGCCGCGAGTCCGTACTCGAACACCGCGTCGTAGTCGGTGGGCGACCGCAAGGCGTCGACCAGTTCCTGGTCCGGCCAGTCGTCGCCCCACAACGACGGGTCCTCTTCCTCGTGTTCACCGCTGCGGATCGCCGAAAACTGCATCAGCGCAGACGAAATCACATGCACCTCGATAGACCGCAAGGCCAGCGCCGCCTGCGTGCCGGTGATCCCCAGTGCGGCCAGCTCGCCGGCGAGGGTCTGTTGCACCGACTGGAAAAGCGACGGCGTGCGGTCGCGCTCGTGGGCGATCGCCATCAGGTGCTGGCGCTCGATCAGTGCGATGCGTTGTGCGCGGGCCAGCGCCGCGATCCGATCCTTCGGCGTATCGCCGGTCGCGGGCAGGCTGGACATCACGTCGATCAACCTGTCGATCAGGCGGTCGAAGAGCTTGTCGCGGCCCCCGATATGCCAGTAGATGGATGTGACGGCGACGCCGAGATGCTCGGACAGGCTGCGCATCGAGAATCCGGCGACTCCGTCACGTTCCAGCAGTGCCGCGGCGGTATCCAGGATCAGTTGAGCGTCAACATTTTTGGACGCGCCGTCGGAACCACGCTGGGTTACCTCAGCCATGACCAGCTCCTTCCGGTTTGCCGAACACCTAATCACACTCCGGTCGCAACCAGTCGCCAGATCCGCGTCCGATCACCGTGTAACACTGTTACAGTACTGCCGCAGGCGAGCGGTCGCGGGCGGCAATGAGGGAGCAGATGTGTTCGATCTGAAAATCACCGGCGGCACCGTCGTCGACGGCACCGGTGCCGACCGGTTCACCGCCGATGTCGCGATCAAGGACGGCAAGATCGTGGAGGTCCATCGGCGCGGACCCAATGATCCTGTGCTGACGGGTGATTCAGCCGAGACCATCGATGCCGGCGGCAAGATCGTCGCTCCGGGGTTCGTGGACATCCACACCCACTACGACGGTCAGGTCAGCTGGGACAGCGTGCTGGAACCGTCGAGCAACCACGGTGTGACGACGGTGGTCGCGGGCAACTGCGGCGTCGGCTTCGCACCGGTCCGGCCCGGCCAGGAGGAATGGCTGATCGCGCTCATGGAAGGTGTCGAGGACATCCCCGGCACGGCACTGACCGAGGGCATCACCTGGGGCTGGGAGAGCTTCGGCGAGTACCTCGACGTCATCGGGCAGCGCGAACTGGCTGTCGACATGGGCACCCAGATCGCCCACGGCGCGGTTCGCGCGTACGCGATGGGGGAGCGCGGGGCGCGAAACGAGCCCGCCACCGCCGACGACATCAAGGCCATGGCGAACCTGGTACAGGAGGCGATCGAGGCTGGAGCCCTGGGCTTTTCGTCCTCACGCACGCTGGCGCACCGCGCCATGGACGGCGAGCCGGTGCCGGGCACCTTTGCCGCCGAGGACGAGTTGTTTGGCCTGGGCCGGGCCACCGCGGCCGGTGGTGCGGCGGTCTTCGAGTTGGCGCCGCAAGGTGCCGCGGGCGAGGACATCATCGCGCCTCGCAAGGAACTCGACTGGATGCGGCGGCTCGGTGAGGAGATCGACTGCGCGCTGAGCTTCGCCCTCATCCAGGTCGACGCAGACCCGAACCTCTGGCGCGAACAGCTCGACCTGTCCGCCGCGGCGCACCAGGCCGGCAGCCGGTTGTTCCCACAGGTGGCGGCCCGGCCGTTCGGCATGCTGCTGGGCTTCCCCGGCCACCACGCGTTCACGCACCGGCCGACCTACCGTCGACTGGCTGCCGAATGCCCGCGCGACGAACTCGGGGAGAAGCTGGCCGAACCCGCCGTGCGGGCCGCGATCCTGGCTGAGGAAGATCTGCCGATCGACCCGACGAAGCTGTTCGACGGCATGTTCATGCTGGCGCAGAATGCCGCAAATCGCCTGTACCACATCGGCGAACCGCCGGACTACGAGCCGACAGTGGAACGCACCGTCGCCGCTATCGCGCAGCGGCGCGGCGTGGATCCCTTGGCTGCGATGTACGACCTCATGCTGGAAGCGAGCGCCGGGGCCATGCTCATGTACCCGATGTTCAACTACTCCGACGGCAATCATGACGCCATCCGGGAAATGCTCACCCACCCGGCGGGAGTGCTCGGGCTGTCTGACGGTGGTGCGCATTGCAGCATGATCTGCGACGCTTCGTACCCGACGTTCCTGCTCACCCACTGGGCCCGGGACCGGCACCGCGGCGAGAGGTTGCCGCTCGAGTACGTCATCCGCAAGCAGTCGCACGACACTGCCCAGCTCTACGGCATGTCCGACCGCGGCGTGATCAGTGTGGGCAAGAAGGCCGACCTCAACGTCATCGATCTCGACGCGCTGACCCTGCACGCACCGAAGATGGTGCATGATCTGCCGGCAGGCGGAAAACGCTTGGTGCAAGGCGCAAGTGGATACGAAGCGACCATCGTCAGCGGCACCGTCACCCGTCGTCACGGCGTTGACACCGGCGCCCGTCCGGGCCGTCTGGTGCGCGGCGTCAAGTAACCAGGGCCACAGCCATCGGCCCGAGTTCGTGCTTAATCTGGACTCATGACTCCGAGCAACGGCCTGATCCAGATCGAGGAGTGCTTCGACGAATCGGGGAGGGTGACGCTGCCGCCCGGCGCGACCTTGATCTCCCTGATCGACCGCAACATCGCGCATGTCCCGGACACCATCGCGTACCGCTACCTGGACTATTCGGCTGCAGACCTGCGAACCATCGAGTTGACCTGGGCCGAGCTCGGGGTGCGCCTGCGGGCCATCGGCGCCAGGGTGCAGGCCGTCAGTGAGCGCGGTGATCGCGTTGCCATCCTCGCCCCACAGGGACTCGACTACGTCGCCGGATTCTTCGCGGCGATCAAGGCCGGGGCCATCGCGGTGCCGCTCTTCACGCCCGAATTACCCGGGCACACTGAACGTTTGAATATCGCGTTGCGTGACGCTCGACCGGCCGCGATCCTGACGACGACGTCGGCGCTGCCCGCAGTCACCGCGTTCCTGTCCGCACACCCCGAGCTGGGCAGCCCTACCGTCGTCGCCGTGGATGGGATCCCCGACGACGAGGGTGCCGCGTTCGCTCCCGTCGACTTGGACATTGACGACATCTCACACTTGCAGTACACCTCTGGTGCCACCCGACCGCCCGTCGGTGTCGAGATCACCCATAAGGCGGTGGGCACCAACTTGATTCAGATGATCCTGTCCATCGACATGCTGGACCGCAACACGCATGGCGTCAGCTGGCTGCCGCTGTATCACGACATGGGTCTGTCGATGATCGGCTTTCCCACGGTATACGGCGGTCACTCGACGCTGTTGTCACCCACGGCATTCGTCCGACGGCCGCTGCGGTGGATCAAGGCATTGTCCGACGGCTCGAAGGTCGGGCGGGTCGTCACTGCCGCACCGAATTTCGCCTACGAGTGGGCCGCGCAACGGGGGACGCCGGGTCCGGATGACAACATCGACCTGACGAACGTCGTATTGATCATCGGCTCCGAGCCCGTCAGCATCGACGCCATCAACACGTTCAACGCGGCATTCGAACCGCACGGCTTGCCGAAGACGGCGTTCAAACCGTCCTATGGCATCGCCGAGGCAACGCTTTTCGTATCGAACATCGCACCTGCCGCCGAGGCGACGGTGCGGTACTTCGACCGCGACCAGTTGGCGTCCGGAAATGCGGTGCCCGTGGCCGAGGGGGCGCCGGGTGCGGTCGCGCAGGTGTCCTGTGGCCAGACCGCACGCAGCCTCTGGGCGGTGCTGGTCGACCCGGCTACCGGAGCCGAGCTGCCGGACGGACACGTCGGTGAGATCTGGTTGCAGGGCAACAACATCGGCCGAGGGTACTGGGGCCTGCCGGAGGATACCCACGAGGTCTTCCACGCTCGGCTACGAGCGGTCCAGCCACAGCGCAGTCACACTGACGGCGCCGAGATCGACGGATCATGGCTGCGCACAGGTGATCTGGGTTTCTACCTCGATGGCGAGCTCTATGTGACGGGGCGGTTGGCCGACCTGATCACCATCGATGGACAGAAACACTATCCGCAGGACTTCGAAGCCACCGCCGCTGACGCGTCACCCCTGGTGCGCCGCGGGTACGTGGCGGCCTTCACCGTGCCAGGTGAGCACGGCGAGCAGCTGGTGATCATCGCCGAACGCGCCTCGGGCACGTCCCGCAGTGATCCGCAGCCGGCTATCGAAGCGGTGGAAGCACTGGTGTCCGAGCGGCATGCCATCACAGTCGGTGATGTGAAGCTGCTGCCAGCCGGCGGCATCCCGCGCACCACCAGCGGCAAACTGGCCCGCCGTGCCTGTCGTGCTGCATATCTCGACGGCGCCCTGTAACTCGGTTCTCTCGGCGCTGCTTTCACTATGAGGAGGGTCATAGTGAAAGGGGATATCCGGCGATATCGGTGCCAGTATCGCCGCGGTTTCGGTCGCTCTTGACTACTCAGTATGAAAAACATCATAATTCGAGGCGATTGATCGCCCAGGAGTTGCCCATGCCGCCCGACACCCGCCAGTCAATGGTGCTCGCCGCTGTCGAGTTGCTGCGTGAGCGCGGCGTCGACGGTGTCACGCTCGAGGATGTGCTGAGCCGGAGCGGGGCACCTCGAGGTTCGATTTATCACCACTTTCCGGGTGGGCGTGCCCAGATCATCGACGAAGCCGCACAGCTCAGCGGTGCTGCCATCTCGCGGCTCATCGCTGATGCCGCGGACCGCGGACCGGCCGCCGTTGTCGATGAAATCACCATGTTCTGGCGAAAGCTGTTGCAGAAGCACAAGTTCGGAGTCGGTTGCCCGGTGGTGTCCATTGCCGTCAGCGCCTCGCCGGACTCGGCGCTGGCGCAGCACGCCAATCAGATTTTCCGCACCTGGCACGGGCTGATCACCGACTGCCTGACGGCAGATGGTCTCGACATCGCAGCGGCCCGCCGGCTCGCGACCATGTCGCTCGGCGCCATCGAGGGTGCGATCACCATGTGCAGGGCCACGTCGAGCCCGCAGCCTCTCGACGACGTCAACGCCGAACTGAAGTTGCTGCTGGCAGCGCGAACGCTTTTCGCCGCCGGCGCACCAACACCGAAGGGAAGTTGAGTCATGGAGTGGACCGGTGCGGTGTATGCCGACGCCCCTACTGTCGAGGTCTCGACGTGGATCGACGCCCCCGTCGAGCGGGTATGGGAACTGGCCTCCGACATCACGGTGATGCCCGAGTGTAGTCCGGAGCTGCAGCGAGTCGAGTGGCTCGACGGCTGCGACACACCTCGTATCGGTGCCCGGTTCGTCGGCTACAACAGTCACCCGGCCCTGGGTGAGTGGTCGACGGACTCCGAGATCGTCGAGTACGAGCCGCGACAGGTGATGGCCTGGGCCATCGGGGATGCCGAGAACCCGACCGCAACCTGGCGGCTGAGCGTGAGCCCCGAGGGTACGGGAACTCGGCTCGCGCAATGGGCTCAGATGGGCCCTGCACCATCCGGTTTGTCTCTGGCGATCGCCCGGATGCCCGACAAGGAGCAGAAGATCGTCTTCAACCGGCTCCGCGAATTCGAAGCCGGCATGCAGGCCGCCCTTGCCCACATCAAGCAGCGGGCAGAAAGCTGATGCGCGCGGCGACAACGATCGAGGCGGACAGCCTCGGAAACTGGAAGTACCAAAGGATTTTCGTCGCAGAGGCCGAGAAGCTGGGCCTCGACATCTGCTGGGTCGCCGAGGCGTGGGGGTCCGACGCGCCGTCTGCGCTGGGCTTCTATGCCGCGTGCACGGAGCGGATGTTGTTGGGTTCGGGCATCATTCAGCTGGGCACGCGCACTCCGGTGGCCATCGCCCAAGCCGCGATCACGCTGTCCAACCTGTCGGAAGGACGCTTCCTGCTGGGACTGGGCGCATCAGGTCCCCAGGTTATCGAGGGACTGCACGGCGTACCGTTCGCCAAGCCTCTGGGCCGGATGCGGGAGACCATCGACGTCATCCGCCAAGCGGTTGCCGGTGATCGGATCTCGCACAGCGGCAAGCACTTCCAGATTCCGCTGCCGGGCGGCGACGCGAAGCCGATGCGGCTGTCCATGCGGGCAGAACACGAAATCCCGCTGTACATCGCCAGTCTCACACCCGCCATGCTGCGTCTCACCGGCGAAGTCGCCGACGGCTGGCTCGGCACCAGCTTTATCCCCGAAGGCGCCGACGACGCCTACTTCGCGCATCTCGATGACGGACTCGCTCGTTCCGGCCGCACCCGCACCGATCTGGACATCTGCCAGGGCGCCGAGGTGTCCTTCGCCCGCGACGAGGAGCATCTGAAGACGCTGATCGACGCCCGGAAAGGCGAGCTGGCGTTCAGCCTCGGTGGAATGGGTTCAGCCTCAACCAATTTCTACAACCAGGCGTACAGCAGGCAGGGCTGGGCCGAGGTCGCGGTGGCGGTCAGTGAACGCTGGCAGTCCGGTGACCGCGAGGGTGCGGCGGCGCTCATCACCGATGAGATGGTCCTCGCCACCACCTTGATCGGTACCGCGGACATGGTGCGCGACCGCCTGCAGGTGTGGTGTGACGCCGGCATCGACACCGTGCGCGTCTACCCCGCCGGGGAGACCCTCGAGGAACGGTTCAATACCCTCGGCGCCGCGATCGACCTGGTGCATTCCATCAGCCGGTAGCCCTGCCGGCTTGATACCCGTCCAGGAAACCGGTCAGCCCGGACGGTGTATGCGGACCGATGGCGATCTGTTCGACGACACCGATCCCGCTGCGCTCACCCATGGTTGCCTTGACGACGTTCTGCAGGTGCAGGGACGTGAAGTCGGTGGGGTCGAAATCGTCCAAACTGATTGATTCCCGGCCGATCTCGTATCGTCCATGGTTGGAACCGTGTCCCCAGTGGGGGTGCCAGTAGCCGATACCACGCATCCGGAACGTGTAGAGCTTCTCCAGCTCGATGTGGGTTTGACCCTCGATGGGGTCGGTGAACCAGAGATGCGCGCGTCGGATCTCGCGCCGGCCGGGCTCCCAGTCGAGTTCGTAGCCGACGTCGTAGCACTCACGCACGCCGACCCGACTGCACGGCGACGCACCTGCAGGCAGTGGGTCCAGGACCGCGGCAGTCTCCAGCCAGCGGCGCCCGTCCTCGTGCTCATGGAAGGCGTAGTGGGTGAATCGGTCGCCGAAATGCAATGGGGCCCAGAGCCAGAAGACCTGGAAGGGCATGGGCTGACGCAGTACGGCAACTTGCTCTCCGACCGGTCGGACACCCCATGAGCGATCGCGAGTGCCCGGCACGGCGCCGGCCTTGACCGTCACGTCTTCGCCGTCGACGGTGATGGTCCCCTCCCACGACCCCCACTGTGTGAGCCTGGTGTGGTCGGTCAACACGATGCCTTCGGCGGTACGCCGCTGTTGACGCGGTTCCTCGACGGCTGCCGTCGTGGCCTGGAAGGTCAGGTCGCAGGAAATGCCGTGCGCGTTGGATTCGACGACGTACCGGATGGTGCGCAGCGGTTCGATGACTTCGATGCGGAACGGCCCGATGGTGGCCGACCGGTCGAGGGGCATCGACCCCGAAGCGAAGACCGAATGTTCGACACCATCTTTTACGACGCTGAAGGCAGCATCGATGATCCCGCGAACGGGGTAGTGCCCCATGGCCGCGCCGAAGTAGAAATCGCCATCGCGCTGATGGCCGTTGAACCAGTAGCGGTCATAGTGGTTGGTGTCGCCACTGGCCGGGACGCCCACCGGGTCGGCAGAGGAATGGATCGGGTAGTCATCAAAGGGAGTCAGCACAGAGCCTCGCCGTCGGCGGGGACCGGGGCGGGCATCGTGACCATCTCGGTGTCGTCGGGGGAGACCAGCCCAGTGGGGCGGCGCCGCAACAGGATCTGACGGTTGACTCGGTTCATCGTGTCGTTTCTGTGGTGGGTCAGCGGCAGTCGAGGAGCTCCCGGCCACAGCGAGTTTTCATATTGATTATTAAAAGTCGCCTCGGTTATCGTCAACCCCGAATGTGAAACCGGTCGCCAGGAGAACCCGATGAGCGTGAACGACGCAGCGCCCCGCCGGGGGAGGCCGCCGCGCATCGACCAAAATGCCATCGCTGCAGCGGTTTTGGATATCGGCACAGAGAACGCCACGATGCGCCGCGTCGCCGAACATCTCGGTGTCAGTTTGCCCGGCCTCTACCATCACGTGAAGAACCAGGATGATCTGCTACGTCTGGCCACGGCGAGTGCTCTGACCAACTCGCCGCCGCCGCGGTATACCGGCGGCCACTGGGCCACCTGGCTGCGCGACTACGCCTCGTACATCCGGACGGTGCTCGCCGCAGAACCCGCGCTCGTGGAGAAGTTCGTCAGCGGAGGGGTCGGGCATGACGTCGAGATGGAGTACACCGCCGACGCGGTCGAAGCACTTGCGGCGCAAGGCTTGTCGCCGGGCGACGCGCTTGCGGTGTGGGCCGCTGTGAGCTCCATGGCGGTCGGCAGTGTTACGGAGGCGCATCGCGAATACCTCTACTCCGAGGGCGGACAACCGTGGCTGGCGCGGATTCTCGCGCTCACCGCCCAGGGCCCGCCATCGGAGTACCCGACGCTGCGTGCCATCGCGAAGTCCGGTGACGACCCGTTCGGCGAACAGGCATTCCAGCATCGAATGACGTTGTTGCTGGGCGGTATCGCGGCCCACTACGGGCTACCCCTCTAGCGCCGAAACGGCATCCCGCAGAACAAGTTCGAGAACTCGACTGCCGGAATGCCGTTTCGGTGGAAGGCGAGATCAGCTGCGCGGGTACGTCGGGTACTCGATGCCCGACAGGAACTGCACCACGCGGACCACCTGACAGGAGTAGCCGAACTCGTTGTCGTACCAGCAGTACAGGATCGCCTGGTCGCCGTCGACGATCGCGGCGTTCGCGTCGATGATCGATGCCGCACGCGAACCGATGAAGTCGCTGGACACAGCGTCGGTCGCAGCCGTGTAGTCGAGGTTGCGGCTCAGCGGACCCGACAACGACGTCTCGCGCAGGTGCGTGAGCACCTCCTCTTTCGTCGTCTCCTTCGTGAGCTGCAGGCTCAGGATGGCGATCGAGACATCAGGGGTGGGAACGCGGATCGAGTTACCCGTGATCTTGGCCTTGAGCTCGGGCAGCGCCTTGGCGACGGCCGAGGCCGCACCGGTCTCGGTGATCGTCAGGTTCAGCGGCGCCGAACGGCCGCGACGGTCGGCCTTGTGGTAGTTGTCCAGGAGGTTCTGGTCGTTGGTGAACGAGTGGACGGTCTCGACGTGGCCGCGGATGATGCCGAACTTCTCGTCCATCGCTTTGAGCGGCGGCACGATCGCGTTGGTGGTGCACGACGCACACGAGAAGATCTGCTGGTTGACGTCCTGCCCGAGGTGGTTGACGCCGTGCACGATGTTGGGCACGTCGCCCTTGCCCGGTGCGGTCAGCACGACCTTCGAGATGCCCGGACGCAGGTGCTGCTCGAGGCCGGCGCGGTCGCGCCACTTGCCGGTGTTGTCGATCAGGATGGCGTCGTTGATGCCGTACTGGGTGTAGTCGACCTCGGACGGGTCATTGGCGTAGATGAACTTGATGACGTTGCCATTGGCGATGAGGAGGTTGTTCTCCTTGTCGACCTTGATGGTGCCGTTGAAGTGCCCGTGCACGGAGTCGCGGCGCAGCAGCGAAGCCCGCTTCTTGAGGTCGTCGGCGCCACCGCTGCGGACCACGACGGCCCTCAGGTTCAGTCCGTTGCCACCGCCGGCCTTCTCGACGAGCAGTCGTGCGACGAGACGGCCGATCCGGCCGAAACCGTAGAGCACCACATCGCGCGGGCCCTGCGGCTCGGCCTTGTTGGCACCGGTGACCGCGGAGAGGGCGTCGGCGACGAAGTCCGGGACCGACAGGCCGCGCTCATCGGCGCGGTAAGCGTGTACGAGCAGGCCGAGGTCGATTTTGGCGGGGCCCAGATCGAGATTCGCCAGAGCCTCCAGGAACGGGAAGGTCTCGACCACCGACAGCTCTTCGCCGGCGATCTGCCGGGCGAAGCGGTGCGTGCGCAGGATGCTGATGACCGACTTGTTCACCAGCGACCGGCTGTGCAGCAAGACGGTGACGCCACGCGTGCGGTGCAGGGTGCCGACGATCGGAATCATCGCCTCCGCCAGGGCTTCCTGGGTGTTCCAACTGGCAAGTTCTGGTGTATTCAAGTCATCTGTCCTACGGGTCGCTTGGCCGATCGCGCTGAGCAGCGCATTCATGTTAGCGAGCGTCATTTCCGGCTCTGCAGGTCGCTCCCGCTGGCAAGGCGCGTAGGGGTTGACAGCCACCCGGGATCGTGCGCCGAAACGGTGTTCCGGCAGGCGTCCAGTCGGACTTTTGCCGCTGGAACACCAGCTCAGCGGGTGGCTATCGAGTGGCCGGCTGGATGCGCCGCAGCACCGGCACCAGCCCGGCGAGTGCGGCGATGTTCGCCACCACGATCAGCGCCATGGTGTAGCCGGGGGAGATGTCGTAGACCGCGCCGAGCAGTCCGCCCGCCACAAGCAGTGCGACGCCGCGCAGCAGGGCCAGCCAGCCGAAAGCGATGGCCCTCATGTTTGCCGGCACGAGCTCGGTGACGACCGATTTGACGGTGGAATCGAGCACCCCGTTGACCACACCCCAGACAGCGACGCCGAGCCAGACCAGGGTTCGGTCGCCGGTGAAGGCGATCGCGGAAAGCGCGGCGGCGATGGGGACCGCGAGCAGCGTGACCGGTCCTCGCTGGTCGTAGACGCGGCCCATCACGAGTCCCGCGGCGCCGTCAACGGCCATGGCTACCGCGAACAGGACGGGTACTTGAGCATCGGTGAGCAGCCCGGTGCGCTGGGCGTGGAACGCCAGCAATGGGAACGACGCGACACCGCAGGACAGCAGTCCGATGGCGAGCACGTACTGCCAGAACTGGGCCGGAAGCCGCGGCTTGGCGTCGGCGGGCCGGGGTTCGTCGGACGCCCTCTCCGGCCCCGTGATGTCGACGTGCACCTGTTCGTAGTCACGCGGGTCCGGGACGCGGAACCGGAGCCAGCCGAGCAGGGCCAGGACCAGGACGCCGGGGACGATGAGCACCCCGAACGCCAGCCGATAGTCACCGGCATGGGCGCTCAGCACCGCCGCCAGCAGCAGTGGGCCGGCGATGGCGCCGGTTTGGTCGAGGGCTTGGTGGACGCCGAAAGCGCTGCCGCGGCCGGTGCTCATCGACGCATGGGACAGCAACGTATCTTTCGCGGGCGAGCGCACAGCCTTGCCCAGCCGCTCCGTGCCATACAACAGCAGTGCCGGTACGAGAGATCCCGTGACGCCGATCAGCGGCACACTCAGCACGGTCAGGGCATAACCGGTGATGGTCCACGCCCAGTAGTGCTGCGTTCGCGCAATCGCGTATCCGGACACGACGCGCAACCCATAGCCGATGAATTCTCCTGCGCCGGCGACCAATCCGACGACAGCGGCCGAAGCTCCGAGGGTCGCCAGGTAGGGACCGATGATGCTGCGGGCACCTTCGTACACCATGTCGGCGAGCAGGCTCACGACGCCGAAGAGGAGGACGAAGTGCCAGGGCTTGAGGGGGCGGCGGGTCACGCACAGATTGTGCACGCCGAATCGAGAACGGTCTTGCCCACACGGGCAAGTGCTGGCTCGGTCGGTGGCTTCTCCGCAAACCTCGTCGAATGCTGTTGCGGCGCGGCAGATCCACCGGTAAACGCGCACATGTGCTCGAACATGTGGGGATCGGGGCTGGCGGTGCAACGACATCCCACCACCGCCGTGACCCATGCCTCCGGCACTGCCGGAATCGCTCGTCCAGTGCGCATGGTCGAGGGATGATCGGGTCGAAAGGGCGATGACCGCCGAATCGCGTTACCCCGCAGGACATACCGGCCGGGTGTGCTGCAGCATGTGGTCGACGAGCCTGCTCCAGATGAGCGTCAAAGTCGTCGGCGAGCACGGAGAGCTACGGGTACTCAATCCCGTGCTGCCGCAGCTGTTCCATCGCCTCACGGTCCGTAGCGCGAACGGTAAACGCGTCGAACGGTTTCCGCGTCGCGCATCGTACAGCTATCAACTGGACGCATTCGCTGATGCGGTGTTTGGCAGTGAACCGGTAAAGACGTCACCGCAGGACACGGTTGAGAATATGACCGTCATCGATGCCGTCTACCGAGCCGGGGGGTTACCACTGCGGGCACCTGCTTGAATCGGCGGACCATGAATGCGACAACCGCGGCGATCGCGAGGACGATCACAGAACCGACGACGTTGACCAAGCCGTTCGCGACGTCGAAGGGGAACGTGAAGATGATCGCCAGCAGGACGGCTACCTGAACCACCAGGCCGACACCGACGACCGCACTCAACCGGATGTGCAATGCGTGCAACGCTGCGGTGAGTGTGCTCTCGGTAGCCCCGGGCATGAACCGCGCCGCGACGAACAGTGTCATGGGCTTGCCGATGCCGCAGCTCGCGAGGAACACCGCAGCCGCAACGCCGCCGACGAGCGTCTGCCCGACCAGCACCAGCTGTGGGTTGGTGGTCACCAATGCGACCGCCAGCGTCAGTCCGAACATCAACATGAGGTATCCGGAATACGGGTCGAGCTGACGGGCCTTGGCCAGACCATATGCCACCGGGAGGCCGGCGACGATCGTGGCGGCCAAGAGCGCGAAGTACTCCGAATGCCCGGTGGCGCGAAGTCCATAGAAGGTGAGCAACGGGGACCCCACTTCGAGAACCGTCCGGATGATCGCGCGCCGTTTGGCGGTGGACCTTTCGGCGCCTGGGATGGCAGTCATGGCGAGGTCCTTCCGGGAAGCGTGAGCTGTGGCGCAGTGCTGAGTTGCTTACAGCGTCTCGCTCGGCCGGCCGCGAGTCTGTCCGGTGACCGGCTGACGCGGGGGATGAAAACACTGTCCCCCGATTGGGGGAGCCGCCGCCGCCGGACAGCCCGATGCGCCTCGAAAGCCCACGTCAACCGCTCTGTTCGCGCTAGTGTCGTGACGACTTCCCTCCCGTTAGGAGACAGCATGGGCAGCTATCAAACGGTCCTCGTGGGTACGGACGGTTCAGACTCGTCGATGAAAGCGGTGGAGCAGGCCGCAGCGTTTGCGGCGCAGCACGGCGCGAAACTGGTCATCGCAACCGCGCATATTCACGAAGTCGAGAAGGGCGGTTGGGCACGGGCGGCTGCACCCGAAAAAGCGAGTGACCGGCGCGCCGAGGATGCCCTGGGGCGCGAGGGTTACCGGGTCCACGGCGATGCACACGTGTACGAAATCCTCCACGAGGCAGGTGAGCTCGCTCGTGGGGCAGGTGCCACAAACATCGAGGAGCGTTCGGTGATCGGCGCACCTGTCGAGGCGTTGGTCAGACTGTCGACGGAAGTCGAGGCGGAGCTGATCGTCGTGGGCGACGTCGGCCTCGACTCGACAGCAGGACGACTGCTGGGCTCGGTACCTGCTGACGTGGCCCGAAAGGCCAAGATCGACATCTTGATCGTCCATACCGTCGACTGATGGTGGTCTCATGGCGACGCACGAGTTCGCGACGTACGAGGAGTTCGGCCGAAAGTTCTTCGAGGTTGCCGTCACCGCTGACCGTGTAGCCCACGGCTTCGGCAGCATGGCGGGCGATACCTTCGAACTCGGACCCTTTCCGGCCGGCCCGGCGGGAATCGCTCGGGTTACCGCACGCGTCAGTATCGAGCAGCCTCAGGTGACGCGCAGGGCCGGCGACATGATCGCGTTCGACGTTCGCATACCGCTGGACATCGATCTCCTGATCGACCTGCGAGTGGACCGCTCGAGATTCATGGTGGCGGGGGAGATCGCGTTGGTTGCCACCGCTCGGGCTGCAGAGCCGCTGCTGCTGATCATCGATATCCCCAAGCCGGAGCGCAAGGACATCACTGTCAACGTGACGTCGCAGACGCTGCGGGGCGAACTTTTGCGCATCGTCGCGGACGTCGACTCAGAGATCAAGCGCGTCATCGCCAAACAGGTCGGCCGGCGGATCGAAGCACCCGAAGCGCAGCAGGCGAAAGTTGTCGACATCGGCAAGCAGATCGCCAGCGCTTGGACCGGGATCTAGGCAGATCATGGAGCGGCGCGCCCGCGAATGGCTGGCGGCAGGCAGTCACTTCGAGTGGACCTCATCGGAGCCAGATAGCTTCCGGCTCAACATCTTTCACGCCGAATTCGGTGACCCCGAGGCTCCGCTCCTGCTGCTGGTTCATGGGTTTCCCACCAGCAGCATCGACTGGCAGGACGTGGTGGGGGAGCTCAGCGCAGGCTTTCGGGTCTGCGTACTCGACCTTCCGGGCTTCGGATTCTCCGACAAGCCCAAGGGCGTGAGCTATACCTTGCGCCGCGACAGCGAACTGCTGGGGTACTACCTCACCGAAGTCCTTGATGCGCACACAGGTGATGTGGTCGCCCACGACCGTGGCGACAGCGTCGCGCTGGCTTTCGCGCATCGATGCAGCACCGGCGAGACGTCGTTCGAAGTGTCCAACCTTGTTCTCAGTAACGGCAATATCTTCCTGCCGCTATCGAATCTGACCGAGTTCCAGCGGCTCGTGCTCAATCCCCAGACAGCGGCGGAGACCGTCGGGGCCATCACGCCGCAGCTCCTCGCCGCCGGGCTTGGGCAAACCACGTTCACGCCGCGTCGCGCACTGGACGATCCGACCATCGTGGCGCTGGCCGACACCTTCGCCGCAAACGATGGCCTGGCCGTCATCCACGACACGATCCAGTATCTGGTGGAGCGCGCCGAGCACGAACAGGAATGGCTCGAGGCACTCGCGGCGATGACCGTCAAAACGATTGTGGTGTGGGGGCTTTGCGATGAAGTCTCGCCGCTGCGGGTCGCGTCACATGTGTGGAACAAGTACTTGTCGACCAAGCCGGGCGACAACGAATTCTGGGTGTTGCCGCGAGCCAACCACTACCTGCAGAATGATCAACCCGCGCAGTTCGTGCAGGTTCTGCGGGCCGCACTCTCGGACAGTTCGCCGCAGGCACCTGGGCCGCTGTCTGATGACGTCGGTGCCCCGGTCTTCGTCGATCGGTCCCGGTCGCGACTGCCGACCGCACGTGAGACCCTCCACACGAAGGTCATCAGGTAGCGGTGACACGTTCAGCGATGCTGCGTTATCACATGTTCGATGGTCCCGATCCCATCCAGTTCGAGCGTGAGGGCGTCACCGTCGTTCAGCCAATTGCCGGTCTCCATGCCACTGCCACCGGCCAGAGTCCCCGTCGCGAAAAGTTCACCGGGAAGCAAAGTTTCGGATTTTGACGCGTGTGCGAGCATCTCGCCGATGGTCCAGCGTTGATCGCGGGTATCAACCCGGCTGACCACGCGGTCGTTGATGCTCACTGATCCGGTCAACGTTGCCAGCTTGGGGAGTATCTCGTCGGGGGTCACCGCGACCTGCGACATGGAACTCGCGAAGTGCTTCGACTTCTGCGGGCCAAGGCCGGTGGCCATCTCGGCGCGCTGCACGTCGCGGGCGCTGAAGTCGTTGAGCACGACGAAAGCTCCGATGGCGTTCGTGGCCTCTTCGGGGCTGGCGTCGCGCAGCCCGGTGCGCAGGACGAAGCCGAGTTCGAGTTCGTAGTCGAGGGCCTTGGTGTAGGCCGGAGCTTGCACCGGCGTACCGCTGGGCATGAAGGTGAGGTGGTTGGACATGTAGTAGATCGGCTGTCGGTCGAACAGTGCGTGCGGTGCGAACTTCGGAAACGGTTTATGGGTAAGGGATTCCACCGCACGCGTCACGGCGGCTTCGCGTGGATGGAACCGGGTCAACAATCCCCGAGAAGCGTCGATCACGTGTTGCCGGGACGCCATGAAGTCGCGGAACGACAGCGGCTGGAACGGCAGACAACCGCCGCCGGCCGCGGCGTGGTCCCGGGCGCGGGCCACCTCGAATTCCGGGGTGAAGGCCGACGGTAGTGGCGCGACATCGGTGGGCTCCCAGTCGCCGGTGTCGTCGAGCTTCTGATACTGCAGCCGGTCGCCGGACAGGATGCGCCGGAACTTCATTGTCAAACCTCCCTTGGCGAGATCCTGTCGAACACTCAGCGGGCGGGCGCCACGCCGTTCAGGACGAAGTCGATGACTTCACGGGCCACGTCGCGCTCGGACTTTCCCGAGCTGACGGCGTTGTGCAGCAGCGCTGTCATCATCACCGCGCCGAAAATGCTGATCGCATCACTGCGTGGATCCGTGACGCGCTTCAGGGTTCCGTCGGCGGCCCCGGCCGCCAAAACGCGGGCGATGGGTTCGTAGAACGCATCCTGGACGGCCGACGCGAGTTCGGGGAGTCTGATCGCGCGGCCTAGGTCGCCAACCAGAGTCATGCTGGTCCCTGGCCGGTTCATCGTGTGCGCGACCTGCGCGGTGATGACCGCAACAAGTCGCTCCTTGCCGCTGCCGGCGGAGTCGGCAGCCTCGGCGACTTCGCGCGCAAGGTCGCCCAGCGAATCCCGCAGCAGAAAGCCGAGGATGTCGTCCTTGCCGGTGAAGTAGTAGTACAGCGTGGCTTTCGGGACACCGGATGCGGCCGCGATCTCTTCGATCTTCGTGTTTTCCAGTCCCTTGGTGGCGATCAGTTCGGCTGCGGCATAGAGCTTGCTCGCCACTGCCGCGGGCACCGCACGTCCCGTTTGTTCAGCCACGAGTCGAAGTGTACGAGCAGCGGGCCCAGCGAATTCGGGGACCGTGTAGCCCAGATCCAAACTGATATGTTGTACTCAAAGTCTAAACTATAAGTTCGAGTTATCGACCGGAAGGATCGCCATGAGCGACGTCATCGCGGACGTGATCGTGGTCGGCTACGGAGCCGCCGGTGTATGCGCTGCACTTGAGGCCCGCGCCCAGGGGGCGGACGTTCTCGCCATCGACCGGTTCAACGGCGGCGGCGCCACACAGGTATCGGGTGGGATCGTCTACGCCGGCGGTGGCACGTGGGTGCAGCGCGAAGCCGGTATCGACGACACCGCTGACGCCATGTACACCTACCTGCATGCCGAGATCGGCGACGCGGTACGGCCAGAAACGTTGCGGCGCTTCGTCGACGGCAGTCCCGCGATGATCGACTGGCTGACGGCACACGGCGTGCCGTTCGAGGCATCGGTGTGCCCCTACAAGACGTCCTACCCGAACAACAAGTACTACCTGTACTACTCGGGAAGCGAGAACTCCGGCCACTTCCGCGGGCTCACCCCGCCGGTGCAGCGCGGTCACCGCGCCAAGGGCCCGGGGGCCTCGGGCAAGAAGATCTTCCAGCCACTGGCAGCATCGGCGAGCCGAGCAGGTGTACGCACGTTGTTCCACACTCGCGCCGACTCACTATTGACCGACGCCACCGGGCGGGTGGCCGGAGTGCGCACCAGCACGCTCGCGCATGCGCCGGCTTGGGTGCGGCGACGTTATGCGACGTACGCGGCGCTGGCGGTGAAACCGGGCATTTACTACCCGCCGCTGCGCGCCGCGATGGAACGTCGCCTGGCTGTCTTGGAGCGCCGGTATGCCCAGACTGTCGACATCCATGCCCGCAAGGGTGTAATCCTTTGCGCCGGCGGCTATATCGCCAATCGGGAGTTGATCGCGCAACATGCTCCCGCATATCACGACGGACTCCAGCTCGGAACCAGCGCGGACGACGGCAGCGGCATGAATCTCGGCATCGAGGTTGGCGCGGCCGTGGATCGGCTGGACAACGTCTCAGCGTGGCGGTTCATCACCCCGCCCAGTGCGATGCTCGGCGGGCTCGTCGTCGACGAACAAGGGCGCCGGTTCATCGACGAAACCCGTTACGGCGCCGCCATCGGCAATGCGATGGTGCAACACCACAACGGGCGCGGCTGGATTCTCACCGACCGCACCTTGCTCGAGCAGGCACGTGAACAACTTCCGCAGCAAGCGATTTGGTTCCAGCGCCTGCAGATGGAGGCGATGCTGCGGACCGATCGCGTGGAGGCGGACACCCTCGAAGCCGTTGCCGCCAAAGCGGGTGTCGACCCAACGGGACTGCGTCAGACCGTTACCGAGCACAACGAGGCCGCAGCGGCAGGGCGCCCTGATCCGCTGGGCAAGCCGGCCGAGTTCGTCCATCCCATCGAGCGGGGGCCGTACTCGCTGATCTCGATCTCGGTCAAGCGCAGTCTGATCAATCCGTGCCCGATGTTCACCCTCGGTGGCCTCATCGTCGACGAGGACACCGGCGCCGTGAAAACCCCGGCGGGACAGGCGATCGACGGCCTGTTTGCCGCAGGACGCACTGCCGTCGGTATCTGCGCCAACTCTTATGTGAGTGGGCTATCCCTGGCCGACTGCGTGTATTCCGGACGGCGCGCCGGTCAGCAAGCCGTCACCGCTGGCTGAACGAGAGTTCGTCCTCGTCGCTGTCCCGAGAAGGAGTCGGGGTCGGCCATTTCGCGGGGACCGGGCGTTGGCGCACGATCTGCGGCCACCAGAACCACTTGCCCAGCAGCGCGGCGATCGACGGCGTCATGAACGACCGCACCACCAGCGTGTCGAACAGCAGACCCAGGCCGATGGTGGTGCCGATCTGCCCGAGGATCATGAGGGGGCTGAAGATGAACGCCGCCATGGTCGCCGAGAACACCAGGCCCGCTGCGGTGACGACGCTACCGGTGCCGCCCATGGACCGGATGATGGCGGTGTTGAGGCCGGCGTGCATCTCCTCCTTGAACCGGGACACGAGCAGGAGGTTGTAGTCGGCACCCACCGCCAGCAGCAGGATGATGGCCAGCGGCACCACGACCCAGTACAGATGGATGCCGAAGATGTACTGCCACACCAGAACCGACAATCCGATCGAAGCGCCCAACGACAGCACGACGGTACCGACGATGACGGCCGCGGCCACGATGCTGCGGGTCACGATCACCATGATCAGCAGGATGAGCGCGACTGCCGCGAGTGCGGAGATCAACAGGTCGTACTTGGTGCCCTCTTGAATGTCTTTGTTGGTGGAGCCGATGCCTGCGATGTAGATCTTGGCGTCCGACATGGGCGTCGCTTTGAGGGCGTCGAACACCGCGTCCTTGATCGCGTTGATGTGGGGGATCGCCTCGGGGTTCGCCGGATTGCCCTGATGCGTCACGATCATGCGCGCCGCCTTGCCGTCGGGCGACAGGAACAGCTTGAGACCGCGTTTGAAGTCGGCGTTGTCGAAAGCCTCGGGTGGCAGATAGAACGTGTCGTCGTTCTTGGCGTCGTCGAACGCCTTGCCCATGGCGGTGGCGTTCTTCAGTGCCTCGTCGCTCTGGGAGTTGGTGCCACCTGTGGTCGCGTAATTCGACAGTGTCAGTTCGCGATTGCGTTCCTGAATGGCGATCTGCGGCGGGATCAGCGCCACCAACTGCGGCTGCAGGGCATCCAAGCGGTCGAGGCTCGCGGTGATGGTGCCGAACTTGTCGGAGAGATCGGCGATCCCGTCCAACGAGTCGAACACCGACCGCAGCGCCGAGCACATGGGGATGTCGAAGCAGTGCGGTTCCCAATAGAAATAATTGCGCAACGGACGGAACTGGTCGTCGAAATCAGCGAGCTTGTTCCGCAGATCGTTGACGGTTTCGACGGTGTCGTGGAACGCCTGGACCTGATCATGGGTGGCCGCGGCGCTCTGCTTCTGCAACGAGAGCTGCTGCTTGAGGACGCTGATCGTGTTGTCGATCTCGTTGGCCTGCTTGAGCAGGTCGTTGGCCCGGTCCTTCTGGTAGCCCAGGTTCATGATCTGGCTCGCACTTGACGCGCTGATCTGGAATGGGATGGAACTGTGCGTGATCGGCGTACCCAGCGGACGTGTAATCGATTGCACCAGAGCGATTCCCGGCGTGTGCAGCACGGCTTTGGCGGCGCGCTCGAGGATCAGCATGTCCGCCGGATTCCGCATGTCGTGATCGGCTTCGATCATCAGCAGCTCAGGATTGATGCGCGCCTCGGTGAAATGACGCTCGGCGGCTTCCATGCCGACGACGCCGGGGGCACTGGCGGGGATATACGGGCGGTTGTCGTAGCTCACCTCGAAGCCGGGCAGCGCGAACACGCCGATGAGTGCGATCGCGCCGGTCACCACGAGAATCGGTCCGGGCCAGCGCACGATGGCGGTGCCGACTCGGCGCCAGCCGCGCGCCCGTTGAGCGACCTTGGGCTCCATGAGTCCGAACCGGGTGGCGATCAACAATACTGACGGACCCATCGTCAGGGCCGCCGCCAATGTCACCAGGACGCCGAGAGCGGCTGGGATGCCGAGCGTCTGGAAGTAAGGGAGCCGGGTGAACTGCATGCACGCGACGGCGCCGGCGATGGTCAGTCCCGATCCGACCATGACGTGGACGGTGCCGTGCCACATGTCGTGATAGGCCGAGATCCGGTCCATGCCCTTGCTGCGCGCTTCCTGGTAGCGGCCGACGACGAAGATCGCATAGTCGGTGCCGGCGGCAATGGCCAGAAGGGTCAAGAGGTTGGTCGCGTACGTCGACAGACCGATGACGCCGGCGTGGGCCAGGACCGCCACGACACCGCGGGCGGCCGCGAGTTCGATGGCGACAGTCAGCAGGACGATCAGCATCGTCACCAGCGACCGGTAGACGAACAGCAGCATGATGCCGATGACCAGGAACGTGACACCGGTGACCTCGTTGGTGCCAGCGCTGCCGACCTCGAAGTTGTCGGTCACCAACGGCGAAGCGCCGGTGATGTACGCCCTGATGCCGGGTGGAGGCGGATCGTCCGCGACGATCTTGCGGACGGCGTCGACGGAGATGTTCGACATGGCTTCGCCCTGATTACCGCGCAGATACAGCTGCGTCAGAGCGGCTTTGCCGTCCTTGCTCTGCGAGCCGCCGGCTGTCAGTGGGTCGCCCCAGAAGTCTTGGACGTGCTCGACATGCTCGGTATCGGCCTGGAGCCTCTTCACCAAGCCGTCGTAGTAGTTGTGTGCTTCGGGGCCCAAGGGCTGATCGCCCTCGATCACCAACATTGCCGCGCTGTCGGAATCGAATTCGTGGAAGACCTGTCCGATGTGCCGCATCGCGAGGATGCCCGGCGCATCGGGCGCGTTCTGCCCGACTGAGCGTTCCCATCCGACCACCTCGAGCTGGGGCGAGATGGTGTTCGATACCGCGGCGATAGCGATCCAGATCAACAGGATCGGCAGGGACAGCTTCCGGATGAGCCTCGCCGGACGGGAACCCTCGACGGCGCGATCGAGGCGGTGGCCGGTCATGCGGTCTTGTCCAGGCACGAGATGTATCCGTTCACGTGGTTCGTGGACCTTTCGTCCTTGACGATGCCGTTGACGGTGATGCGGCAGCCGATGGTGCTGCCGTCACCCTGCGCGCGCAGATCGGCATACATCGTCGGATCGTCAGTGGTCAGGGCCTGAGACCAGGGCAGAGTGACGTTCTCGACACGCTGAGGCTGTGCGTTGATGTCCAGAAAGTTGATGGTCGCCATGGAGCCCGGCGAACCGAACACCTCGAACAGCACCCGTTTCGGGTTGTAGCCGGTGTTCTCGAGGGCATCGGAACCGGGCCGTGAAATCTCGTTGTCGGAGCCGAAGATGCCGCGTAGCCGGTCGACACTGAATCCAACGAGGGCGACCACCACGATCACGACGATGGCGATCCATTGCCGGCGTGCCAACTTACCCACCGAAAACTTGCTCAAGCCAAAGCCTTTCGACGCCCCCGTAGGCGAACAGCCGAAGCAATGTCGCCAAATCGTCCCGTGAAGCAGAACGGTACGGTACCGTACGAGCGATCGCAACCGGGTTGACATATGTGCAAAACCCTGCACCCAATGCCGTAACGGTGTGCAACGTCGAGGTGTAACTCTGGTATTCCATCTGTGTGAGTGAGGCGGGAAGGGGTGTGGCGATGTCCGATGACATGTGCGCTGGCACCAGCTGCCCGTGGAGTGAGCGCGAAGCCGAATTGTTGGCCATCACGCTGGAACTGCTGCAGGAGCACGGGTATGACCGCCTGAGCGTGGAAGCGGTGGCGATCAGGGCCAAAGCCAGTAAGGCGACGATGTACCGGCGGTGGCCGTCAAAGGCGGATCTGGTGCTCGCCGCCTTCATCGAGGGCACCCGTAATTCCGCGGTGCCGCCACACACCGGGTCGCTGCGGGGCGACCTGCTGGAAATCGGTCGAGCCACCTGCGAACAGGCTCGAGAACACACGCGGACCATGCGTGCCGTGCTGAACGAGATGTCGCACAGCCCGGGCCTGCAAGCGGTGATGCAGGAGAAGTTCGTTTTTCAGCGCAAGTTGGTGATCGACGGTGTCCTGGCCGAGGCGGTGGACCGCGGCGAGATCGACTCCTTGGCCATCAACGAGGAGATCTTCGATCTGCTGCCGGGGTACCTCGTGTTCCGGGCGCTGGTTTCGGATCGGCCACCGACCGACGACACGGTGCGAATCTTGGTCGACGACGTCCTATTGCCCAGCCTCACGGCCGGCCGGGAGCCTTAGGTCAGACGGTCGCCGACCCAGACAATGAGCTTAGCCCCGAACGGGAATCTGCTGCCCCAGAACGAGGTTCGCGGCAATCGCCGCCGCCACATCACACCGCGGGGCCGAGCAAGTCGTCGCGCAGGCCGGGCGTCAACGTCATCAGTGCATGAGTGAGTTCGCGGACGGACTCGTCATGGGTGAGCTGGAGCCAGTCGAGTTCGGCATCGAGGGCACGGGCATAACCGGTGGTGGGGTCGAAGTAGTCAACTCCCACGCCGAAGAATTCGGCCAACATGTCCGCGGTACGTGGGGATGGACACGTCCGGGTGCCAGATCGCAGCTGCGAGAGGTACGGGGCGGACAGTCGGTATCCGCGGCGGGCCAGGGCCTCCGTCACCTCGAAGTTTCGGTACGGACCGCGCCCGGGTGGGTAGATGGTGGCGAACAATCGGTTGAGCCGTTCCGCGAAAGTGGCTGCGTCCACCGAAGGTTGGCGACGTTTCTTGCTGGCCATGTGATTCCCCCTTGAATCATGATGCGGCGCAGCACCTTACGGCGTGCGAATGAGTATCGGATCCGCTGTGGCGCTGAAGCGACCTGATGATGACCGCCCGGGGGTGCGGCACCTGGGCTCGATGCCGCAGGATGGTGTGCGGGTGTCAACCCGTCGCACGCACGTTAGCTCATATTTCTGCGAATGCAATGTCAGCAAATGTTTGCGAAGAGTTGACGCGTCGGTAGGTTCGTGGAATTCTCGTGACATCAGTTGAGTGCCAGGTAAGCCGGGGGGCTTGGGGCAGGCCTTCTCAAGGGGGATGCAGTGTTTCGTGTTCTGCCGCGGGTTTCGCGGTGTCTCATGCCGATGTCCGCGTTGCTCGCATGGCAGTCCCGGCGCCTGTGAGGATTGCTCGTGCGGTGGTAGCTATTCGGGGTTCGCGCCTGGGCTGACCGCCAGCGCGATCGCCATGGTTCGCGACCAGAACGACGACATCCGGTGAGTCATGGCGCGCTGCGCCGGTTCGAATCGGCGGTTTGCCAGGCCGTGGGTGTCGATTCGTGCCAATTCTGCGGTGCGGCGAGTTTGGTGTCGGTCGCGCCGTTTTCTGTGAAAGTGCCCGGTGTCTGCCGTCGATCGCGAGTACTGGGACACGCCGCTGTGCGGCGCAGTTGGAAGGAGTTTGGCTATGCAGACCTGCGTGGCGTCTGGGCCCACCGACAACACCGTGCTGCTTCACGGTGAGACGGAATCGCCGTGCGTGATCGGCAGCAGCGAATGAATTCGGTTGGGTGGCAGGACTACTCACAGCACGACTCCGCCGGATGGGCGGTGGAGACCGCGGATATGATGACGCTGCTGGGTGGCTCGCGCCTGTTGAAGCAGCCGCACTCGGCGGAGCGCAACTCCGCGCATATCCCAGGTATGATCTGTCAGCCGCCGCGCCAGGTACGGGTGGCGTACTGGTGGGCCAAAGCGCTCCAAGCGCACGGCTGGCGATTGTGGGCATTGGGCGAGCAGCTCGCAGGCGGCGGGTTCATTGCCGAGATCGGCATCACCGGCGGTGAATCGGTGTGGGTGGTCTTTCCCCGCACTATGCCCGACGACGGCACCGAGGCGTCAGCGTTGGCCAACTTCATCCCGAGGCTCACGTTCGACCAGCGGAACTACCTTCGTCGGCTCGTCGCCACGGTGCCGTGGCACCTCCAGCGCGATGCGGAACCAGCCCGACATCCGAAGGGGTCACCTCGTTGACCAGCGAGTCCGACATGGCGTGGGAATTGGTGGAGTGCGTCCGCGCTCACTTGACGGTCGCGGAACTGAACAACGCATACGTGAACCTGGGTGTCGGCGAGTTCGACTCGGTGATCCAGATCTCGATGACAGTTGTTGAACGGGAACGACTTCCGGTGCCCGATTCGCTGGTCGACACGCTCCATACCTGGCGTGTGCTGCACCATCGCGAGGGTGTCGCTGCCGAACGCCTCGCGCGCCAAATCGCACAGTGTCGGCTGAGCGGAGATTCCCGATGTGGTGGATAGACCGCGGCGAGTACGGAACCAATGTGTTGTGGGGGATTTGTAATGTTGACACCGAGGGCGAAAGACGAGCTCGCTAGTACCGTCGTGCATCTGCCCAGTGCGCGCAAGGCCGAAGTGACCGCGCTTCTCCAATTCGCGGGCGGGCTGCGGGTAGCCGGTGGGCGCGTTGTGATCGACGCCGACGTCGATCGAGAGTCCGTGGCCGCCCGCATCTGCAAGGACCTCAAGGACTTGTGCGGGTATTCGGCGGAAGTACGTGCGCTGCCGAGCATAGGTTCGCGTAGTCGTTACCTGGTGCAGGTTGCCCACCAGGCCGAGGATGTGGCGCGCTGGACCGGGCTGATCGACCGGTGGGGGCGGCCGGTCCGGGGTATGCCGGCGCAGATCGTCGGCGGTAGCACCGCAGAAGCCGAAGCGGTGTGGCGTGGGGCGTTTCTCGCGCGGGGCTCATTGTCGTTGGCTGGTCGCGCGCGGGGGCTGGAGGTCGAGTGCCCGGGTATGGAAGCCGCCTTGGCGCTGACTGGGGCCGCGCGCCGGCTGGGTGTGCACGTGAAGGCTCGACAGCTACGAGGCGCGGATCGCGTCACCGTGCGTGACGCGGACACAATCGCGTTGTTGTTGAATCGAATTGGTGCCCAACAAACGCGAGCGGCCTGGCAGTCCCACCGCGATCGCGCCGACACGATCGTCGCTGATGCCGCATTGGTCGACTCCAATCAGCGTCGCGCGCAACGGTCGGCGATGGCGGCTGCGGTTCGGGCGCAACGCGCCTTGGAAATCCTCGGGGACAAGGCACCCCGGCATTTCGTTGAAATCGCACGTCTACGCATCGAACACCCAGACTTGTCATTGGACGATTTGGGGCGTCTGGCCGCGCCACCGTTGACGAAGAACGCAGCGGCTGGTCGCCTTCGGCGGGTGTTGGGGATGGCAGACCGTGAAGCCCGGCGAGCTGGTGTCGCCGACACTCGTGGCGTGGTCGCGGCAGGATGACCTGAGCAGATTCGAGCGGGGATTCGAACTGCTGTTATCCCAGCGGGTCGCCCTCGACGACGTCGGTGATGGTGACATCGATCGGTCCGGCTGGGGCGCCGCCGTTCTGGTCGAGGTCGTCGAGGATGGTTCGGATCGTGTCGAGCACCAACCGCCGGATGTCGTCGCCAAGATCGCGCAGTTGGGTTCCGTAGCTTCCGGTCACGTCGATGTCGATGGCCCGCAGCACCGCGCCTTCCAGCGTGAACGCGATACGTGTCGGCTGGCAGACAAATGCGCGGCGCAGTTCGCGGGCCAGCAGGCTGCGCAGGGCGTGGTCGCTGATGTACACGACTCCGTCGCCGGTGTCCCGGGATGCCCGGATGGGCCAGCCCGCGCGCGACGCTGCATGCACTGCCGCACGCACTCTGTTGCTGATGGCGTCCCAGCCGGGCTCGGGCACAGTCCTCAGGTACGAGGCTGCGCGGTGCAGGAAGGGATCAGGGTCCGTCACTGCCACCTCCTCAACAGAACACGCAGGGTCTTGACAGCCCGAAGGTGGTGACCGCGCACCGCATCGGCACTGAGGTGCAGCACCTCGCCAATTTCAGGGAACGTCATCTGTTCGACCTCCCGCATCATCCACACTGCGCGCTGGCGAACCGGCAATTCGCCGAGTGCTAACTCCAGGGCATCCAAGAAGGCCGCGTTGGACGCCGCGGTGAACGGGTCCGCAGACGTGTCGGGTCCCGCCAGCGGTTCGAGCACCCAATCTTCAACCGGTCGTGCACGTTTCAGCCGGTGTGTATCGGCAATTTTTCGGTAGCAGATGGCGAACAACCACGTCCGAAGTGACGAGCTTCCGCGAAAGGCACCGATCTGCTGCCATGCGGCAACGAAGGTGTCCTGCACGACATCTGGGACATCGGCTTCGTAGGCGAGCATTCGCCGTGCGTACCGGTAGAGCACCGGTCCGTAGCGGTTCACGATGACGTCGAACGCTTCGCGATCGCCGACTACCGCCGATGCCCGTAGGGCCTCGTCGTCAGCGTCGCGTAGGTCGCCACCGGTTGGCGCTCTCACCACACTCCGCTCTCAGCTACGCTCCACCGCTCTTGAAATATAGGGCCTTCGTACCAGAATTGGCTGCCGCTTGGGCTGCCTGAGCATCTTCAGCTGAGTAGATTTGCCATGTGTCCTGTATCACTCGATCGGGGCGTTCGGTTCGAGTCTTGAGTAACGACTACCCATATATGGATGTCGAAAGGGGAGCGGTGATGACCAGCGCACAGGCCGATGTGGAGTCGTCCGGCAAAGAAGTCAGCCCATACCAGGGGTCACCGTTGGTGAGCTCGCAGGGGAAGACCACCATCGCGGACGTGGTCGTGTCCAAGATCGCCGGAATCGCGGCCCGTGAGGTCAGCGGCGTGTACGACCTGGGGGGCGGAGCGTCGCGCGTGGTCGGGGCGATCCGGGAGCGGATCCCTGGTGCCAGCGTCAACCAGAGCCAGGGTGTCTCGGTCGAGATCGGGGAGAAGCAGGCAGCGGTCGACATCGACATCGTGGCTGAGTACGGCGTCGCGATTGCCGACCTGGCCGCCGGCATCCGGCGAAATGTCATCGCCGCGGTCGAACGCATGACGGGTCTCGAGGTCACCGAGGTCAACATCACCGTCCACGATGTGCACCTTGACGGTGACAGCGGCGACGATGCCGACGCCGCGCCTGCGCGTGTCCAGTGATGCCCCGCCGGGGGGAGGGGTTCTCGAGGACGCCGCCGAACGCATCGCGGCCGCGGTGAGTGCGGTCGAGGGCGTGGCCGGATTGCACGCCGGCATGTTCGGCGAGGTGGCGACCTACCTGCCGGGACGGCGGGTCTCCGGGATCCGGATCGGGGCGGACCGGGTCGACGTGCACGTGAGTCTTGTGCTCGGCGTGCCGGTGCGGCCCACCGCAGCCGCTATTCAGCGGGCCGTCGGCAAGCTGACCGACCTACCCGTCGACGTCACGATCGAAGATCTCGTGCCGGTGACACCAACGCCCGGTCGAGGACTGCAGTAGACATCCGCGGTGGGGCGGCGCGACGAGGGGCGCGCCGCGCCACCGCGGTACACGAACTCCCAAGTGCCACTACAACTTCGTTTCGCGGAAGGTTTACATCATGACCTCATCGACACTGGGTCTGGTTGCCGGTCTGCTACTCGGTATCGCCGCTGCGGCCGGCGGGCTCGGCGGCTTTCTCATCGCGTTGCTGCTCGGCGCGGCGGGATACCTGATCGGCGCTCACCGCGATGGCGAACTCGACCTGTCCGCGTTATTGCGGGGTCGCGACCGTGACTAAATCAGAGGTGACCGAATCGGTTGCAGCGCAGTCCGATTCCGAGGACGACGCCGCAACACGTGGCACCCTGACCGTACGTGAGAAGGTCGCACAACGGCTCGCAGTCCGTGCCGCGCTCGATACACCGGACGTACTGCCGTTCCCGGAAAGCCGCCCGAAGATCGCCGGCCGGTCGCTGCCCCAAGCTCAGCTGACAGTTACCGGTGACCGGGTCACGGCCCACCTCAAGGTGACCGTGGCATGGCCCGCGCAGGCGGTGGACGTCGCCCGTGCGGTTCAGCGCAATGTCGCGCAGACCTTGTCCGACATGGCCGGCTTGCACGTCGACCGCGTCGACGTCACCGTCGAGCAACTCAGCACCGTCACCACAGACATGAAAAGGACCCGATGATGACCGCCGACAACTTTGCACTACCCACACCGGGCCGGTCCCCAGTCGCTACTGCCACCGCTCGATACGTCGCGGTGGCGCTGGCACTGGTTGTCATGTGCGGCGGGGTTGTGTCGCTGCGTGAAGCCGGCGTCGAACTGGGCTGGGTCGCGGGAACGCCCTGGATCGGCACGGCCGTCTCGGCACTCAACGGTCTCCGCAGCCAGTGGTGGATGATGCCTGCAGGTGCCGCTGCACTGGTCCTTGGCAGCTGGCTGGTATTCGTCGCCCTGCGTCCTCGACGCAAGACCGTCGTCGCCGTCGATGCAGCGGGATCGGTGTGGATGCACCCGCGCGACGTCGCTCGATTGGCATCGCACGCGGCGTCATGCGTGCCTGGCGTCGAAGTGCTGAATTCGGCGGCGACTCGACGCAAGGTCACGATGTACGTCGGCCTCACGAGCATGGAGTCCGACGTCGCAGCCAAGGGCGCGATCGCTGCTGCTGTGGGCAGCGCGACCGAAATCCTGATTCCCACACCGCGAATCGTCGTGCACGTCGGTACGAGCGGGGCTGCATGAGCCTGCTCCCGACTGACTTCGTGGATCGTGCCGCGACTCTCGTCGCGGGACTCGCGGTGGCCTGTCTCGGTGCCGCGGCGGTGCTGTGGCCTACCCATCTGGTGCGTACGGCACCAGAACGCATCAGTACCGGACCGGTAGCGCACGCCGCTACCTCTACGTGGTGGCCATGGGAGTTGGCCGGGGCCGGAGCTGTCTTGGTGGTGATCGGGCTCGTCTGGCTTATCGCGCACGTTCCTGTCCGGAAGAAACCGGTGCTGCGCGTTCCCGGCACTACCGACCCAGGATTCATCACAGTGAACCTCGACGGCGTCGCCTCAGCGGCCGCCGAGGCCTTGGAGCGGGAATCGAATGTGCAGTCCGCCAAAGGAAAAGCTATCGCCGATCGCCGCACGTCGATTGTGGAATTGACGGTCACCGCGGCACACCCGGCAGGTCTTGCGGATGTGATCTCGGCGGTCGACACCACCCTTGCCGACATCGCCCGGGTCACCGGGGGTACCGGCAACACTGTAGCGGCACGCGCGGTGGTGCAGGTTGCGAAAATCAAAGGCAGGGGCTTGGGCTGACCTCGCCGCCTCAGCGCGTTCGAACCAAACCAATGGACGTGAGCTCGACGGTGACGTTTGGAAAAAGTCAGGGCAGGGAATAGCTGAGTTAGCTGATGCCCTCGACGCGTCACTGAGTGTGAGGAATTGAAATGGTTCACGAAGCGCTGTTCGCCTTGCAGAGTCAGCCCGAGGCAGCTGGATTCATCCTGCGGGGTATCAAAGGAATCTTTGTCGCCATCGGCAGCGTCATTGCCGCCATCGTCTGCGCGGTGATCGCCGGCATGAAGGGCCGGAGCTCTTTGGGCTGGGGCATTCTCGGTCTGTTCTTCTCGATCCTGACACTGATCGTCGTGATCGTCATCCCCTCGAAGAAATCTTGAGTCAACTGGCATTTGGTGCATGAGCACCATTGGAGCAACGGCGATGAAGGAGCAAAGATGTCGGTTCGACGAATGATTTTGCTGGGCGGCGCAATTCTGCTGCTGGCTGGCGTCATAGGACTGCTGGTACCCGTTTCGACTTCGAGCAGCGACGGCAAGGACGTGGGTTGCGGTAACGCACTGTTCCAGAATCTGGACCAGGCGCGCTCGGCGAACGCGTCCAGCGTGGCAGGCGTACCCATCCTCAATCAGATTGTCCCGCATACCGATTACGTGGCACAGTGCGAATCCGAACTGTCCAACCGGAGGGCGTGGTCCATCCCCGTGGCGATTCTGGGAATCGTGATCGCGGCGTCCTCTTTCGCGGTTCGCGGGCGGAGCGCCGCAAGCGCGCCGCACTGACTTTTACAGACGCTGCGCCCCCACCTGACGTGCCGCCGAGGCCGTCAGATGGGGGCGTCGTCGGCTGTCAGCGTCGCCGCCCCGGCATGCCGAACCACGGCATCATGGGCTGGTTGGCGGGGGGCGCGACCGTGCCCGGCCGAGCTTTGATCGACGTGCTGCCATTCGTCGAACAGATGGTTTTGGTGGAGGTGTCTTGACACGTCGGCCTAGCGTTGGCGACAGGCGCCGAAATGCCCGCCGCCACAGCCAAGCTCACCATCAGCAATGCCGCTCCGAGTCGCTTTGGCATGGGTCCATTTCCCTCGGTCATGGGCGCGCTCATCAGGGGCACGCCGATACGACGGTGACGGCATCTGCCCCGAGGGGTGTGCCCGCGGCTGCGGCGCGGTTGAAAGCGTCGTCCCGGGCGGCTTCGACGGTGGCACCGGCGCCGCCACTGACGACATGGCTCACGCCATCGCCCACAGACACGATGCAGAGGCGGTCGTTGGTCACCTCATCGCTGGTGCACTCAACACCGCCCGCCGCGGTGCATGCTGCGATGACTGCCGCCGACGCCTGATCGTTGGTGCCGCCGGTCGCGGTGAAGCCAACCAGCGCGCCTTCGAATTCGCCTGTGCCGACTGCCACTGATACGTCGTCTGATGGTTCTACGAAACCCGGTGGGCCTCCTGCCCAAGCTGTAGCTGCTGCGCCACCTGCCAAGACGACGCCTGCAGCCACGATCGTCGAAACCAAACGGCTTTTCGCCATACAGACCCCTCCCAATCGTGTAATTCAGCGGCAGTCTATCTATCGTTCGCTTAGAATTAACCCGAACTGACATATTTCTAAATCTGCGCTATCTGAGGTGCTGCTAGCTAACGGCGGGCCCTGAACTGCGGATTCGGCGCGTGCAAACGCCGGCTGCAGGCGGAGTGGCCGGTGTGGCCAGCCGTCGATCTACCGGCCGTCGATTCGCGGATCTCGCGAGATTTCTACAGCAGCAACTACATAACGTCGGTCGGGCCGTCCATGAACCCTCTCGCCCTCATCGCTGGGGCACTGATTCCATGTGTGAAATTGCCTGCCGCACTACCTTTTCCGCAGCCTAGGGACGATGAGACCCCGCAGGATCGTGCGGCGGTCGGAGATTCCGGCATGCAGTTTGTCCGCCCCGGGTAAGTATCGGTCACCGACTAGGGCACCGTGTCGAATGGCGTTGGCCAATCTAGGAGTTTGGGCTGGCTGGATAACGGGTATCTGCGGCTGCAATACTGTCGAAAGAAAGTGATCTCACCATGCGTACCAACCCGAAGTTCGCAGGTCGCGTGACCGTGTGCGTGGGCGCGCTGGCGCTGGCCGTGTCCGGTCTGGCTGGGTGTGGCGACAAGGCGTCGAACGACAAGACGACGACATCGGTCACGACGACGACATCGAGTACCGAAACATCCACGTCCACAGTCATTCCGACATCATCCGCGCCGACTGTGTACTCGTCGGCGCCAGTCACCGAATCGCCCGCGCCGCAGATGCCCGCGACGGAGCCGGGAGGCCCGATGATGCCAGCGCCCCCGGCAATTCCAGCCCCGCCGGCGATTCCGTCGCCCCCGGCCATCCCGTCACCGCCGCCCATCCCGGCGCCGCCACGGATTCCCATGCCGTGACGGCCGACGGCCTAGGCCGCTAACCGGCGAGGCGGGGGATCACCTCGTCGCCGAGTCGCCGCACCCAGCCGGCAGGGTCGGGGTTGCCGGGCAACGGCCCGGTCATGATGAGGTCGAAGCCGAGTTCGGCCCACTGATCGAGCGTGCGGAGGTACTCATCGACGTCTGCGAGCGGATCGTCGAATGCTCCTGCGGTCAGCTGGATCTCGGACGGGTCGCGGCCAACGTCGTCGCAGTGGCGGTGCAGCACCTCGAGTTTGTGGGGTATCTCATCCAGTGATCCCGTGCTGTTCCACACGTCGGCGTACTGCGCGACGAGACGAAGTGTCTTGCGCTCGCCGGAACCGCCGATGATGATGGGTGGACGCCGCACCGGTTGCGGAGAGCACAGGGTCTCAGCCAGCTGGAAGTGCTTGCCTTCGAAGGGTCCGTTGTCATCGCTCCACATCTGCAGGCAGATCTGCAGCGTTTCCTCGAGCATCTCGAATCGCTCGGACAGCCTGGGGTAGGGGATGCCGAGGCCGCGGTGTTCACGGTCGTACCAAGCCGCACCGAGACCGAACATCGACCGGCCCTGGGACAGCACGTCCAGGGTCGTCATCGTCTTGGCAAGCACGCCGGGGTGGCGGTACGTCACGCCGGTCACCATCGTGGAGAGCTCGATTCGGTTGGTGATCCCGGCGAGATAGCCCAGTGTCGTGTAGCACTCGAGGAATGGGTCTTCGGCACGGCCGATGTTCTCCATTTGGAAGAAGTGGTCAGCCAGTGTGAGCAACGCAAAGCCGGCGTCCTCCGCGGCCGTCGCAGTTGCGGCTAACGTCGGCTGGAGTCGGCTGGCTTCCCCGGGTAGGAAGTCGATGTAGTGAATGCCCAGTTTCATTGTCCTCTAGTTCCTTTCGTCATCGAATAGTCGATCGAGCAGCGTTAGCGCCTCGATGACAGTGCGGCGCTCAGCCTCGGTGTAGCGGTCTTCGAAAGCGCGCACGAGCCACCCCTCTCGGGCCTTGCGATCGATCTCCGCGCGGTGGAGACCCTGCGAGGTGAGAGTGATGAGCTGCCGGCGCCCGTCGGTGGGGTCAGGGGCCCGAGCGACGAGACCCTGTTGGTCCAGACTGGCCACGGTGGCCGCCATGGATTGCGGGCGGACGCGTTCCGCGCCCGCGAGCTGGCTGGTCGAGGCCGCGCCGTCCTTGGCCAGGCGCAAGAGCACGGCGGTCTGCGATGGCGTCAGGTCGTCGGCGGCGGCGAATTGCCGCAGCCGCCTCCGCAGTCGGCCGAATGTCACACGCACATCGCGCGCGGCCGTCAATGCTGATTCGCTCACCTGACCCATATACACAGTCTAGACTGTTCAGTTGAAACTGTGCAATATCTGAGCGGGGAAGCTGTCCTCGCCCCTGTCCGGCGAGATGCGAACCGCCATCATCGGGTCGAGAGTGAGCGGCAATGACATTGCGTAGACGTCGTCCGGATACTTGGTGTTTACCGTCCGTCGCCCCCGGGTTCACCACTGGCACAAGGTGAATCCGGCGCCGTCCCTTGGCCTCTAAACATCAGGGCCTAATGGCCTTAGTGCCTTCGACGTGGCTCGCGCATCCTGGCGGCATGTCGCAAACAAGCCAGCAAGCTCCGCCCGCAACAATGGCTCCCGATCAACTGAATGTGGATGACGTTGCCGGTCTCCGTCTACGAATCACCAACCGACTTCCGTCGGAACACATCGACGGTGCCTGGTGGCCTTGCTCAACGGACTTGGTCGCCGAGCTGCCCGCACTGCTGGCCACGCTGTCGCGGCGGCTGGGCCAGGTCGTCATGGTGGGCTATGTCCGCAACGGCTGGACTGACACGCCACCTGAAGTCGAAATCGCCGGGCAGACAATAGAACTGCTGGCCTTTGACAGTGCCGAGCCGGCCAGCGTCATTCTCGTCGGGCACGATGGTCATCACCTCACGCTGCGCGTCATCTCGCCACAAACCGGTGAACGGGATGCGCAACAGGCCTTGGCCGCCGTACCGGAACGAAGCCGCGCCGGGACCGGCACGGCAGCCGCCGCAGCACGATCCGTGGCTGACGTCGCGGACAAACTGGCACGTCATGAAGGGCGACACGATGCTCGGCGAAAGGCCGAGATCATGCGCTGGTGTGAGGACGCCGCCGTCCAGTTCGACGAGGCACGAATCCAGAGCTTCGTCCCCATCCTCGTCGAACACATTGTCCGGAACAAGATGTACCAGAGCCGCGATGCGCGATCATCGCAGCCAGCCGTTGATTCCAACGACCGTGCTGGCGATGGTCCACGGCTCCCTCGGTGAATCTTCCGAGTACCGGTACGGACGGACCAGCCGCACACGGCTGTGGCATTTCACCTTACCCGCCAAAGAGTTAACGAATCAGGAGCCCGCCGATGTCGTCATTTCATGAGACCTCTGCCGTCGTGCGCGACGCGCCTGCCACTGATCGCGAACTGGTCCGATTACTCGGTCAACTCGACGACCTGCTCGGCAGCCTTGAGTCCGCTGAATCGGCGTGGCAGCAGTGGCTCGCCAACGTCGCTGCCGACTACCGGTTGAGCGCTCGAAATCTCGTGCACTACTGGGCGATCCGGCAATGTGACCTACGAGAGCTGCAAAGTCGGCTGGCCGCCTTCGGACTGTCCTCGCTGGGACGCAGCGAACCACACGTGCAGGCCACGCTGCGACTTGTGCGAGCCGCTGTGCTCGCGATGCTCGAAGACTCGTGGCAACCGCCCGCACCGGCGATCGTGCACGCCGACGAGGGGCAACAACTGCTGCGCAACCGCGCAGTCGATCTGCTGGGACTCGCGCCGGCCGACCATGAGGCCCGCATCATGGTGACCTTGCCGTCGTCCGCTGCGACGGACCCGGATCTGATTCGCCGGTTGATCGAACGCGGCATGAATCTCGCTCGCATCAACTGTGCCCACGACGACCCTGACGCTTGGCGTGCCATGGCCGGTCACGTTCGGCACGCGAGCCAGCTCGCCGGACGGAGCTGCCTGATCGCGATGGATCTCGCGGGGCCGAAGCTGCGCACCGGACCGATCGAGCCAGGGCCGCGTTGTGTCAAGCTTCGGCCCACTCGCGATGCGCTGGGCCGCGTTCTCGCCCCGGCGCGAGCCTGGTTGACAGCGGCGGAAAACCCCACCGCAGCGCCAGAAGCCGACATGGCGACGCTGCCGGTGCCCGCACAGTGGCTGGCCCGTCGGCATGCGGGCGATGTGATCACAGTGCACGACACTCGCGGCGCGACCCGTCACCTCCAGCTGACAAGCGCGGCGTCGCACGTCGACGGATTCCCGGTAATCACTTCCAAGACGACGTATCTCACTACCGGCACCGTTCTGCGTGCGGAGAACACCGACGACCCAACCGAGCTCGGACTGCTGCCCGAACGCGAGCAGCACCTGTTACTGCGGCCCGGCGACCTGCTGAACGTCACGCGGGACTGCACACCCGTGGACATCGGTAGCGAGAGCGTGGCGCAGATCGGTTGCACGTTGCCCGACGTTTTCGACAACGCCCGGGTCGGCGAAACCATCTATTTCGACGATGGCCGAATCGGCGGGGAAATCACAGCGGCGGACCCCGAAGTACTACAGGTGCGCATTGACCACGCCGCCGTTGGCGGTTCAAAACTGCGCGCGGCCAAAGGCATAAACGTGCCCGAAACGTATTTGCCTGTGCCGGCGTTAACCGCCAAAGACGTCGCTGACCTGGAAACCGTGGTGCAGATCGCGGATCTCGTCGAGATGTCGTTCGTCAAAGATCCCCGCGATGTCGTGCAACTCCACGAGGAGCTGGCCAAACTCGGTGGCGACCATCTTGGCGTCGTACTCAAGATCGAGACGGGCCGTGCATTCGAGTACCTGCCCCAACTACTACTGACGGCGATGCGGCGGCCGCGGATCGGGGTGATGATCGCGCGCGGTGACCTCGCTGTCGAGGTGGGCTACGAACGGCTTGCCGAACTGCAGGAGGAAATCCTGTGGCTGTGCGAATCAGCCCATCTGCCGGTGATCTGGGCGACCCAAGTGCTCGAACAGCTCGCCACGAGTGGGCAGCCGTCGCGCGCCGAAATCAGTGATGCCGCAATGGGCGAGCGGGCCGAGTGCGTCATGCTCAACAAAGGCCCGCACATCGATGCAGCCGTGACGGTGCTTGACGACATCCTACGTCGAATGGCCGAGCACCATTACAAAAAGAATGCGCTACTGCGCCAGTTGCACTCGTGGCATCCAGACGCGTGCTGAATGCAGAGCGGCTTGGGGAGCTTCTCGAGTTGCAGACCAACATACCCACGGGGTTGGGACGTTTTACCCTACGGCGGACGTTTCGTGGCGCGAAGAGTTCGCGGTGTCTGACTACGGATCTGGGAAAGGGAGAAGCATGGTGACTACGGCGCAAACCCCGAGGCTGCTTGGCAATCTGTGGAAGTCGGTCTTGGCATGGGGCGTGCTGACGCTAATCGCGGGTGCTGTAGTGCTGGCGTGGCCGGGACCAACAGTCGACGCCGTCGCGATACTGTTCGGCGTTTACCTGCTGGCTGCGGGCATCGCGCAGATAATTGTGGCCTTCAGCCTTCATCGGTCGGCGAGTGTGCGCGTGCTGTGGTTCATCAGTGGTGCACTCTCATTGGTGTTGGGAGTGTTGGCGTTTCGTCATCTTGACCAGGGCTACCCAATTCTCTTTCTGGCCATCTGGATAGGGATCGGCTTCATCTTCCAAGGTGTTGCCGAGGTAGCGGTGGCGATGAGCTATTCGGAGTTGCCCTACCGCGGCTGGCACGTGTTCCTTGGCGTGATCAGCGTGATTGCCGGCATGGTCGTGCTCGCCTCACCGTTTGCGTCGATCTTGGTGGTGGCTATTGTCACCGGTGCCTGGCTAGTGGTCATCGGCATCGCACAGATCGTGTGGGCGCTGCGGGCGCGCAGCGAGATCAACCGCACCTACCGCCAATTTCAAGGGTTGACGAGCCAGTCGGCGGCTTGAGGGAGCGAGACGTCATTTCGGAGTGCCAAGCTCGCTGGCGGGACATGGTCCAAAATTCGACTCCGGCCGTTCGCGTCCTGCTCTATTGTCGTATCTAAAAATTCAGTGGGGGGGCATCGCGTGACTACGCCTAACATTAACGACTTGCGGCGACTAGTAGCCGAACAGGAGTTGCCTTGGCAGGTGGATGAAACAGCGGTTTCAAGACTTCCAGAGGCCGTGCAGAAGACCATCCTCGGGGACAGTTACCGCTCACCAGAAGACTTGGCTGCTATTCAGCGTGAACGGCTCACTCCAAGCGCTCCGTTGGAGCTCGCAGAGCCGCTCCCGAGTTTCGTTGACTGGAGGAACAAGGGCGCCGGCAAAGGCGGCGGCAACTGGATCACCGCCGTGAAGAACCAGGGATTGGAGCCCACGTGCGCGGCGTTCGCAGCAGTAGCGGTACTTGAGTCTCACCTTCACATCGCCAGCAATAGGCCCGTTACCAGGGGAGGAGTTGATTTTTCCGAAGCCTATCTCTACTTCTGGATCGGCGAAGATACGCACGACCCGAACGGGGGCTGGACCCTGAGAGATGCGTTCGAAGTGAACAGGAGATTCGGAACCGTCAGGGAGGCCATCTATCCGTACAACGGGCCGCGTAACCGCCCAGACTTGAGCCCAGCAACTCCATACGGTGCGATCAAGGGTTACTACACATTAATGACTCCCAGTGCGATGAAGCATTATCTCGCAATACATGGGCCACTAGCGGCCGATATGAACACCTACATAGATCTGACTTTCTACAGTTCGGGCGTTTATGTCCCTGCTTGGACATTCTGGCCTACCGGAATGCATGGTGTCTGCGTTGTCGGCTACTGCGACGACTCCAGCCTGAAGCAGGGTGGATATTGGATATGTAAAAATAGTTGGGGCGACGGCTGGGGTGAGAAGGGGTTCTTCCGTATCGCTTACGGCGAGTGCTCGATAGACGATGTGATGTACGCCGTGGACGGCGCTGAAGTTCTTCGGCGGCCGCCCCAGGTGCATGTCTACTCCGCCTCCGCCGCCGCCCCCTACGCGATTACCTGTGACCAGCAGGATAAGAAGTTCACGGGCCGTTGGCGAACTGGCGGACTGCTTGACACGGATGTGATATCGGGACCGGACGCGGGACCGGCAGGACCGGAAAGAAGCGACACCATTGCGTGGCTCGCCGGCGAGTTCACTACCGACGGCCACACCGAGATCGCTCAAGTGTGGAGAAATAACGCTGCCGGCACCAACAGAGGCGCGTTGACTGTGCTCCGCATGGACGAGATGACAATCCACGTGCCTCCGAAGGATTGGGAAACACACACGTTTCAGCACGTCAGTCGGGTGTTTCAGGCCGACACGGGCGAGGGCGTTAACCCCAGCGGCACCATCCCTCCCCAGCCATGGCTCACTGGCGACTTCACAGGGCGCGGTCGGACCGAGATCGCCCAGGTATGGAGTCGCAACGACACGGTGGCTGTAATCGGTTACCGTGTCGACACTGCAGCTGGTGAGCTGGAGAAATTTACAGGATTTTCAGGCCATCCCGTCGCTGCGGTGGCGTGGCTAACCGGCGACTTCACCGGGTGCGGTCACGATCAGATCGCCCAAGTACGGAACATCAGTGGCCATGTCGGTCTGACGGTCTTTCAGCTGTACGGCCCGGGAGCCGGCATGGAAAGCCCCGCAGTTTTCGAGAGTCCGGGCACTGCGATGGTTTTCGAGGCTTGGCGCGCCGGTAATTTCAGCGGGGACAGCGGCGACCGAAAAGAGATCGTCCAAATATATAGCGCAGGCGGGAAGATGGGTGTCACCGCCTACCGGTTCGAGGGCAATGAAGCCTCCATATTTGCCCAGGACTCTTCTGACCAGCACAGCATCAACGCTGTGGCCTGGCTTACCGGCGATTTCACTGGTTGCGGTCTAACTCAAATTGCGCAAGTGTTTAACAACAACAACAGTTGCGGCATTACGATATGGCAGTTGATTCAACAGATCCCAACGCCTGAACCTTCGCTTTCACCCCATCCTTTTCCCTGGGCGATTGTCCCGGTTCTTCACATCGACGATGTCGGTGAACGGATCGATTCTAATGCCTGGCTTACAGGAGACTTTGTCGGCGCCGGTAGAGATCAGATCGCCCAGGTGGGGCAACAAGACCGTCTAGCGAGAGTAATCGGCTATCTGTTCGACAGTAATCAAGAACGACTCACTAAGTTTTACTCCACGGGGCAAACACCACTCGGTGTCACGGAATATAGCGCCTGGTTAACCGGACAGTTTAAGGAGACAGGCCGCAAGAGTATCGTCCAACTTTCCTGGTAATTAGAGCTTGTTAGCTCCCGCATCACTCAACTGGATGAGGCGCACCAGCGTCGTGGCGATACCGGACCTGTTCCCCTACGGTTCCAGCGTCGGCGGGTTCATCGTCGCGGCCCTCGCCCTGACGGTATCGATCCCGGTCTGCGTGGCCAGCGTCGTGTTCTACGTGGTGTTCCGTTTGTTGGGGGCGGCGTGGTTGGGGGTTGTTGGCGCACTGGTCGCTGTCCCGGTCGCCGCGGTTGTACAGCTGTTGGTGGCCGAACTGGTGTTGCCTGTGCTCGACGAAATGTGAACAGCGACTGCCCATGCGTATCGATGAGCTTGGCCCATGAAGTTATTGAAGCTCAACACTTCTCATCGTGCTGACCGCACGAGACCATGCGTTACTCGTACCTCGCGTCTGGCCCCGGTGTCCAAGAGCCTTGGCCGATAGCCTGACGGGCCCAGTAAGGGACACGGTGCGCGATGTCGACTGCGTGGTCGGCGAAACGTTCGTAGTAGCGGCTGAGCAGAGTGACGTCGATCGCTGTGGTGATGCCGTAAGGCCAGTCTGGGTCCATCACGACCGCGAAAAGTTGCCGATGAATACTGTCCATCGCATCGTCAGCGATGGACAGTTGCGGTGCTTTGTCTGGATTCTGTTCGAGCACTGCGGTCTTCGCATCATTAGCTATCCGGAATGCGATGTATCCCATTTCGGCGAAGTATCTGCCAACGTCGGCGGGCACGGCGCTCAGAGGATGGCGTCGGTGACCGATTCGAGCGACGTGGGCGGCCAGGGCCGTCATGCGCCGCAGATCGGCCAGGCTCTTGAGGCAGCCGATTGCTGTGCGCAGATCGGGCCCGAGCGGCGGCTGACGGGCCAGGATGGCGAACGTGTCTGCTTCCAGGGCCGCGCACTGGTCGAGGATTGTGGGCCCGCGGTCGATGACACGTTCAGCGGCATCGACGTCGATGTTGAGGAGGGCCTCGGTGGCAACCTGCATCATCGTGGCATTACGGTCGCAAACGACAGCAATACCACCACTCAAATCGTCGAGCCGCTCATAAAAGACCGTCCGCACAGGGGTCTAGCCTACGAGCTCGCAGAGGAATTTCTCCGCGAGTCAACCAAATTTTGGCCACTGGCCGACCAATGTTCAACCAGTGATGCCGCACTCCGGCCTGTTCGCCGTAGTCGGCCGGCCCGCCATCTTGTGGCGCTGTGCGATCTTAGGTGAGTGAATTTCGAGTGGGAGCCGCTGACCTGGGGCGTGTGGCGGGTTCGGCTGCCATTTCTCGATGTAACCGTCGGCCTGGTGGCGGGGGATACGGGCGCGCTCCTGGTGGACCGCCGGGACCACCTTGGCCGAGGCGCGCGCCATCGACGAGGATGTTCACGCCCTGACCGGTCAGGCGGTCCGACAGATCGTGTTGACTCACAATCATTTCGACCATGTGCTCGGCAGCGCCTACTTCACTGGTGCGCAGATTCATTGCGCGCCGGAGGTGGCCGAAACCCTCGCGACCGGGAGGGCCGACCTCCGTTCCGACGCGATCAAGTTCGGTACCGACCCCGAGGAGGTCGACCGGACGATTATCAATCTGCGACCGTCGATACACGAGACCCGGGGCACGGCCGTGCATGTCGGCCGCCGTACGGTGACGGTCTTACACCCCGGACCTGGACATACCAACCATGACCTCATCGTCGTCGTTCCCGGTCGACGCACTGTGGCCTTCTGTGGAGACCTGGTCGAGGAATCCGGCGATCCGGCCATCGATGCGCACTCGGACGTCACGGCGTGGCCGGCGACGCTGGACGTGCTGCTCGCGGCGGCCGGGCTGGACGCGCTTCTGGTGCCGGGCCACGGAGCAGTTGTGGATGCCCACTTCGTTCGGCTCCAGCAGCAATGGCTACTGTCCGTTCTCATTGAATCTGGGGCACATTTACTAGTCTGACCTGCATTGCCCCAGATTGGATGAGAATTTCGATCGCGACGTTTCTCATTGAATCTGGGGCTACCCTGCTTCCGCGCCCGGCTGCGAGCGCAGCAGGGTAGCCGGAATGGTCTCCTGTCGATTCCGTTGGCTCGGGTAC